>CAKRKO010000026.1 GCA_934358495.1 uncultured Eubacterium sp. | reverse complement strand
ATGCCGGCGTCCGCAGACTGTTTGAGGCACTGGCGGAGGTATAGAGCAATGAGAGGACTGAGAAAATATCTGACACCTTTTGCACCGGATCAGTCCGGCGCGGTGTCTGTGTTATATGAATTTGGCGGCATTATCGTAATCTGTGATGCCGGCGGCTGTACCGGAAATATTTGTGGATTTGATGAGCCGCGCTGGTTTGAGAGTAAAAGTGCACTGTTCAGCGCAGGACTTCGCGATATGGATGCAATTCTTGGCAGAGATGACCGTCTGGTGGCAAAACTTGCAGATGCGGTGACAAAACTGGATGCAAAATTTGCAGCGATCATCGGAACACCGGTTCCGGCTGTTATCGGAACAGACTATCATGCTTTAAAACGTATGACGGAGAAAAAGGTGGATCTGCCGATTCTGACGGTGGACACCGATGGCATGGAGCTGTATGACAAAGGTGCGGAAAAAGCCTGGTTGGAACTGTTTCGGGTGTTTGCCGGTGAAAAAGAGGATGTGATTCCGGGAAATATCGGAATCCTTGGCATGACACCGCAGGATATCAGTGATCTGCGTGCGGCAGACCGTATCCGGGAGCGTTTTGTGGCAGAAGGAAAAAATGCCATTTGTTATGGTATGGGAAATGGTTTGGATGATGTCAGAACCGTATCCAACGTGGAAAAACATATCGTTGTGGCACCGGCGGCACTGGAAGCGGCAAAATATTTGGAGCGTACTTATGGAACCCCGTATGAAATCGGTTATCCGCTGGTGGATGAGTTGGTTTCTGATATAAATTACAGCGGAAAAAAAGTGCTGATTGTGCAGCAGCAGGTGGTTGGAAATGCCATTCGGGAAGATATTTTGAAAAAAGCACCGGATGCGCAGGTGACTGTGGCCAGCTGGTTTATGATGAAGCCGGAGCTTCGTACAGATGGAGATTTACATCTTCGAGATGAGGATGATTATATAGAACTGGTAGAAAAAGGTGGTTTTGACGTAATTTATGCAGATCACTGTATGCAGCGGATGACACCGAATTTTGCCGGAACATTCGTAGATACTGTACATTTTGCGGTGTCCGGACGATTGAATTAGGAGAAGAATAGGGATATGAACGAAGTTACGAAACGGATCCGCGTGTATGGTATTGTCCAGGGAGTTGGTTTTCGGCCGACGGTGAGCCGTCATGCGGCATCAAATGGGATTCGTGGAAGTGTTTGTAACAAAGGACCGTATGTGGAAATTTATGCGCAGGGCTCGCCAGAGCAGGTAGATGGATTCCTCAGAGATTTAGAAGAACATCCACCGAAACGTGCGGCGATTTTAAAGATAAATACAGAAAATGTTCTGGCAGAGGAAGTATTGCAGTTTGCAGATTTTGATATTATCGAGAGTGAAAAAACAAAGGGTGAGATTTTTGTTTCTCCGGATATTGCAATCTGTGAAGAATGCAAAGAGGAAATGTACAATCCAAAAGATCGGCGGTATCTGCATCCGTTTATCAACTGTACCTGTTGCGGACCGCGACTGACGATTTTGGATTCGCTGCCGTATGACCGGGAGCGTACCAGTATGAAGGAGTTTCCTATGTGTCCGGATTGTGCGAAAGAATATTATGATCCGGAGACACGGCGCTACGATGCACAGCCGGTGTGTTGCAATGAGTGTGGACCTGAGGTGTATCTGATTGGCAGAGCCGAGCGGGGCAGAGATGCCATCACGTATACACGACAGGTGATTCATGATGGCGGAATCGTGGCAATCAAAGGAATCGGCGGTTTTCATCTGTGCTGTGATGCGACAAATGAGGAAGCTGTCAGTCGATTGCGCATGTTAAAATGCCGTCCGGCGAAACCATTTGCAATTATGGCAAAAGATGAGAATGTGGTAAAACGGGAATGCATTGTGACACCGGAGCAGGAAGCGATTCTGACCGGGCATCAAAAGCCAATCTTACTTCTGGACAGACGTTCGGATGAACAAACGGAAGAGAAGATCGGTGTTTTAGAAAAGACAGGAGAAAAGCAACTACAGTTGGATAAAAAACGGGAACAGGAAAATGCATCTGGGACGCGGCTTGCCCCATCCGTAGTACCGGGAAATCCGAAAGTTGGCGTGATGCTTCCATATGCCCCGGTGCAGTTATTGATTTTTCAGTATGATGATGGTATCGAAATGCCGGATTTACTGGTAATGACAAGCGGAAATACTTCCGGCGCACCAATCTGTCGCGATGATGAGGAAGCAGTTGCGGAATTATCCCATTTATGCGATGCGATTTTGTCACATAATCGAAAAATTCGGATTCGTGCCGACGATACGGTTATGGATTTTTATAAAAATGAACCGTATATGATTCGTCGTTCCAGAGGTTATGCGCCGTTGCCGTTTATGACATCGGTGGACTGGAAAGGTCAGGTACTGGCGGTTGGCGGTGAGTTGAAAAATACATTCTGTATTGGTGTGGACAGTCGTTTTTATCCATCTCCGTATGTGGGAGATCTGGAGGATCTGCGAACGGTGAAGGCTTTGCAGGAAACGATTCACCGGTTTCAGACGTTATTGGAAGTGGAACCGCAGGTGGTAGTCTGTGATCTGCATCCAAAATACAATTCTACGGTTGTGGCAGAAAGTCTTGGTTATCCGATGCTTCAGGTGCAGCACCATTATGCACATATTTTATCCTGCATGACGGAAAATGACTGTCAGGAGCCGGTCATCGGGGTTTCTTTTGACGGAACCGGATATGGAACGGATGGAACCATCTGGGGCGGAGAAGTTTTGCTGGCAGATTATCAGGATTTTACCAGATTTGGCAGTATTACACCGTTTTTGCAGATCGGCGGAGATGCTTCTGCAAAAGAAGGCTGGCGTATCGCTGTTTCCATGATCTACGGATATATAAAAGACCGTGAAAAAGCATGGGAGACCATTGAAAAACTGGGACTTTGCAGTGAACAGGAAAGCAAGGTGCAGTTTACCATGGCAGATCGAAAGATCAATGCGGTGATGTCGACCAGCGCGGGACGGCTTTTTGATGCGGTCAGCGCGATTCTTGGAATCCGACGGCAGTCGAGTTTTGAGGGTGAAGCATCCACGGCGCTGCAGTTTGCAGCAGAAGCTTTTGAACAGAAACAGATACTGGGTTCAAATAAAAAACAGAATATCTGGCAGACGGTAGACAAACAGTCGGTGAATCAGAAAGATATGTTGTGTATTTTGGATACGGAAACTCTGGTGCAAAGGATCGTAGAAGCAAAATTACAAGGTGCAGACAGTGGAGCATTGGCTTATCTGTTTCATCAGACGCTGGCAGAACTGATTGTTGCAGCTTGCATAGAAGCCCGAAAAAGTTCCGGTAGAAATAAGGTCGCTTTGAGTGGCGGTGTATTTCAGAATCGATTACTGTTGCGTTTGACCGAGGAACAATTGCTGCAGGAAGGTTTTGAAGTGTTACGACATCGTATGATTCCACCAAACGATGGAGGAATTGCGATCGGCCAGGCGGCCTATGGAATGAACTGGTTACAGAAAGTGGAAAAAGAGATTTAGCATTTTTAGGAGGAAAAATATATGTGTGTAGGTTTATCAGCAAAGGTAGTAAAAATCAGCAACGGCACAGCAGTCATTGATGCTGGCGGTGCAAAACGAGAGGTTTCTTCTCAGCTTTTAGAAGATCTGGAGCCGGGAGATTATGTTATGGTTCACGCAGGTGTGGCCATCGCAAAGATTACCGATGAGGATGAGAGCGAGACAGATCAGCTCATGGAGGAATTTCTGTAATGGGAGAGACAAACAGCGAAAATAAAAAGAAAACTGCCCGTGAAATCATAGAAAATTATAACGGTCCAAAAGTACGGATCATGGAAGTGTGCGGAACGCATACACATGAAATTTTCCGTCTGGGAATCCGAAAATTGCTTCCTGAACAGGTAGAACTGATCTCCGGACCGGGATGCCCGGTCTGTGTAACACCGGTCAGTTTTATCGATGAGGCAATTTACCTGGCATTGGAAAAAGGCGTGACAATTTGTACATTTGGCGACCTGGTGCGTGTGCCGGGCACAAAAATGAGCCTTGCGGGAGCCAGAGAGCAGGGAGCAAAAATCCATGTTGTATATTCTCCGGCAGATGCTGAAAAATATGCAAAAGAGCATCCGGGAGAACAGGTGACCTTTTTGTCTGTCGGATTTGAGACAACGACACCGGCGGGCTGTCTGTCAGTCAAGGCAGCAAAAGAGGACGGCCTGGATAACTATTCCCTATTAGTTGCCAATAAGACAATGCCACAGGCTTACGAGGCTTTAAAGGGCAGCGCAGATGTATTTTTATATCCGGGACATGTCAATGCCATTACAGGAACACGTCTGTGTGAAGCGTTGACAGAGGAAGGTGTCAGCGGTGTTGTGGCAGGATTTACCGCAAAAGAACTGATGACAGCGCTGGCAGTTTCACTGGTGAAATTCCAGGAAGGAAAGCCGTTTTTCGTAAACTGCTATCCGCGTGTGGTGACACAGGATGGAAGTAAAGAAGCACAGGTTCTGGTGGATGAAATGATGGAAGCCTGCGATTCCGAATGGCGTGGACTGGGCGTAATCCCTGCTTCTGGTATGAAATTAAGACCGGAATGGCAGAATTTTGATGCCCGCATCAAATATCAGATGCCAAAAATTGAAGGAAAACCGAATCCGGCCTGTCGCTGCGGAGATGTATTGCAGGGAAAATGCAAACCATCCGACTGCAAAGTGTTTGGAAAAGGCTGTACACCTCAGCACCCGATCGGAGCCTGCATGGTATCTGGAGAAGGAGCCTGCTCTGCGTACTATCAGTATTCATAAAAATAAAGTTATACAGTAACAGAAAGAAGGAAAACATAATGGAAAATAAAACAGTCACAATGGCACATGGCGCCGGAGGAAAACAGACATCCGAATTGATTGACCAGGTATTTAAGGAGCATTTTGCAAATCCTGATCTGACTGCAGATGATGCGGCTGTACTGGTTCCGCCAGCAGGAAGAATGGCAGTATCCACTGATGGTTTTATCGTATCACCGGCATTTTTCCCTGGTGGAAATATCGGAAAACTGTCAATTTGCGGAACCGTCAATGATCTTGCCTGCATGGGTGCAAAACCATTGTATCTGACTTGCGCATTTGTCATTGAAGAAGGCTTCCCGATGGAAAAACTGGAAGAAATTGCAGCAGCAATGGAGAAAACTGCAAAAGAGGCTGGCGTACATATTGTGTCCGGTGATACCAAAGTAGCCGGAAAAGGTCAGGTAGATGGTGTTTTTATCACAACCACAGGAATGGGCGAGATTCAGGAAGGTGTAACGGTTGGCGGTGAGCTGGCAAAACCGGGCGATGCAATTATTGTAACTGGTGATATCGGACGCCACGGATGCACGATTCTATTAGAAAGAGAAGATTTTGGTATCGATGCGGATGTGACAAGTGACTGCGCACCGTTATGGGGAACCGTAAAAGCTATAATGGACACCACACATAATCTGCATGTCATTCGTGATGCCACAAGAGGTGGTGTCGGAACTGTTTTATATGAAATCGCAGGACAGAGCAATGTTGGAATCCGTCTGAATGCGGCAGCCGTTCCGGTACAGCCGGAGGTAAAAGGTGTCTGCGGAATGCTTGGATTAGAGCCGTTATACCTTGCCTGCGAGGGACGGCTTGTCATCATGGCACCGAAGGAAGAAGCAGATGCCATCGTAGAGACATTGCGTAAATGCCCGTATTCTGCAGATGCAGCAATTATCGGTGAAGTAATTGCCGATGAACCGGGCAGAGTCGTGATGGAGACAGAGATCGGAACACAGGCATTACTTCCGCAGCCAGGCGGCGAACTGTTGCCACGTATTTGCTAGAAAATGTAGAGTGCAATAATTTTGAGGCGAATATGTAAGTTTACACTGACTAGAATTATATACGGAGTGTAGACTTGCAGAGATGCCCAGAAGAATATGTCATGCATTGCATGACGTGCATCTCGCAGCAAGAATGCCGAGGGCATTCTTGAAATTGAGTCTCACATGTATTCGATTAAAAAATGAAACATGTTTAGAAGTGTGAATGTGCAATGAAAAGCAGAGAAAAACTGCAACGCAAGACGGTAGAGCAATTTCCGTTGCAGAAGCGAGCATAGCCCGCCCGTGGGAGTGTGTTTGAACCCGCTGGTTTTGCGGGTGAGTTCGCGGGAACGGGCGGAGATAAGCGGCGCAGCGTATGCAGGAAATTGTTCGTGTCTGCGTGCAGTTTTCTCTGCTTTCATGCATTTCGAAAAAGTAAATTATCAGCCAGAAAAGGAGGAAACCATACATGGACACCAGAGTGGCGGTGATATCAATTATTGTTGAACAGGAGGATGCCATCGAAGAATTAAATATCCTTCTTCACGAAGCGCGCCAGTACATTGTCGGCAGGATGGGGATTCCATATCGCCCAAAGGGCATCAGTATCATAAGTATCGCTATTGATGCACCGCAGAATACCATCAGTGCACTTTCCGGAAAAATCGGACGTTTGAAAGGTGTATCAGCGAAAACGGCTTATTCTAACGTTATCACTCCGGCAGAGGAAGGAGCAGAACAGTGATCAAGATAGCAGTATACGGAAAAGGTGGAATCGGAAAATCTACAACTGTATCCAATGTGGCAGCAGCGCTGGCAGAGATGGGGCTGACGGTTATGCAGATTGGCTGTGATCCGAAGGCTGATTCTACGATCCAGCTTCGTCATGGGGAAGCAGTTCCAACTGTACTGGATTTATATAACGAGAAAAAACAAAGCTTAGAGCTGGAAGATATGATTCGCATTGGCTACAACGGTGTTATCTGTGTGGAAGCCGGAGGACCGACACCAGGACTTGGATGCGCCGGCCGTGGGATTATCACAGCTCTGGAAAAATTAAAAGAAACGGGGGCGTATGATGTATACAAGCCGGATGTTATTTTATATGATGTGCTTGGAGATGTAGTCTGTGGCGGATTTTCTATGCCAATGCGAAATGGTTATGCAGACAAAGTATTTATCATCACTTCCGGAGAAAATATGGCAATCCATGCAGCGGCTAATATTGCCATGGCGGTGGAAAACTTCAAAAACCGCGGCTATGCACAACTTGGCGGTATTATTCTGAACCGCAGGGATGTTTTGCGGGAAGAAGAAAAAGTTGCAGAACTGGCAGCTGATTTTCATACAGAAGTTATTGGAACTTTGTCTCACAGCGAGCAGGTGGCACTGGCAGAAGCGCAGGGAATGACACTGATGGAGTGTTATCCGGACAGTGCTATGGCAGAGGAATATCGTGTAATTGCAAAAGAAATGTACACCCTGTGCGGTGGTATTATGGAGGAAAATTAGATGTTGCAGCGAGTAGGGGAAACAGTAGATCCAAAAGACGCTGTGGTAAAAATCAAAGATGCATGTTTTCCTGCACCGTTTGCATCTGAATTAGAGTATAATTCTCCGGTTCACGGTAATTGGAATATTGTACATACCGGAATGCTGGTACCAGAAGCGATTCAAATCTATGTCTGTGCGGACAACTGTATGCGCGGTGTTGTACTGACAGCGGCAGAAATGAATGCGGCAGATCGTTTTTCTTTTGTCATTGTGGAAGAACAACATGTTTTAAACGGCAATTTAGAGGACATCACGATCGAGGGTGTGACGGATGTACTGAACAAGCGTGGGGATCATCCGAAGGCAGTGCTGCTGTTTACGGTATGCCTGCATCACTTTGTGGGAAGCAATCTGACTTATATTTATGATGAATTGGAACGCCGTTTCCCGGATATTTGTTTTATTCGATGCTACATGGATCCAATCATGCAAAAACATGGTCTGACGCCGGATCAGAAGCTGCGAAAAGCCATGTATGATCCTTTGCCGGAGTGTGAAGCAGATGAAAAAACGGTATCGGTATTCGGCAATGATTTTTTACTGGATGAAAGCAGTGATATCAAGCGCTTGTTAAGACGATATGGTTATACCGTGCGGGAACTTCAAGCCTGTGAAACCTGGCAGGACTTGTTGGACATGAGTAAGGGACGATTGTTTCTGGATATCTACCCGGCGGGAAAATACGGTATGGAGACACAGGCGCGTCGCTTGCACCGTGCGCATCTGTATCTGCCGGGAAGCTTTGATTATGAAGAAATCGAGCAACAGTTAAAGCAGCTGACGGATGCCTTGGGGATTCCGGAACTGAGCAGAGAAAAATTAGATGTAGAGCGCTCTGCCTGTGAGGAAGTTCTGGCAAAAGCGAAAGCACTGATCGGAGATATGCCGATCACCCTGGATTACCTGTATCATCCGAGACCACTGGGACTGGCAAAACTGCTTCTGACGCATGGATTTAACGTAAAGGCGGTATATCTGGACGGCATCAGTCCGGAGGAGAAATCAGCGTTTGACTGGCTGCAGAAATATGCACCGGAATTGGAACTGATCGCTACAATTCAGGTAAAAATGCGTGTATTGCCAAGAGGCGGCGAAGAGGAAGTACTTGCCATCGGACAGAAAGCTGCATATTTTAGTCGCAGCCGTCATTTTGTAAATCTGGTGCAGGGGGAAGGTCTGTATGGATTTGATGGTATCCGCAGAACTGCGGAATTGATGATGGAGGCGTATCGTGAGGAAAAAGATACAGAAAAACTTGTAGTACAAAAAGGATGGGGGTGCGAGTGCTGCCTATGAGACAATCATATCGAATCATACCAATTTATACGGCAGATGTGTCTGGTGTCTGTTCCGCATTGTACGAGCTTGGCGGAATGACAGTGATGCACGATCCTTCCGGATGTAATTCTACTTACAATACACATGATGAGATCCGCTGGTACGATCAGGACAGCCTGATCTTTATCTCAGGTCTGACAGAAATTGATGCCATTATGGGAAATGACCGGAAATTTATTGATGATATTGAACATGCGGCGCGGGAATTACATCCAAAATTTATTGCATTGGCAGGTTCACCGATTCCTTTTATGAACGGGACGGATTTTCCGGCGATTGCAAGAGTGATTGAGACGGAAACCGGGATTCCGACGTTTGCTGTGCCAACAAACGGCATGCATGATTATGTATATGGCGCAGGTATTGCGCTGGAGGAAATCGCAAAGCGATTTACAGAAAAAACGGATACAAAGAATGTTATACAGAAAACGGAAATCAGATTTAGACGCAGCGTGAACTTGCTGGGTATAACCCCGTTAGACTTCGGACCGCAGAAAAATGTAAATCTGCTGAAAGAAAACCTGCAAAAATATGGTTGGAATGTATTATCTACCTGGGCGATGGGTGATTCTTTGGAAACATTGCAAATGGCAGGATCTGTGGATGTCAATCTGGTAGTGTCTGCGGTTGGACTGCGGGCAGCAAAAGTGCTTCAGGAAAAGTTCGGAGCACCGTATGTGATCGGAACACCAAATGAGTGGCTGGCAGAGAATATTTCAGAAGCACTGGAAAATGCAAAAGGACAGCAAACGGAGAAATTGATATATTTGCAAAATCGCATGCAGAAAGATGCCGAAATCACCCTGATCGGTGAACCTGTCACCATGGGCTCTCTGGCAGCAGGCATCGAGAAGGTGCATGGACGTTCAACCCGAGTACTTTGTCCTTTAAAAGAATGTGAAAATCTGATTGGTGAAAAAGACGCCATTGTCCTTGGGGAAGAAGCCATGGAAGAAGCATTAAAAGATGCAAAAATCATCGTGGCAGATCCTCTATACAAGTCGATCTGTCCTTCAAAATGCGAGTTTTATGAATTGCCTCATGTAGCATTTTCTGGTAGGATATATATAAAATAGATGTTCCATAGTTGGAACATCTATTAGTTTTAGGATAAGATGGACATTACTTGAGTAAGACGATGATATAAACCAAGAAGTAACCACATTTTAGAAAAACATCTATAATGTCGTTTAATTTTTTTATATCCATTAGGACACCTCCTTTGTATATGTAAATTTTCTTTACATATATATAAGACGGTTTTTTTCCTAAAAAAACTCACTTTTTCCAAAAAAAATACAGAAAGGTTAAATTTGTATGAATTTGGATCAAAAATATATGAAACAAGCCATAAAACAGGCAAAAAAAGCATACGCCATCGACGAAGTACCTATTGGCTGTGTCATCGTAAATGATGCAGACGGCAAAATCATTGCCCGTGGTTACAACCGTCGAAATACAGACAAAAACACCTTGTCCCATGCAGAATTAAATGCAATCCGTAAGGCGAGCAAAAAGCTGGGAGACTGGCGGCTGGAAGGCTGCACAATGTATGTGACATTGGAACCATGTCAGATGTGCGCCGGTGCACTGGTGCAGTCGCGAATTGATCGCGTGGTGATCGGAAGTATGAACCCAAAGGCAGGCTGTGCCGGATCAGTTCTGAACCTGCTTCAGATTGCAGGATTTAACCATCAGGTGGAAATCGTGCAGGGTGTCTGTCAGAAAGAATGTTCTTCGATGCTGAGCAACTTTTTTAAAGAACTGCGGGAAAAGAAAAAGCAGGCGATAGCGGAAAAATAGAAAATGAAGAATGTGGTGAGAAGAAATTGCAAATTTGCAATTTCTTCTCTTTTTTCTGTGCAAAAATATTAAAAATCACACCGATTTTTTCAAAAATAGTACGATGGTAAAAAAACGTTTTTTTGATATACTAAAGACATCAAAATGTAATGATGCAACAGGAAGAAGATGGATAGATATGGGAAAAAAGCAAGAAATATCTTCAATGGGAAAACAACTGGAAAGATTATGTGAAATTGAAGGAATATCAAAAAGTGAATTCGCAAGGCGCCTGGGTGTGGCACCTTCACAGATCAGCAGAATATTCAGTGGAGAGACAAAGTCAATCAGCAGTGATCTTCTGGTACGGATCGCAAGAGAATTTCAGGTATCCACAGATTATATTTTAGGAATAGAGACAGCTGACAGAGAGAATGCGAACAGGGAGATGGAACCGTCAGAGAACTCAGGAGAGGCTGAAAAAATACACATTCCAATGCTTCTTATGAGCACGGCATTTCAACCGGGACAGTGCCTTGCCATGATCGAACAGATTCAGAATGCAGATGTAAAAAAGATGGCATATTGTGAATACTATTATTTTACCGGGCAGCATGATAAGGCAGTAAATCTGACAGAATTATATTTGAATCATTCGGATCCGATGCTGCGCCTGTCAGCATGCCTGATCCATATATTTGCCAATCTTTCCCTGAATCATATCAATGCTGCGAAAGGTGGATTGGAAAGCCTGAAAGTGAACCTCAGGCAGGTTCTTTCCGTAGAGACAGATCGAAAAACAAAGGCGATGGGAATTTTTGTGGCTGTTGCTGCCAGTACGCTTCTGCATCTGCCCATGGACGAAATCCCGTCCCCGTCAGAGTATCTGAAGGAACTGCCAAAAGGAATGCGGTTGTGGGGCTGTTATGTATTGGCGCACAAAGCTTATCTGGAGCAGGAGTATGAAAAGTCCCTTGGAATTGTGGAAACCTGCAAGATGCTGAGTACAGAGATTTATCCGATCGCGTTGATCTATCAGAATCTTATGGGTGCTATGGCATGCATGAACCTGCGTCGATCAGAAGCGGCAAAAGCATATTTTATGGAAGCCTGGAGAATCGCAAAACCGGATGGATTGATTGAGGGTATCGGAGAACATCATGGTTTGCTGCAGGGGCTGATTGAAACCTGTCTGAAGACCGATGATCCGGAAGGATACAAGAAAGTGATTCAGATCACATATCAGTTCAGTTATGGCTGGCGGAGAATCCATAATCCGGAGACGAAAGAGGATATTGCCGATAATCTGACGACTACGGAATTTACCATTGCTATGCTGGCGAACCGGGGATGGACCAATGCGGAAATTGCAGAACATATGAATATGACACTGCGCACGGTGAAACAGCATCTGTCATCGGTATTTCATAAATTAAATATCGACAATCGAGGACAGTTAAAGGCATATATGTTGAAGTAAAAAAAGCGGCACATAGAAAAAGAAACTGGTGTTTGTAAAGCCGAAAGATAAGAAAAAAGGGATTTTTCGGTTTCAGATGCCAGCGTTCTAGCAGAGGAAGAAGTTTGGAAATTATGCTGGAAGAATCGTAGGAAGCCTTATAAAATCAAGGCTGAAGATTCCGAAAAGTTATGGTGAAACGGAGGAGGAAATAAAATGAAGAAGAAGATTTTGTGTATCCTGCTTATACTGTTCATGATTGTAAGCTTAGTTCCGCAGACGGCCTATGCAATGGTAGGTGCAGTAAGGAACGAGAACGCTGCCACCTCAAGTGGGCAAGAGAACTATAACGGATGGGCGGTGCGGTGGATTCAAAACGACTACCTGCGCCTGTATGTATTGCGAAGAGCAAATGCTGCAGGTGGTAATGCAAACACCTATCTGGCGACGGTACCTGCACGAACCACTGCATCCGCAAAAGAGGCGTATGACATGGTGTTCACGAAGGGCATCTATCAGCGTCCCTATTTCACGCTGGATTCTGAGGAGATATCTTGGGACACCAGAAACGTAGATTTTGGGGATAATGGGTCCTCGATCATCGTGAAGTATGCACTGGGTAATTTTAAGTATAGCGTAACAACCACCTATTCCATCATCGCTTTGGATGCGGGCGTGTACAATGGGCAGAGTTCCTCGGGTCATCTGAGCTATGACGATAACGATAAAGGGAGAACCTATGGCGTTCGCTGTGCGTTTGAAGCCGGATATTACGATGGATATAAAAAGCCCTGGATGGAAAATTGCAGTCTGCAATTCCATACGCAAATGAAGGGCTTTACCAAGATGGGACACGAAAGTGCGCCAAATGCAGCGGGGTTATATATGAGTACCGCTACGGGCAGCTCTGCCGAGGGCTACACCAACACCAGCACCGGTATTGCTACAGATATGCTACACGTAAAGACAAATAATCTTAGCTGGTGGAGTACACCCTCTGCCGGCATGCAGAGCAAAGGAACGGCTATCACCGAGGTTATGACCAAGGGATATTCTTGGGCAAATCCTTTTGCGGCTTTGTCTGATCTGTATTCTGTTTATGTGGACGGTCACTATATGAACCAAGTGTCTGTAGTGGATTCACTGTCCGAGTATTTTTCGACAACAAAATCCGGTGATGTAACGTTGGAAACTCCGTTGTCCTTGCAGGGATATGAGAAGCAGAATGTGAATGGAGCTACCCTTTGGGGTTATCGGGATTTGTATAAGGATGGTGAAGAAGGTTTTACACCTAACGATAATATTACGATTAGCGAGGACGCTAAACATCTGGGTATTTACAAGGTAAAAGGTAAGAAAGATAAATATCAGGCTGTACCTGCAAGCAGCGAAAGCGAGCTGACCGCCAATCAGAAAAAATATGGAGATCCGGTGGCAGTTATCCGAGGTGATTATTACGAGGAAAAAGGTAGTTATGTATTCTCCTCCGGTGTTGCGGCATTGTCCCAGACCATCACGGCGGTCTGGCCTGTCGGCAACGGCAGCTTCTCTGTGGACAAGGATGGCAACATCAGCTTAAGCAAAATTGCCCTGAATGCGCCTACCTTCAAATTCTATCAGGATAACGGACAAAATGAAAACGGTCTTTCTATGAAGATTGGAGAGAACGGACTGGAAGCAACGATTGTTCCATCCACTAACTCCGCTGTTATGTCCATCGACATTCCAGGTACGACGATTACAGTGGAAGGAACGGTGATAAAGCCTGATGGTAGCATCAGCTTTACAGGCAAATCGGAATTTTCACTCTTCAAGGGCACAGAATTTGACATGAAAGAACTTGGATACGGACTGAAAGGCGAGGATTTTAAAATCAACGGTATCCAAGCCACCGGCAGTATTGACACTGCAGAGATGCTCGGTCTGGAAATGGCGAAGCTAAAGGGCGAGATCAACACCTTCAATAATTACTACCATTTTGAGATGGAACTGAATGTTTTTGACCTGTTCGAAGCAGAGTCGGAGCTTGAACTGAAGAGATTCAATAAGACCGGCACTCTGATGCCCAACAAGCTGTATTTCTTCGTTGGCTCCAGTGCGGCAAAAATCCCATTGGTTTCTCCGGTCATCGTTGCGCATATTTCGGGAGCGGGCGGCGGATTTGACGGTCTTGCCGATTCCTTTAATGGAGACTTTTTCGCCATTCCTCCCATTAACCTCTCCATCACCGGTCGAGGAGATGTGCTGAATACAATCGAGGCGACGGCAACCTATACCTTTGGTCCTGCGTACTTCAAGATGGTGGCGGAGGATGTGAACATCAAGTTTCTGAAGAATCTGAACCTGATCGACTCATATACAATTTACGAGGGCGTGCAGGGCGAGACACGCAACCACAAAGGAACGAATTACACAGGGCTGAGTGCCTCCGGCGGAGTCAGCGTACATATGAGCGTCCCACAGTCGTCAAAGATTATTCGGGCGGGCGGTGAGCTCAATGCCAGCGTTTTCAGCGGCCTGGACAGCTATAAGACTCCGACCAAGATTTATGTGATAGCGGATATGAACGGAAATGTGTATGGCAGCCTGCATGCACCGGATGGCTGGCCCATCATTGGCGGCATGAAGCTGGCGGGAACGAATCTGGATTTTTTCCTCGGGGCAAATACCGTCATGAATGTTAAGGGACAGGGCTTTGACAGTGCAGTAAGTTCTGCATTTAAAAATTTCAAGATTTACGGTGGCGTGAAGAAAGATGGATCTTTCCTGGGTTCACACTACCGTGTATGGTATATCTTCCCTGATAACGAGGTCGGGCATACCACGAAGATTTTGAAAAGCCTGCCGGAGTGGAATTGGGACGAACACAAACCAAGTGGCTACAGTGCATCCTACAATGAAGAAGGTGGTGCGCTTGCCGTGATGAACATCAGCACGGAGGAGTTGGACATTGTTGTCGCCCAAGAAAGTGCTGAGAATCGTGCTGCTTTGCAAAGTGGAGGCAGCTACAGTAAGACGGTAACATTGACGGCAGAGTCGGGGCAGTCAATTCCCAAAGACGCTGGCATTCTGATGATGGTTACTCCGACTGATGCGAACACGGATATTGACGAGTTTGCAAAAAGCCTGAGCGTATCAAAGGACGACACAGCTGTTACTTTGACCTTCCCAACATATAACGACAAGGATGAAATCACCAATGAATCTAAGATGACTGCTTATGTTACCCAAAACGGCGATGGTAAGGATTGTGTGCTGATCGGCTTGGGCGATAAGGCACAGGCTAACGATAGCTGGACAGTGACAAGCACGCTTTCGGACTTTGACGCAAGCCTGAACGCTTCCCAGTTGTTTGACAGCCTGAGTGTGAGCCTGAGCAATAATACAGTAAGCGGCAAGGTGGAGAATGCCACTGATGGTACAGACTATGTCCTTGCGACTTATTTGGGCAGCAAAAAGGGTGCAACGGAATACATCATGGGATATGAAGATGTAAGTAATACCGATAATATTTCCGTTAAGATACCAAACCGTGGCACTATGCTCCCAACAGGCGATTATTATGTTACGGCAAGCTTGCTGAACAAGACCAAGCTTCAGGTTGAGGACGAAGACGGCAAGACGACAACGGAGGAAGTTCTTCTTCCTGTTGACACGGTAGCACTTGACAAAGTTTCCTATACGAATACGGTACAGCCTGCCACCCCAACTTCCGTAACAATCAAGCCGGTGGGCAATGAAATCATGAACGCCTCCTGGAGCGAGGTGGAACGTGCTGACGGTT
Source organism: uncultured Eubacterium sp. (assembly GCA_934358495.1). GTDB lineage: Bacteria > Bacillota > Clostridia > Lachnospirales > Lachnospiraceae > Eubacterium_I. Next base: position 14,233 of record CAKRKO010000026.1, on the reverse strand, counting down.
ATCGTGTAACGATTTATCAGAAGGACGGCAATAACTTCGTTGATACCGGCAAGGGCTATTCCTATGATGCGGAGGATATTAAAGAAGGCAAGATCGCTGGCATCGCCTATGACAAAGACGCTAATCTGTTTACCCTAGATATGGCACTTACAGTAGGCGGAGTTGACATCAATGAAAATGGGGAAAAGGTGAACAGCTCGGCAGGTCTTGATGCGGACAAAACCTACAAAATCGGCGTACAGGCATACAAATACCTGACGGACGAGGTCGGCGGCAAGATTGCAAATTCGCAGGTTTATAGTGAAGAAAAGCTTTCGGCTTCATCAGAACTGCCAAAATACAATCCTTTGAATTTCAGCATAAAGCTACAAACACTGTCAGGAAGTGGTAATTCTTCCGGCTTTGTTGACCGTACTGTGACTGAGGAAAACGGCGTATTCACCTGCGTCACAAGTGGCGGTGACAATCATAAATGGTATTTGACGCCATCTTGCGAGGATACAGAAAATATCACTTATACTGTCACAAGGATGGATACGAATGCCAAATATACTGCTCAGCCAGGGGACTATGTTGAAATAGACAATGAAAAAATCGTCGGTTCAGTCATGTTTCAAATCGTCGCAACAGTGGATCGTGGTGGATACAGCGACACTACAACCAAATATCTGCTGGTGGAAAAAGACGATACTGCACCTATGATCAGCATTGACGAAATGGTAGTCTATGCGGACAGTAATACCGGTGACTATACGATCACTGGTCTGACAGAGCCATATGCAACTGTTTATTTGAATGATTACAATCAAACCCAAGCGGCAACAGCCGATAAAAATGGTAAATTCTCCTATACCGGACAGCTTCAACTGACATTACAACAATATGTAATCGATGAAGAAACCGGGAAGCCGAAGCGGGATGAAGATGACAATCCGGTTACGGAAACGGTGCGAAATGAATCAGGCGAGATCGTTTGCCTGTTTGCAAAGGACGAAAATGGAAACAGCTCTGCTATGGCAAATGTTGTGGTAACACTTGAGCCGGGATCGGATATCACTTACACCGTGACATTTGATTCTGACGGCGGAACAGGAGTAGACCCTCAAGACATAGAGAATAATGGCATAGTAATAAGGCCTGCCGATCCCACTAAGACCGGATATATTTTTAACGGCTGGTACAATGGCAAAGCTGAGTATGATTTCACTCAGCCGATTACTGAAAATCTCACTCTTATAGCAAAGTGGACGCTCTGCGATCATACCGGTAGTACGGCAAAACCTACTTGCACAGAGCCAGCTAATTGTACAATCTGCAACTACAAAATCCCTGCCAATGGACATGATCTTGTACATCATGAGGCAAAGGCGGCAACCTGTACCGCAAACGGTTGGGAAGCATACGATACCTGCAAGAACTGCGATTACAACACCTACCAGGAAATCCCGGCAACAGGTCATCATACTCCTGCCGATGCAGTTATCGAAAATGAAGTAGCAGCAACCTGCACAGAGGGCGGTTTCTATGATGAGGTTGTTAAGTGTTCTGGTTGCGGAAAAATCCTTAGCACTACACATAAGACAACCGAAAAGCTGGGACATAGCTTCGGCGACTGGGAAGAAGTAACATCTCCGAATTGTACCGACAAGGGAAGCAAGAAGCGCACCTGTAGTGTTTGCGCATATTCTGAAACGAAAGATGTCAATCCCAACGGTCATAGCTGGGAAAGCGATTATACGATCGACAAGGAAGCGACCTGTAAAGCAGCCGGAAGCAAGTCTATCCATTGCAGTAAATGCGATGCCGTGAAGGACAGTGAAACCATACCGGCAATAGGACACGACCTTGTACATCATGAGGCAAAGGCAGCAACCGCTGCCGAAGTTGGCAATATCGAATATTGGTACTGTGATAATTGTGATAAGTATTTCAGCGATGAGACAGGTACAAAAGAAATTGAAAAATCCGACACCATAGAAGAAAAGTTGGCTCCGAGCATTATTGCCGGAAATAATGCAACAGTTATGCAGGGAGAAAATAAAGATATCTCCTTTACCTCCAATGCTGCTTTTGATGATTTTATCCGTGTAGAGGTAGACGGAGCTACAGTAGATGAATCGAACTACATAGCAGTAAGCGGTAGTACGATTGTTACTCTTAAGGCAAGCTATTTTCAAACATTGGCAGTTGGTACCCATACATTAGGTATAGTATCTCAAAACGGTACTGCAACGACAACCTTTACAATTAAGGCAACTACAGAAGCAACCGAGCCGACTGAGCCTGTAACACCTACGGATCCTACCAATCCGACTGAGCCTGTAACACCTACGAATCCTACCAATCCTACAAACATCGTTTCTTCTAAAACCGGAGATAACAGCAATTTAGCACTTTGGATTGCATTGCTCTTTGTATCGGGGGCTGGAATTGCGGGAACAATAGTATTCAGAAAGAGAAGAAAATCTTCCGCAAAATAAAACCAAGTAGCAAATACACACCTGTATGGGCGGTGACGGAAGCATATCCGCCACCGCTCATTTTGCATATAAAAATAATGAGGTGATTCAGATGGACAAACAAGATAAAGAAATGGATTCGTTGGGGTGTCATAATAGACAATTTCACAGTCACTATTATCGAAAATCTGTTGACAGCTGCCAACACCTAATGATATACTTAAAACTCGAGCAGCCGGGGTGGTAGCGGTACCTTGTACCATCAATCCGCTATAGTTGGGGTGATATCCCGCAGAGGGTTGTCAATTGTAGAGCTGCCTTTTATAAGCGGCGTAGATTTTTGGGTCTCGCGCAACAGGAACTTATGAACCGGGTCAGGTCAGGAATGGAGCAGCCCTAAGTAGGACCTCTTGTGTGCCGTGAGGGTGCCTGGGATGAGTTGGCTGTAAGAGTAACGTCTGGGATTGCAATTCGAAGCGGGATGCTCGTAAAAAAGTCGTGTAGAGCAGATATGATTATCTGTTGTACACGGCTTTTTTTGTTATATTGAACATATGTCAAAAATGTATGATAGTACACTTTTTTATCTAGAGATAAAAGAACCTTAAAATAATAAAAGATATTTTGTATGAATAATGGACAAAATGCAATTTGCAATCGTGTTAGTAGTGAAAGGAGTTAAGGGATATATGGAGCTACTTACAAAAGTGCAGATGGAGGAAATATATCGGCGTAATTGCGATATGGTTTATCGAGTATGTCTGATGCATCTGAAGCATGAACAGGATGCATTGGATGCAGTGTCGGAAACATTTCTGCGGCTGTTTCAGAAACAACCTGATTTTGTGGATCTGGAACATGAGAAAGCATGGCTGATCCGAACAGCTTTGAATTACTGCAAAGATGTGCAAAAAAGTTTTTGGAAACGAAAGCGGAATGTATATGATACAGCCACAGAACAAATGCTGCAGTCGATACAGGTATCAGATGCGGATACGGAACTTTTGCAGGCTGTATGGCGGTTACCACCAATTTATGCAGAACTTTTATATCTGCATTATTATGAGGAGTATTCGATAGAAGAAATTTCTGAAATTATGAAAAAAAATGCCTCCACTTTGCGTTCACGACTTGGCAGAGCGAGAGAACTGCTCAGAAAGGAGTTGGAGAAAAATGGATAGACATTGGAAAAATGCGTTTAATGCGGTTCATATGTCGGAAGAAAAAAAGCAGCAGGTGTTTGAGGATATCTGCGATAAATATGAAAAAAAGAAAAAACATTGTTTTACAAAAGTGGCAGTGGCAGCATGTGTGCTGGCCGTTGCAATTCCAAGCGTTGGATTTGCGGGAGAAAAGATAGCCTCCTATATGGTATCGGTAAAAAAAGACCAGATGCACACTGTATTTGAAATTTCTGACAGTCAGAATGAAGAAAACAAAAATATGGCACAGGAATATGTAAAACTAAATGTTACGGATCTGACAGGTTACACAAGAGACACAGATGCAGGATTTGATGAAATGAAAGTCATTCATTTTCGTTCCGAAGAAAATCCAAACAAGGAAGGTTTGTATGTCGAAATTTTGCAGATTGACTGTGATACGGATCAGTTTTATGAGAAAAATATTGCAGATGCACAAGAACTGGAGTTAAACGGGCAAAAAGCGGTCTACATGAAACAGAATCATCTGGTTGGAAGCCAGTATAAAGCAGGGACAGAAGGAAAAGAAGTTGCCGTTTTTTATGAAGACTATGGCTATGCATTGCTTATTCAGGGCATAGGAATGGAAAGTATGAGTGACAATGATTTTCTTTTACTTGCAGAAAAAATAACGCTAACGCCAGCTACAAAAGAAACCGCAGATGTAATGCAATCGATGTCTGAGTACATGTCTGAAATAAAGCGGTCAGAAAGTAATAACGCTGTGGACAATGAAGACTTGTATATGTTCCCAACGAATAAGATGTGTGATCTCGATGGAACACAGAATTACTGGGGCATCCGTTATCATATTGATAACTTGGAAGTGCGTGACAAGCTAAGTGGTTTGAATATTAGTGGATATCAAGAAGAAGTGTTAGAAAAGCTGAACGACGGTATCGGAATAGACGAAAACTGGAATCTCCAACCATATGAGCGTGAAACAGTTACTTTTGGGGATGGTTATGAAAACGCAGAGCAGTATGTTGCGCAGACAGAGACAGTGGCACCGAAACTGGTACTTGTCACAATGACAATTAAAAATATTTCCTATGAGGATGACGATGATATGCTGCCAATTGCAAATCCATTGTCCTATATCAAAGAAGTTGATGATCAGTTAGAATTTGACTGGCGGGAATTTGAACGGGGTGACCAAAACATTTATTACCGGGATAATATGCCGATATGGATTTCCGACAGCGAAGGCGGCAGTTGGTTTTATGCTAAGAAAATGAAAAAAGGAGACAGCGTCACACTTCAGCTTGGATATCTGGTAGACGAAGATATGCTGGATGAAATGGTGATGGAATTTAACTTTGGCGCTGGACGCAATGACGGTGTCTGGAGATTTATTGATATGCGCTCTGCTGCAGAATAAAATATAAAAACGGTCAGATTTCTTTTTCAACACATACATTCACTTTTATAAAAACCATTAAAATGAGTATTTTTTTGCTTGAAAAACCATTAAAATAATGGTTTAATAAAAAAGAGGTGATGTATCATATGAATAATACGAATTTTGCAATTCGGGAATATGTGACCGGTTCAGATATAAAAAGAGTACGAAAAACGTTGGAGCTGACACAAAAGAAATTTGCGGAATTACTAGGTGTTTCTAAAGCAACCATGGAACGATGGGAGACAAAAGAAGATAAAATTACCGGTCCGATTGTTCTTTTATTAAAAATATTAGAAGATCATCCGGATTATGTTATGAAAATGCAGATCCCGGATAAGGAATACGGTTTACGTATGTGGTATATGTATGAGCAGGAAATATGTACGCTGATCGATGTAGATGAACTGAAAAAGCGGGTAAAAATTAAAAATTATACAGACAATATTATGTTTCAGGCTTTTGGAAATCTGAAAGAACCAACTTATGAGGATTATGAAGCATTTTTGGAATCCCGCTGTTTCCCAAAAAGCCGCGATAAAATGAAACTGATTTTAAAGGATCTTGATCTGCCATTTTATGATCCGCTGATGATCATTCAGAAGACAGAAGGAAAAATGGCAGAAGATCATTTTTGGATTCGCATAGAAAGGTGACAGATGCATGATCGAATTGTTTGAACAGAATGAGCGAAAAGCCGACAGACAGTCTTCCAAGGGAAACCAGCTTAAATGGGAAAATGAGGGCATCTGGTACAAAGCAGATTGTACCGGATATGAAGGGCTTGCCGAATATATGGTATCGCATCTGCTGAAAAAATCTTCTTTGGAAAAGAATGAATTTGTACAATATGATTATGAGCAGATAAAATATAAAAATGTTTTTTATAATGGTGTAAAAAGCAGAAATTTTTTGTACGATAACTGGCAGATTATCACTTTGGAGCGCTTGTTTCATAATTTTTTCCAGAAAAGTCTGTACGAATCTGTATGGCATATCCAATCTTCTGTGAAGGATCGGTTTGAATTTCTGGTGACACAGGTGGAGCGCATTACCGGATTGAAAGATTTTGGAATCTATCTAAATAAATTATTGACGATTGATGCACTGTTTGTAAACGAAGATCGTCATATGCATAATATAGCTGTGCTAATGAATCAAAAAGGTGACTTTGCATATTGTCCTATTTTTGATCATGGAGCCGGATTACTTTCTGACACAAGTATGGATTATCCGTTGGGAACCGACGTATATGATGCACTTTCAGAAGTACGGGCAAAAACAATTGGCGGCAGTTTTGAGGAACAATTGGATGTTTCAGAAGAAGTATGCGGAACGAACCTGTATTTTCATTTTAACAAAAAAGATGTGGAACAATTATTAGAAGAAATACCAGGTTATTCTGAACAGGAGAAAAACAGAGTTCAGGATATTTTATTTGAGCAAATGCGTAAGTATAAATATTTGTTTAAAAATTGATCCTAATGTAAATATAATATGACATAACACAACGTAAATAAAGACATCAGGCTGTTTTTCCCTGCAAAGCGATTGTTAGCGTGCGAGAAAAACAGCCTGATGTCTTTTTCAATACATAATTTTTGCCACATAGAAATCATTTTTGGCTTATCGCGGCAGGTTCCATTCAAAATGCTTTGCCAGGTATCGAACAACCAGAACCAGGCAGAAACCAATTAATGCAGCAGCACTTTCCGGCATAAAATGATACAGGATATAGTACCCGATAATGCCAAAAATACATGCTGTAGCGTAAATATGCTTTTGAAGCACATATGGAATTTCGCCGGCCAGCAGGTCACGCAGGATACCACCTCCCACACCGGTGATCAGACCGACAAATGCGATCAGAAGGAACTGATCAGTGTGAAGGAAACTGATGGTAGCCTCCATACCAAGAATGGTAAAAGCGGCCAGTCCAAGCGTGTCAGATAGAAATAGAAGATTGTGGTACATGATGTCTGTGCGGCGGGCGATTTTTTCAGAAAAGAGATTTCGTTTTCTGATATAAATTTTCCAGCTGATAAAGACAATCATGGCGGTAATGGACGAAATAACCGTACATTTTGGATTCTGGAACATGGCAGGCGGAGTGTTTCCGATGACGATGTCGCGGATGGCACCACCGCCCACAGATGTTACGATTCCGAGAATCAATATACCAAAAAGATCCATTTCTTTTTTGATGGCCAGCATACTGCCGGAGATTGCGAATGCAATGGAGCCGATGATCTCAAATACAGACATTAAGCTTGTCACGTTAATATCCTCCCCCATTTAAGTTGAACGTCAGCGAGACTTGCGTATGATTCCGGTCAGCATAAGTTGACAAATGCGATTCAGAATCACTGTGTGCTACATTTCGTTTCGGTCGGCGCCTATGGCGCAATACATTTAACATAGCATACTTGTTATATGGTTGTCCACTGTCACGCAAAGAAAACGAAAACTGGCATGGTTAAATTATCTAAAACTGGAAGTGTTAAAAAAGCCAATGAGAAGGTAAGATATCGTTAAGTTAATCATCGATGAGGATACAATCAATTATAATTTAGGTAATCGCTTTTTGAATGCAGGTCGCAAAGCGACTGCGTTCATGAGCAAGTAGCGAAAGCGGATTGCGAATGTCCGCTTTACTCATGTGCACAAAGAAGAACAGAAAAGCTATTATCAGGGGGATAAGAGGTGCTTATTATGGACAATCATTATAATCATTTTAAAAAAATTGACGCTCATTCTCATATTGGAAAATTTGGAAGCCCGTTCAATATTGATTTTGATCTGCAGCGTCTTATGGAACAGATGGAGACTTACAATATTGAAAAAACAATTTTATGTCCGGCCGGCTGTCATTTGAATGAAGAGCTGAAGGAGGCATATGAGGCGGCTCCGGACAAGATAATCCCACTTTGCTGGGTGAATGCAAATGAAGGACAGGAAGCGTACGATATGCTGGAGCATTATCTGCGGGATGAGAATTTTGCAGGTGTAAAGATGCAGCCATTATTTGATGCCTTTACTGCGGATTCACCAATGGTAGACCCAATCATGGAAATTGCAGAGGCATATCAGAAACCAGTCTTTATCCACTGTGGACATCCGCCTTATTCACTGCCGTGGCAGATTGGATTGCTGGCAGAACGCCATCCACATGTGCCGACTGTTATGATCCATATGGGACATGGACATGGTGTCTATATAGAAGGCAGCCTGAATATGGCATATAAATATGATAATCTTTTCCTGGAAGTATCAGGAATGCCTATGGGATGTCAGATTAAAAATGCCTATGATACCGTAGGAAGTGAACGGGTAATGTTTGGAATTGATTCACCGTTCCATCATCCGAGTGTGGAAATTCAGCGTGTATATTCCTGTGGATTAAATGATGCACAGTTGGAGGATGTTTTTTATAACAACGCAAAGAAATTTATGGAACTGAAAACAATTTAGCAAAGCAGCGAAAACGGATTGAGAATATCCGTTTGACTGAAATTTTGTGAGCGGATTAAGAATATCCGCTTGATAAAAGAAGAGTGAATTTTGGGGGAAATGAGAGGAGAAAAATTATGAGTGCACAGACAAATGTGACAAATTCCGGACAGAAGATCCGGACAGTAGATATTACAGTGACAGCTGCAATGGCAGCCCTTGTATTTTTAGGAACTTATATTTTTAAAATTCCGACCATCAGCGGATATGTACATCTGGGAGATTGTATGATCCTGCTTACCGTTGCATTATTTGGTCTGAAAAAAGGTGCCATCGCAGGTGCTATCGGCGGAGGCTTATCCGATTTTATTGGCGGATATTTTTACTGGGTTGTTCCGACATTACTGATTAAATGCATGTGGGCAATCGTGATGGGACTGATCATGCACAAGATTCTGAAAGATAAAAAAGGTTCATTCCTGATCGGTGCAGTATCTGGTGGCGTACTTCATATCATTGCTTATACTCTGGTGCGGGCAGCTATTTATGGAGGAAAAACAGCAATCATCGAGATTCCGGCGCTTGCTTTCCAGACGGGTGCAGGTATCGTGATCGGATTTGTTATTTATATGCTTTTGAAAAAATCAGGCGTGGCAGGCCGTCTGTCTCATATGGCAGGTTAATTTATGGTTGCGCAGGCAAGTGTGAGTATGTATAATTACTTACAGGTAATCAGGGAAGGGTGAATATTATGAAAAACATGATTCAGATAGATTTGCAGCCTGTGCAAACGAAAAGAGCCAGCGAAGAAATATATAATCAGATCCGGCAGCTGATTTTGGATGGAGAGATTCATCCGGGCGAACGTCTTCCATCTGAACGTAAGATGATGGAAATGATGCATCGGAGCCGGCCGACGATCCGCGAGGCAATGCGTATGCTGGAACGGGATGGTTACATCAAGATTTATTCCGGCAGCAGCGGAGCCGTTGTGCAGGAGATCAACGTAGACAATGCGGTGCAATCGCTGGAGACGATCATTCAGATGAAGCATCTGAGCATTGAAAACATTCTGGAGTATAGACGTCAGACAGAAAATGAAGCTGGACGTCTGGCCGCTATCCGACGGACAGAGAAAGACCTGGAGAAGATGAAAGAAATTATCCAGAGATCCGAAGCTGCGATCGGAAATCCAGAGGAATTTATGGCATGTGATATGGAATTTCATGTGGCTGTGGCAGAAGCCTCACAGAATGATATGTATTCCATTATGCTGCAGGTATGCAGAAATGTGCTGAGCGAGTCTTTGATGGAGATTTTGAATAAGGGCAAGAAAAGTACACAGAAAGTGCGTTATGAACTTATTCTTGATGTACACAAGAAAATCTATATTGCAGTAAAGAATCAGCAGGAAGAAGAAGCTGCAAAATGGATGACAATGCATTTGATCAATGCGGAGCATGATATACTGCCGTAAATCATATATAGAAAAGGACAGTTTTGACAGAAAAACTGTCCTTTTTTTGTGCAAAAATCAAATGATTATTTGGGATAGTTTCTAAGATATGGTATCTCTGTCTCTTTTGACTTTATAAAATTGTACAATGTGCATAAAAAAATCAATAATCATACGAAAAAAATATGAAAAATAGGATAGAAAGTGGTATCTAAAAAGTAATTCAGCTTTGTAGAAAAAATAATAAAAAACTGTTGATATTTTGCGTAAAATGTGCTAATTTACTATAAAATACAAACGAAACAAAAAAACGTTTATGAAATCCATAAACGAATATACAAAACATAACTAAATAAGAGCGACATAAAGTGTATACAGTATATGGAAGAGAAAGGACGCCTGAATATGGAATTCAAAGAGCTTACGTTGGAGGAATTAACCAGGGGGTATGTCTGGTCGGAAGAAGAACAGCTATATCAGTGCATTTTCTGTGGGGATAAATTTGAAGAGGGACTGATTTATTCTTCCAGGGGCAAATCCGTGAATGCACATCGTGCGATGCAGGAGCATATTTTTGATGAGCACGGCAGTGTATTTGAGTGCCTTCTGGATCTGGACAAGCAAATGAACGGGCTTTCTGATGCGCAGAAGGATGTACTGGAAGGTTTATATTATGAAAAGGACAATAAAGAAATCGGTGAAGAAATGGGGATCAGCGATGCTACTGTCCGGACATATAAATTTAATCTGCAGAAAATGAAGCGGAGAGCGCGGATTTTTCTGGCGATGATGGAACAGATTGAAAATGAAGAAATCATTGCCATGCGCAAACGTCTCGAACCGGAAGAGAATATGGAGAATATCAAAAAACCACACTTTGATACACAGTTTGGAGCAAATCTGCTTCATCCGTTTTTTACACAGTATAATCTCAAATAATTATTGAACGGCTTTTTATAGAAGAGGAAGGAAGAAATTATGAATGGGGACATACATATACAGCAGGTTCAACTCAGACAGAAAAGAAATTTGATTTTATTTATTATCAGTTATGTTATTAACAATCTGGCCAGCGGCATTTTATATGATACTTATGTAAATTATCTGCAGGAGGTTTCATTGCCGACGGCGACATCTTTTTGGGCGTTTTACGGATATGCAACATTTTTGAGTGCATTGATTTTACTGCTTGTTCCGAAAAGTGGATATAAAAAATTGCTGTTGTTCTGTGCGGCATCGACATCCGCAGCATTTTTCTGCGTTGTGTTTGTAAAGTCAGCAACAATTTTTTATCTGTCAACGCTTCTGGCACTGACCGGAGTACAGCTGCATTTCATTATGCTGGCTCCTTATGTGGCAGCCTATGCCGGCAGCGCAGGTGGTAAAAGTATTGATTGGTATACGCGTACGTACTATATGGGATATGTTGGATATTTCCTGACCACGTTCCTTGGTGGTGCGGCAACTGTTAAACTGTTTTCTTCGCATGCAGGTATTTCTTTTGAAAGAGCAAGAAAATTAACGGAATATATTGCAGATACGACTGGCAGCACCCGTGATGCTTACCTGGCAGGAAACAGAGATGTGTTGATCATCACCGGTATTGTGACATTGCTGTCCATCATACCAATCCTCTTCATTCGTGAAGAAAAATCAGATTATATCTCTGTGGATGAAACGCAGACAAAGAAGCAAAGCCTGCCGGAGAGAGTACGTGATATCTTGAGTGTGCTGTTTAGAAAAGATGCCATGATGTATTTGATCTACTGGGCACTGATCTCCTTTGCAATGGGATTATTTACTTCTTACTATACTGTATTCCTGAACCGCAACCTGCATATAGACAAAGCAACGTCTTCTCTGCTGGTATCGATTTCTTATGCGGCAATCGTGTTATTTATGTTATTTACACCATTTGTCGTGAAAAAGTTGGGAACAGTGGGAACCATTTGTTTTACAGTGCTTTTATCGATACCGTTTATGCTGATCATTGCAAATGGCAATCATTTTGGAAAAGCCATGATCCCAATGGTAGGAATTGGTCTGTTTATGAGAGCCGGCCTTGCCAATCTCGGAAGTCCTGCAGACAGCGCACTTTCGATGATGCTTGCACCGAAAAATCTGCGTCCGGCTTTCACTTCGGTTGTGAACTTTATTGCCGGGATTGTCAGTATCATCAGCGGTCATTTTACAGGAAGTATCCTTTTTACGACACAGGAAGGATATCGGACAGCCTATTATATTGCCGCCGGTTTATATTTTGTTGCAGCGCTTGTAATCATTACTTTGTTTAAGAAATATAACAGAAAAGAGGCAGAAGAATGACCTATCAGTCACAGCTTACAGAGCTGAAGGAAATGATTGAAAAAATAGAATATTATAAATATACCACAGATGCGCTCATTTACTGGGATAAAATTACTTACATGCCCAGAAATGCGATTGAATATCGAAGCAAGGTCATGTCTTTTCTGGCCGGAGAGCAGTATCGGCTGCTTTCTAATAGCAGGTTTCAGAAGCTGATTCGATATTTTAAAGGAAATGCGCAAAATGATTTTGTCACCAATGCCATGATCAGAAGATTAGTTCGCAATTCTGAAAGTATCCGTGCAGTTCCGGAAGCAGAGTATCAGAAGTATGTGGAACTGATTGCAGTTTCAGAACAGGTATGGGCAGAAGCGAAGGAAAAGAATGACTTTGCCTGCTTTCGTCCATATCTTGCCCGGATTTTCAAAACTTTCCGCAATTTTGCGGAATACTGGGGATATGAAAAAGATCCGTACGATGCACTTTTGGGCTATTATGCGGAGGAACTTACGACAGAAACGATCGATACGATGACCGCTCAGTTAAAGCCGGTTTTGATCGAACTTCTGAATCGGGTTGAGGAAAAAAATAAAAACGGGTCAGCACCGAAAAAGATTGATATCGGACCGGTCAGCCGTGAACAACAGCAGGCCGTATGGACGATGATCTTAAAAAAAATAGGTTTCAACTTTGACAGCGGAAGGGTGGATATCGGTTCACATCCGACCATCCTGGCAAATTCTCCTGATGATATAAGAGTAGTAAATACATTTTCCGAAAATGGTTTCTGGGGAGGAATTTTTAATATTTTACACTGTGGTGGACGAGGGGTCTATAAGCAGTCAATCAGCAGGGAACTTATGGGAACCCTGCTTGCCGAATCACCGACATTTGCGGTAGAGGAAGCAATCGGAAGATTTTACGAAAATATTATCGGACGGAGCAAGGGATTCTGGCAATACATATATGAGCCACTTACAGACATCCTTCCGCAGTTGAAAACATATACACCGCAGGATTTATATGAGGCGGTCAATCATGCACAACCGTCTCTGATCCGGCTGGAAGCAGATGAGCTGACCTATCTGCTTCATATCATTATCCGCTATGAATTGGAAAAGGATCTGATCAGTGGTACGTTGGATATCGATGATCTGCCAGATGCATGGAGCAGCAAATATGAAGAGTATCTCGGTATCCGACCGGAGCATGATGGGGAAGGCGTGCTGCAGGATATCCACTGGGCAGCGGGCTATGTTGGATTTTTTCCATCTTATTTTATGGCAAATGTTACAGCTGCACAGATGGCAGCAGTTATGTCGCAGGAAATTGGAGATCTGGATCAATTAATGCAGCAGCAGTCCTTTGATAAGATCAATGAATGGCTTACACAGAATATGTATCGCTATGGCGCAATTTATTCCGGGCGGGAACTGATGGAAAATGTCTGCCGCGGAACTTTTTCATCCACTTATTATATTGATTACTTACGGAATAAAATTTCCGAAGTATATAAACTGTTCTAAAATTAAACAAAAAGGAGAAGAATTATGAACAAGTTACTTGCAAAAATTGGCTTGGGCGAAAAAATGTCCAAAAACTTTCTGGCAATCCTGATTGTTGCTTTTGGAGGTGCAATTATCTATGGATTACCGTATTTCCGTTTTGACTACTATGATGTTTATCTGGAAACGTACCACCTGACTAATACACAGATGGGTGTTTTCGGAAGCGTACTTGGAGTTTTCGGAATGATTTCTTACTTATTTGGTGGTGTCGTAGCTGACCGTATTTCCACACGAATTATCCTGACAGTATCTTTGATCGGAACAGGTCTCGGTGGATTCTTACATCTGCTTCCACTTGGTTTTAAAGCACTGGTATGTCTGTATGCATTCTGGGGAATCAGTTCTTTGTTTGCATTCTGGCCGGCTTGTGTAAAAGCAGTTCGTATCCT
>CAKRKO010000025.1 GCA_934358495.1 uncultured Eubacterium sp. | reverse complement strand
GTATCTCCTGCTCCTGTCGTCTCAATTGTATTCTTCTGAAGGAACGGTTTTACTTCTACCATCATTCCGTTATAGTATGCACGACTTCCTTCTTTTCCCATAGATACAAGGATCAGCGGAATCTGATATCTTTCTCTGATCCAGTTTACCCCAGCAGTATAGTCTTCTTCTCCTGTCAGCCACTGAATTTCGTTATCTGAAATTTTCAGGATATGACAATGCTTAAGGCCATATAATACCTGTTCCTTCGCATCATCCAAAGAATTCCAGAGTGGTGGACGTAAGTTCGGATCAAAGGAAATAACTGCACCGGATTCTTCTGCTATACGAATTGCTTCTTTTGTTGCTTCCCGTACCCCTTCATGTGTCATGGACAATGTTCCGAAATGGAAGATTTTCGTTTCTTTCATAATGTCTTCACAGATTTCTTCTTTCTTCAGCATCATATCCGCTCCCGGATTGCGATAAAACGAAAAATCTCTGTCTCCATCCGGATAAGTATGTACCATAGCAAGTGTCGTATGGATTTCCTTATCTGTACATAATCCATCTGCATCAATCCCTACTTCTGTTATCGCATCTCTTAGCTGTTCTCCGAAAAAGTCTTCCCCTACTTTTCCGATAAATGCCGTCTTATGTCCGAGTTTCGTCAGCATGGCAAGTACATTGCATGGCGCTCCTCCCGGATTTGCCTCAAAAAGCGGATTTCCCTGATTACTTTTTCCGTTTTCTGTGAAATCAATTAACAATTCTCCAAGTGCCACTACATCATATTTTTTCATCATATTCTCCATTCCGCCGTAAAGCGTTCATTCGCAATCCGCTTTCGCTCATGCAAATTCTCCTGTTATTCGTATCGTTATTTTTTCCACTGATTATAGTATACCACTATTATTTTAACATCCAAATTATTTATATACAAAAAACAAGAAGTATTCATTTTTAATCTTCTTGCCAGTTCTCTGGTCTGTTCTAGACGGATATCCACCGGACATCCAGCCCCATCACATACTGCATAAAAAGGAACAACATATTTTTGCAACTTATCTTGCACTTTCACTGCTATCAACAAATGTATCTTCTGTTTTTATATATTATTACCATGAATTTGCATTGCTTAGTCTACAATCCCCAATAACCAGTCTCTGGCATTAATACGTCGAATTCCCTCATATTGTTCTTCTGGTTCTTCATCCATTGTTAAGATAATCTTTGGATAATGATCTCGTATTGCCTGTAATGGCCTTAATTCTCTTAAAAGTGTATTTTCATCTCGTACAGTCAGTGCCACCTGGAAATATACTGTTCCCTTTTTATTCTGTGCCACAAAATCCACTTCATATGAATCGATTTTTCCAACATACACATCATATCCTCGACGTAACAATTCCAGATAGACTATATTTTCCAGAACATGTCCTGCATCTGCCTGCCTCGAACCTAAAAGCATATACCTCATTCCAATATCAACTATATAATATTTTTCAAGAGTTTTTAAATATTGTTTTCCCTTTATATTATAACGTTTTGCCTGATATATAATATAGCTCTCGCTAAAAGCCTCTAGATATTTTTCCACCGTTTTTGTATCAATTTTTCGCCCTTCTGAGGTCATCGTATCTGCAATTTTTTTTGATGACAATGGATTTCCTATATTATCAAACACAAATCTTAAGACACTCTTAAGCATCATAGTATCTGTAATTTTTTTTCTGTTTATAATATCCTTTACAACAATCGTATTATAGATTCCTTCCAGATAATCTCTGATCTCATCTGGCTGATTTTTTAATTCCAGTGTAAACGGAAATGAACTATTCTGCAAATACTCAGCATATTTGATTCCTCTGTCATTCATACTGCCAGTACTCTCCATATATTCCTTAAAAGACAACGGCAACATTTCAATCTGAATATATCTTCCTGAAATCATAGTTGCAATCTCACTGGACAACATATATGCATTGGAACCAGTCACATAAATATCTATGTTTTTTTTAATATAAAGACTGTCCAACACTTTCGGAAAATCTGTTACATTCTGAATTTCATCAAGGAAAATATATGTCATTTTTCCATCAATCAGACGTTCCTTTAAATATTTATATAATTTCCTGTAATCTGTCAGTTCTTCATAATCAAGATCTTCAAAATTAATAGAAATAATCTGTTCTTCCTCAATCCCATGCTCTTTTAAATAATTGCGATAAATTTCCAGAAGCATAGATTTTCCACAACGTCGTACACCTGTAACAATTTTAATCAACTGCTTATCTTTCCAGGCTATCAGTTTTTCTAAATATTCTTTTCTTTCTATAATCATAATAATGCTCCTTTCTTTACTAATTATATTCCAAAAGCAACAAAAAAATCAATAGTTTTAGGATTGCAGTCCCAAAACTATTGATTTTTTATTTTTATTGGAACAGAAATTAACTTACTAGCTGCTTCTGATAATTTACTGATGGCAACAGATCTTGCAGATGGCATTACTTTCCACAGCACTCCACAATGGCCTTTTCCACATCTTCTATCTGGAATGGTTTTGCCAGATGTGCGGTCATGCCGGCTGCGAGACATCTTTTTGCATCTTCCTCAAATGCATTTGCAGTCATTGCAATGATCGGAATTGTTTTTGCATCCGCCCTGTCCATAGCACGTATGGCTTTTGTTGCTGCAATACCATCCATAACAGGCATCATGACATCCATCAATATGGCATCAAAGGTTCCCGGAGAATTACTTTCGAAGTACTCCACCGCCTGTCTGCCGTTTTTTGCAACTGTAACCTTCGCACCGTCATCAGTCAGCAACATTTCTATGATTTCAGCATTAAGCTCATTATCCTCGGCTGCCAACAGATGCAATCCACGAATATTATATTTCTCTGCAATTTCCTCATCCTTTTTCTGTTTCCCTGCAATCTCAAAAGGAATGGTAATGACAAACACAGATCCAACTCCCACCTGACTTGTCACTTCAATACTTCCATGCATCTGCTCAATCAATCCCCTGGCAATCGCCATTCCCAGACCAGTTCCCTGATAAACACTACGGGCATCTGTTTTTTCCTGTGAGAACGGATCAAAAATGCGGCTCAGGAACTCTGCACTCATCCCTATACCTGTATCAGAAATTGTCCATCTGTATGTACAGATCCCATCATGTACATCTACAGCCTCCATTACCGTGGTAATCTTTCCTCCCGGACGGTTATACTTAATGCAGTTTCCATAGATATTCAGAAAAATCTGGCGAAGATGCAGTGCGCTTCCATAGACATAAGGATAGGGAATATCCTCCTTATTTTTCTCATAAATCCACTGAATATCCTCATCCTCATCTGCTGCCCTGTGTGTGATAATGCTCTCAATCTCATAGACCAGATCTTTAAGACAGATATATTCATGAGTCAAAACAATATGACCTTCCTCTATTTTGCTCATCTGCAGAACATCATTAATAAGGGAAAGTAAATAATCCGCTGCTATCTTCATCTTTTTATGATTTTCCCGTATCAGTGCTTTATCCTCAAAATGGGTCTCATCAATCTTTAACAGACCAATAATACCATTCAAAGGTGTCCTGATATCATGGCTCATACGGCTGAGGAAATTCGTTTTCGCCCTGCTCTCGGCACGCATTTCATTAAATGCAGCCTGAAGGCGTGCCTGTTCCTGCTCATCCCGTTCATGTCTCTGTGTGGTATCCTGCAACAGAATGATTGCATAAATCATAGGGATCTCAGCAAAAATTTCTGTATCAAACACCACCATTCTGGTCATAAGAACTGTTTTCTGTACCCAGCGGATACTTCCATCATCTTCGCGAGCACAATACTCCACAGACATATTTGTTTCTCCGTTCTCAAACCTCTTACGAAGCTTTTCACAATTATCTGTCATACAGTAACCGGCAATTGTTTCCTGGGTGATTTTTTTCTCATATTCCCAGCAGTAATCCTGATAAGAACATGGAAGTGAATAATCCATAAAAAGTTCCCGGCTCTTCTGTTCTTTTCCATTCAGTACAATCCTTCTTTCCAGAACATCCTTTGTCAGATTTACTGTATAGATCACATCTGACAATTCCAGAAGCGCATCCACATAGCTGTCATTTTCCAGGATAGACTGTTTCAGCTGTTCATAATAAAGCTGCAGCTGCTCTTTTGCCCCTGTCTGACCTTCAGAAGTCTTTCGGATGGTTTCAAATGCCAGGAGAAAATGATGCAGCTTTTTGTCCTCATCCCAGTCCACAGGAATCAGTGTCAGGCGGTTATATGCCTCCTGTTTCCCGATATTATACTCATATTCCAGCACATCTTTCTTCGTATGCATTTTCTTTTGAAGTTCCGAAATCTGCAGCCCTTCGCGAATATCTGCCTGACAGGACTTTTCAATCTGTTCCTCTATGATCTGTTCCACTGCACCGGAATATGCACCATCAGAGGCCAGGAAAAAATTTTCACTGGAACGAATCGCCCGATAGGTATCCATCCTGGCATCACAATACAGACAGTCTGAGAAATTACTGCCGTGCTGATTAAGCAGCTTTAACAGCTGATATCCCTGATTCTTTTCTGCTGCAGCCTCTTCCCTTTTTACATGATTCTTATTGATATACATGTTTTTGTCTGCGCAGTTAAACAGCTCCCTCATTGTACTTCCGGGAAAATCACAGGCCAGTGCAAAACCTACCGCATAGCTTAGCTGAGTATCCGGATACACTCTGGATTCCTCTGCCATATCTCTGCGCACCTTTTCAAGGCACTGTGTCATCTGTTCCCTGTCCAGTCCATGGGTAACTACAAGAAACTCATCTCCACCTGCTCTTCCCACAAACTGCTCTGCTGGTATGGAAGCCCGCAGGCAGATAGCAAATCTACGGATATAGGCATCACCGGCTTCATGTCCTCTGCTGTCATTAATACGCCGGAGATTATTAAGGTCAAAACTGCAGACACCGGTATCTGCATCCGTTTCTTCCTCACTCAGTAATTCTTCACATTTATTTTTGTTCGGAAGTCCTGTCGCATCATCCAGATATACTTTTCGCTGCAACAGACGGTTCATTGCAGCATACTGTATTGCTTTTATAAACTCATATCCGATCAGCAGCATCAACACAACAATATCTGCTGTGATATATTTTTCAAGCAATGATAAGGATGTGGCTTTTTTCTGCGAATATTTTTCGGCCAGACCTGTTGCTTCATCACAGATTACAAAGAAATCCTCACTTCTGGATATAATATCTGTTTTTTCATATCCTTCAGACCGCCCCAAACAGATTTCTTTATACAGATCAGAAAATCCCTCGTCCAGTTCCTGCATTTTATTCTGAAAATCCGTATCATTCAGATATACCAGATTCAGTTTCGTATTTCCATTGCGCAGACCATCAATGAAAGACCTTACATCCTGGATCATTGCATCGTCCTGTTCCCCGGCAACCTCCAGCTTGATGATCCTCTGTGTCTCTCCACGGACTAAACCAGTATAATTTACAATACGGGCCGTTCCCTGAATATCAGAAACAATTCCCATCATTATAATAATAAGAATAGCCAGAATAACTGCCAGAACACCAATACTGACCTGAATCATACTGGATTTCTTTTTCTTATTCTTTACTTCGGACATGGTCCTCCCCCTTCTTGTTTTATTCTGTAAAAAATGGCCTGGATGAACCGATATCCCAGATATCCTGATATATCTTCTGAAGATACTCATATCCTGCTCCCTGCTTGTGTTCCCCAGAACCGCCTTCCTGAAAATTGGCATATGGGAAATAGCCAACTCTCACGGTTTTAGTTTCTTCCTCTATTGCCTGAGTTGTTTTCCTGTCCATTTTCTATCTTTCTGTTCATTCATTGTCTCTTATTATCCATTCAATACAGAAAGAATGGATGCTTGCAGTTTCTCAATATCAATCGGTTTTGTTATATGACCATTCATTCCAGCTGCAATAGCATCTCGCTTGTCTTCTTCAAATGCATTTGCCGTCATTGCAATGATTGGTATGCATGCCTTATTCTTATCTGGCAGACGTCTGATTTCCTGCGTTGCTTTATAACCGTCCATTTTTGGCATCTGAATATCCATGAGGATCATATCATATGTGCCAGCCGGCATTTCCATTATCCTGTTCACACACTGAATGCCATCCTCCACACGTTCTGTTTGCAGGCCGACACGCTCAAGAAGTACTTCTGCAATCTCTGCATTCAGATCATTGTCCTCTGCCAGAAGAATCTTCTTGCCTTCAAGGATTTCAATGTCTGTTGCAGGGTTTTCAGCATGTTTTTTTACATAATAGCTTTCATCCGCTATCCTGTGTTTTAATGTAACTGTAACAGTGCTGCCCCTGCCAGGCTCACTCTCTACATCGATTGTTCCACCTAGCAGATCAACATACTTCTTTACAATTGACATTCCAAGTCCGCTTCCTGCGATTTTGCTCTTTGTCGTATTCCGCTCTCGGGTGAATGCGTCAAAAATCTTTGTCAGATAATCCTTGCTCATACCAATTCCGGTATCGCTCACTCTGGTCCTTGCTATCATGTAGCCAGGCTCATCGCATGCTAATTCATCTATGCTTAACATAACAGAACCACCGGATGGAGTATATTTTATGGCATTGCTCAGGATATTGACCAATATTTCTTTTATCTTGGTAATATCTGTCAGTATGTGTTCGTGTTCTACATTCATCATGTAATGAAGTGCAATATTCTTTGTCTTTGCTTTCTCATCAAAAACTGCAAACAAAGATTTCTGCACATCTTCTATACAGCCATAATTCTCATCAATTTCCATCTCTCCACTCTCAATCCGAGCCATATCAAGTACATTATTTATAATTGACAGAAGAAGATTGCCAGACTGCTTCAGTTTTTCCAAATGATCTAGCGTTTCTGGCAGCCCTTTTCCTTTTAGTTCATCCTCCATAAGCTGTGTATAGCCCAGAATCACATTCATAGGAGTACGGATGTCATGTGACATATTGTTAAGGAAACTGGTCTTTGCAAGGTTGGCGTTCTCTGCTTTTTTCAGAGCGATTTCCAGTTTGTCATTGAGTTTTTGTGTATCATTTGCTGCAAGCTTTGCAGCAGCTTCTGCTTTTCTTGCCTTCCGTAAAAGCACGAGGATAATACCAATGATACTGAGTGCAAAAAATCCTACCGTGGCGAAAAAAACAAGCAGATTATCTTTTACAAAATCAGAAAATGTGACCTTATCTGCGGTACTGTCATAGATAGCAAGTGCACTTGTAAGCATATCAGACGGCATGGCCTTTAAGGTTTTATTTAATATCGACAAAAGTATTGCCTCTCCACCTCTTACTGCAAAGCATGCTTCCATTGTATTTGTAAGTGGAACACTCTTGAAATTTTTACTGTTATCATATATCATCGCCTGGCTTGCTCCCATGAGGAAACAATCTGCTTTTTCATGAATGACCATATCTGCAGCATCTGCAAGTGAATCATAATCTACAATCTTCCATTGAGGATAATAGAATGCAATATGCTGTTTCAAGGCATATTTTTCCTTTGGCACAGCTACCGTATACACCTTATCCTCGTCAAAATTTTTCTCATCAGTTACTGCCATCAGGCTGTAGGTCCAGGCTGTGTTTGTAAGTGTATATCCATTTTTTTCTGCAAAATCGGGATTTCTGCCTGCATAAAAAATCATATCAATTTCATGATCCTGTAAGGCATGAATCATTTCACCGTAATCCTCATATTCATGTATATCAAATTCCAGTGTCTGATTTCCCAGGCAGTCTTTGGCATAGGAAATATACTCCGGCAGTGTACCTGTAAGTTTTCCAGTCTCTCCGTCCATAGAAAATACCGCCGGATCATTATTCAAAAACCCGATCCGAATGCTGTCATGCTCTTTTACCCATGACTTTTCTTCGCCTGTAAGGATCTGACTATAATCAAGCGTAAAATACTTCTTATACAGATCTGCCTTAAAAAAAGAACTATCTTGTTCCAACTGACGCATAGCATAGTCCAGTTCCGCCTTAATATCACTGCGCTCTTTGTTTATTACAAAATATATACCTGATTTGCCAATCGTAGTAACAGATGATATTCCCTGTTCAGACCAGATAGATTCCTCCAGCGATACAAAACAGTCAATCTCATGATTTGCTAATTTCTTTTCGACATCAGCATTATTGCAGACATTTACATGCTCCGTATGGATGCCATTCTTATTTTCCCATTCTGTCAGCATGATTTCCGGTTCTGTACCCATGAGCACACCTACACGTTTCCCATCCAGGGACTTGAAATCAGACATTTCAATATCCGTATGTAACAGATCGGCGTAAAGGATATATTTTTCTTCCCCCATCGGTTCATCCGAAAAAAGCATCTTCTGTGCACGTTCATCAGTGTAAGATATATCACCCATGATATCAATCTCACCATTTTCCAGCTTATCAAAACAGTCAGACCAGTCACATTTCACATACTCAAATTTCCATCCGGTATAACCAGCCAGAGCCTGCATGAGTTCGTATCCATATCCGCGCCTGACACCATTTTGATCGACATAAGCAAAGGTATCCTCAAATGAACCGACACGGATAATCTGTGGTTGCTTTTCATCGTTATTCGTTTCAGCAGCCAGGCAGGGTACTGACAGTATCATCCATATTCCCAAAACCATAAATATACAGGCACATAGTATCGCTGATTTTTTTCTACTTTTATCCATTTTTTTATTTCCTTTATCCGTGCGGCTTTTATAAGTTTTCTGGTATCTGGCCTAAAATGGCAAGTCTTAGCCGTTTTGTAATTACTGATCCGTCAGATTGTTTTGTAATATACAAAGCAGGTCCTCTATAACGATTGGTTTGGATAAAAATCCATCCATCCCGCATTCGAGTGCTTTCTTTCTGTCTTCGTCAAAAGCATTGGCAGTCATAGCAAGGATCGTGATTCCCGCCAATTTTGGATCAGTAAGGGCACGGATCTGCTTCGTGGCCTCATATCCGTTCATTATCGGCATCTGCACATCCATCAGCACCAGATCATAATCCCCCGGCGTTGAATTTTTAACTTTGTCCACTGCCTCTGCTCCATTTTCTGCAGTATCAACCAGGAATCCATATTCATTCAGTATTTCTACCGCAATTTCACTATTTAATTCGTTATCTTCCACAAGCAGTATGCATCTGCCTTTGAAATTCGAAGCTGCTTGCGGAAGAATCAAATCCTCTGCCTCGCTCTGCTTCTGGCCGATCGCAGTCATCAGTGTCTCTCTGATATCTGACATAAACATAGGTTTTGAGCAGAATGCAGTTACCCCTGCGGCTCTTGCTTCTTCTTCAATATCTGACCAGTCATAAGCAGTCAGTATAATGATCGGCGTATCATCACCCAGACTTCGGATCTGTCGGGTGACTTCAATACCATTCATATCCGGCAGACGCCAGTCGATGATATATGCATGGAATGCATCCCCCAGTTCCAGAGACTGCCGTGCACGGAGAACAGCTTCTTTACCGAAAAGTGTCCATTCAGAACGCATTCCAACCTTTATAAGCATCTTAGTCACACTGTCACAGGTATTAAAATCATCGTCTACAACCAATGCCTTAAGGCCTTCCAGCTCTGCAATCTTCTCTGTACGATGATGCTCAGGCTGGATCCGAAATGGCAGACGGACAATAAATTCGGTGCCTTTGCCCTGTTCTGTCTGAACTTCAATCGTTCCATCCATCATATTCACGATGTTTTTGGTGATTGCCATACCAAGCCCTGTTCCCTGAGTCCTGCTGACAGTAGAGCTTCGTTCCCTCTCGAAAGGAGAAAAAATCTTCTGTACAAATTCCTGACTCATGCCGATTCCGTTATCCTTTACCCGGATTTCGTATAGTTCGCTGCCTGTTACTTTCCCCGGATACTGTTTCAGCCGGACAGAAACGGTTCCGCCTACCGGTGTAAACTTAACTGCATTGGACAAAAGATTCAAAAGCACCTGGTTCAGCCGCGTCCTGTCACAATAAACATTCTCATTCGTCACATCCATGGCATCCATATAAAGTTCCTGCTGCTTTGCATGGATCTGTCCGCTGATAATCGTTTTCAGATCATGAAGCACATCTGACAGACTGACTTCTGTTTCTTCCAGATGGATTTTTCCACTCTCAATACGACTCATATCCAGTATGTCATTGATCAGTGAGAGCAGATGGTTACTGGAAGAAAGAATCTTGCCCAGATAATCCCGCACTCTTTTCTGATCATCAATATTACTTACCGCCAGTGTCGTAAAACCAATGATTGCATTCATCGGTGTACGGATGTCATGAGACATGTTGGAGAGGAAGGTACTCTTTGCCCTGTTTGCAGTCTCTGCAGCACGAACTGCCTCAGAAAGTGCCTGATTCATTTTCCTGTCAGAGGTACGGTCCGACATAACCAGAATGTATTTCTTTATCCGGTTCACTTCACTGCCCATTGCCACGATATGAAACCATCGTCGTTCTCCGGTTTCCTGATGAATATATTCAAAATCCCAGTCCTGCTGTTCATGAACCGAAATTTCTTTCAGGTAATTTTTCTGCGGATCTTTAGAATCTTCAGGATGTAGTTTTCCCAGCACATGAATATCCTTCCGGATCTGTTCTTCTGTAATGCCCAGTAGTTTTTCCACATTCGGACTGATGTAATCTGCCTGATATGTCTGTGCATCCAGCATCAGAAAAATGTCGTCCACATTCATTGACAGCTTTTGAAACAGCTCGTCCCTGTACAGGATCTCTGTATCTTTTTTCTTGAGCTTGCTCCTGTTTTTTTGAAGAATAAGACTGATAAAAACTGCTGCAATGCAGAGTTCGACCGCAGCAACAAGGAGCATCGTACTAAGCTGCAGACTGTTCATACTGGCATTGACGATATCCGCCTTTACAAGTCCCAGAAATATCCAGTCCTGAATATCTGATTTTTCATAGACCAGATAATAATTTTTTCCATCCAGATTTACCAGCATCGCATCGGTAAGTCCTGCTTTAAATTTCTCTGAAAGTTCATTGATCTCTTTTTCAGACATATCAGAATGCTCTCTCAGAACACCAAAAAAATTGTACACAGTTCCCCACGACTCTGAAGAATGATCAACCACAACACGGCCATCCGGATAAACAACAAAACTCTGAGCATTTCCATCGAAAACAGAAATATCCAGTACATCTATGATATCAGCGTTTTCATAGGCAATCGCAATCGCATCGTATTCGAAACCCTGATAGGTTCCATGAGCCTTCGGAGTAGCAAAAACAAGCAGCTGTGATTTTCCTGGAACTGCTGCATTCGTTATGACATCATTTCCCTGATGGATCTCCTCTTCCGTATTTTCCTGTAATCCAAGGTAGCCCGTTTCACCTGTTACTGTCTTATAGTCCCCGTCAGCTGACAAAAAATAGAATTCTAAAAAACCGGCATCTTCCTGTGCTTTTTTTATATAATCACGGATTTCATCTTCATCGGATGTGTTCTGCAGATTCTCCCCCCACATATGAAGATACGTCAGATTTTTAATTGTCAGTTCCCGCAACATATTATCCGATTGGTGAAAGACCTCTGTCAGATGAGAAACACTTTCCTCATAGACAGTCTTTGACACAAACTTGAAATATTGAAAAACAGTCATGGCGATTCCTATAAAGAGAGCAGCAAAAAAAGCTATCCTTAACCTCTTTTTCATGACGTGTTTCTTCCTTTTTATATTATGATTTTTACTATTCATTTCTCTTATCTCACATTAATGTATTCTTCAGGCTCTGCCAGAATAGCATTGCCATCTAAAACATATGCTGTCCAGGTATCTTTCACAAAAGTATCCCCACCATCAAATACAATGTTTTCATCTGCCGGATACGCCTCCATGTGTTTTGGAATTGCAAGACAGGTTACCGTAAAAGTATCATTATCCTGAACTATTTTTCCATCCTTTGTTACTTTGCTCACTGTATAACCATCATCCTTTTCCTCAAGTTCCACAGAAATCCCACTGAACACAGGCAGAGAACCACGGTTAAACGGAAGAAAGCCCCCCGGATAGCCTTCTACAAAATTTCTGACAGTTTCTTTCAGTTTGGCTCCGCTCATCTTGCTGCTGTAAACGGAAAGACCGTTTGGCATAATCATATCACCTGCCATTTTTTCTGTATAACCGGCTTTCAGCACATTTCCTGTAAAGCTGTTTCCTGTTGCGATCAGCACATCCGTCCCGTAAATCCCTCGCAAAGTATTTGCCATAACTGAATATGCCTCATTTCCTCCGCTGCTATGAAAGCGGTTGGAATAGGTTTTTGGTGAATCCAGAACGATATTTTCAGAAGCGGACTTCTCTTCCATAAGTTGAGCATTAAATGACTGATAAGCCTGCTCTGCATCGTATTCTCCTGAGATCATCTTAGAAACCACATCCTTGGAAACAGAGAAAAAATCATTTGATGCAATGCGGATATACATATGGTTTTCTTCGACCACAGGTTTCACATCTTTCATATATTCCGTAAGATGCAGATCCACATCCTGACTGTAGCTTAACAGATCCTGTCCATCACTGATGATCCGGTTCTGTGCATCCTCGGAAAGCATTGTACTCAGTACTTTCATTGCGTTCTTCCGGCGTGTCTCATCCTGCGTCAGATCCTGATTTAAAGCCACCTGGAAATATGGCGTAGTCATCAGCCACTTTTCGCCATTCTCCTGAAAGAATGGGAGAAATGTTGTATTAATTCCCTCATCCTGAAACATTTTTACAGCGAAAGAGCTGCCAAAGTACATGGCAAGCCTGCCACTTTGATACATCTCAACGATATCATCATAATTCATATCCAGATCATCCTGACTCAGATCCGTATCCTTGATAAACTGATCCATACGTTCAAAAACTTCCGGCCAGACGGTACTGTCCAGACCTTCATTGCTTGTATTATCCGGATCACTGTAAGTAGTACGCCACTTACGTCCGTCTATGGAAGACAATTCTGATGCTGACAGCCCCTGCAGTGTTTCCATGCAGGTATAATCATAAAAATAGTCTGCCGTAAATCCACGGATTCCTGCTTTATCAAATGCCTGGCAGGCAGAAACAAAGCTTTCGTAATCGTTTGGCAGCGGAATATCATATTCTTCAAAAAGGTCTTTGTTCACTACAAATCCATGTGCATCTGCACACACCGGAAGCCAGTTTACACTTCCATCTTCATTCATAAAATTTTTGAGATAGCTATCATAAACTGCGCCTGCCACATTGGTTGTGGAAAGATCCATCAGACTGTCTTTGAGCGGACCTGCATCATGCAGTGAAAAACGACAGCAGGTTATAATATCCGGCAATCCACCATTTTCCTTAAGAAACCTGTAAAAATCCAGATCATTATTGCCTACTACAAATTCAATGTTGATATCTGGAAGCTGTTCCTGGACATATGATGCATATTTTTCATACAGGTTTGTACTCCATAAATACACGGTAATTGTTTCTGCATCTTCTTTTTCTGCACTTTTTCCGCCACAGCCTGCCAGAAGTGATATAACTGTCGCCATTACCAAAAGTACAGCAAGTAACTTATTCCCTTTTTTCTTTTTCATTACAACTCTCCCTACTTGTTTTCTAGCATTTGTTATAACTGACCTTATATCGTATCAAAATATCCGATAATCCCTATATATCCGTCTTTCTTTAGCGGAGACCACAATGTGTGCAGTTTCAGTTTATACATCTGACTCTGGTTTTCCACCTTCACTTTTATATGCACAGAGATTTCTTTATTTTGTACAGATGTCTGATGTAACAGAACCTGAATGTGCTGAATATCTTCTTCACTTACTCCGAATTCTTTGAACAGATCAAACTTCGGATCATTTCTCTGACATATGATCTGCTGCTTTTCGTTTAGTATCGTTAACTGACCTGAAACTTTATTGTAATCAATAGAATTCGCTCCACTGTTTGATTTGAAGAAATCTATCTTTTCCTGCAGGACCTTGACAACGCTCTGTGTATAATTTTGGTTCGGTAACGATTTTTCACGGAGTATTTCATTCGAAAGTCTCTGTACTTCATAATATGCATTATCATTCCTCTCCTTACCAAGTATTTTGGAAAGCTGAGGGCTCAGTTGTTTCAGACACTTAAGGAGAATCGGTTGAAATTGTCCACATTGCCCATCCAGGATCATTTTGATTGCTGTATCATGATCAAATGCTTTCTTATAACTTCTTTCATTGACAAGTGCATCATAAGCATCAACAATCGATACCACCTGTGCAGAAATCGGTATTTCTTCCCCTTTCAGACCATCCGGATACCCTTCACCATCCCATCTCTCATGGTGCCACCTGCAGATTTCCCATGCCGTATGCACCAGTGGATTATCTTGTAAAAATTGCATCTCCCGGATCATTGATGCACCAATTACAGTATGTGTCTTCATAATCTCATATTCTTCATCGGTTAGTCTGCCTTGTTTATTCAATATTTCTTCCGGAATATGAATTTTGCCAATGTCGTGAAGAGAAGATGCAGTTGTGATCATAGAAATATCTGTCTCTGTCAGAGAATATGCATCTGTTGTTTTTACCAGCTCTCTCAGCATCATTTCCGTTGTTGTTCGAATATGCAGGATATGTTCTTTGCTCTCTTTGTTGCGAGATCCCAATACATTACTCAGAATCCTGATCATGATATTATTATTCTCTTCTTTTTCGTAAATCTGATCATAAACCACATTGATCAGATGCTTTTGGTTTTCATAAAGTTCCAGAGTGTTTTGAACTCTTTTCCGTACAACCAGAGAGTCAAAAGGACGTGTAATATAATCTGTAATTCCCATTTCATATGCTTTGCGCATAGTTTCCACAGATTCTTCAGAAGAAATCATAATTACCGGAGTTTCATCAATACACTGACTTTGTTTCATACATTTCAAAACTTCAAATCCATTCATCTCTGGCATATAGATATCTAAAAGCACCAGATCGAGTCCCGGATGATCTCCTATCATCTGAATGGCCTGATTTCCATTTTCAGCTTCCAGATAATTATAAGTTTCTCCGAGAATCTCCTTCAATATATCCCTGTTAAATTTTGAATCATCTACAATAAGTATTTTTTGTCTTTCGTCCATCTTCTTTCATGTTCCTTTATTACTTTTACTAATAATTTCTCATCAACAGGTTTTGCAATATGTTCATCCATTCCTGCTTCTTTTGCTCGCAGTCTGTCCTCAGTGAACGCATTCGCTGTCATTGCAATGATCGGTATTGTCTTTGAATCCTCTCTGTCCAGAGAACGGATCAGCTTCGCTGCTTCATAACCATTCATGACCGGCATCATGATATCCATAAGAATAACATCAAATTCATCCAATCCACTTTTCTTGAATATGTCGACAGCTTCCTGACCATTCCATGCTTTCGTCACTGCAGCTCCTTCATTCTGAAGCATAAATTCTGCAATTTCCATATTTAACTCATTGTCTTCTACCAGAAGAATATGCACTCCCTGAATAGAAGATTCTGTTTTTTCTCCATTTTCAGATTTACTGCTCCTGTCTGTATCAATCTGAAACGGAATGCGGATCTCAAATGTACTTCCTATACCTTCCTGACTTTCAAAGGTAATCGTTCCTCCCATTTTCTCAACCAGTTTTTTCGCAATCGCCATTCCCAGTCCAGTTCCGGGAAATTTTGTGCGGCTTCCGGTATCTTCCTGTGCAAACGGTTCAAAAATACGTTTCTGGAAAGCCTCTGACATTCCGATTCCAGTATCTTTGCATATAAATTCAATCGTCGTTCTTCCTGTCTGTTCGTATGCAATTTCCAGGCAGCTGATATAGATACATCCATTTTTTTTGTTATATTTCACTGCATTCGACAGGATATTCATCAGGATCCGTTTTACATGCCCCGGACTTCCGATAAGATTCTGGTGCATGACTTCTTTTTTGTCCCACATAATCCGGATATTCTTTTCTGTAGCCATCTGCCCGATCACAACCAATACTTCCTCAGAAATACTGCCCAGATTAAATGGAATTTCTTCCAGAATCACCTCTCCTGACTCCAGCTTACTCATATCCAGGATATCACTTAGCAATTCCAGCAATAAATGCGATGCTGCTTTGACTTTTGTCCTGCATTCCGTCTGCTTCTCCATATCGTCTGCATAATGGTCTGCGACCTCGAGCATACCGCAGATTCCATTGATCGGTGTCCGGATATCATGACTCATTCTTTGGAGAAATTCCGTCTTTGCACGATTGGATGCTTCTGCTTTTTTTGCTGCTAACAGAAGTTCTGCTTTATATCTTTCATCTTTTTCCTGTTCCTGTTTCTGATGCGCCAGATTCGTTCTCTTTCTCCAGAACAAAAATATACTGAATATCAGTAAATAAAGAAATATGACACTTATCATACTTAATGGAAGGTTATGAAATACTTCTGTATCCGGAAGAAACGCATAGATATAATAATCACGCTGCTTTAGCATGATTCCATAACATCCGGTTCCTTCATTCTTCAAATGAAAAATGTGCTGACTGTCTGTGTGGTTCTTCATTGCCTGAACAACCTCGTTATCAACAGTATTCTGCCCCATCAGTCTTTCATTATTGGTGGCGATGATCGTCCCCTTATCTGCGACAATGATCGTTCCATCTTTTCGCACACTAAAACCACTTAAGAGGTTTTGTATTGTCAGCGTATAATTTCTGACAAATTCAGGAGATGTATAATAGTAGATTGCTACGATACCCGGTGCATCTTTTCTGGCGCAGGCTGCAATATCAATGCGCGAGCCATCTTCCCTTGTCAACCGTTCCGAATAGCTTCTTTCTTCATATCCGGAAAAATCCATGATAATGCCTTTTTGCAGATATTCCGTAATCTCATCTGTCAGAGACTCATCCGAGCTGTATTCACATTCTGTCTTTCCTTCTGTATCCAGTACGAGGATGCCATCTACCCAGAGAGTCTGCAGATTTTCTTTCAGAAACTCCCGGCTTAATTGACCGCCGTTTTTTGTTTCCATTTCAATATTTGTACTCATCTGTCTGGCACTTTCAATCGCACGGAGGAGACTTTTAGATTCCGAAGATTCATTGTAATGGGTGTAGGTTGAGCATTGAACTTTGACATAGTTTACAATCTCCACCAGTCTTTTCTCTGCTTCCGCTTTTTCAATATAAAAAAAGCAAAACAGAGAGACTGCAGTCACACAGATTCCAAGCAAAAAACCAACTATTTTAATCTGTCTTTCTTTTGTCTTTCCGTTAATATCCAAGATCATCCACCTCCAGATACTTTTCCGGATCATCCAGATATTTTCCAATAATTTTCAGGGATGTGCCATCCTGGCGCATTTCTTCCAGTGTTTGGTCCATCTGCTCACAAATTCCCCTGTCGTCATTTTTTGCAAAGGCAACACCTATTCCAACGATCATCAGAGGCTCTTTCAGGATACGAAAACTTGCATCATAATCTTTCATATACTGGACGATAGATTCCTCATGTGCAGCAACTGCATCCACATATCCTTTTCCCAGAAACGTATAGATTAGTTCCATGTGTCCAAGACTGATCAGATTGCCCAGTTTTGGGATTCTCTCATCCTTCTGGTTCAGAAAGATACCTTCTGGTTTGGTTGTAGACTGAACTGCAAGGTTCTTTCCCTCAAGGTCGCTCAGCTTGTAAATATCACTGCTCTCATTTACAGCAACCACCTGACGGCTTGCTATATACGGGCCTGCCCAACGGTAATCGTCAAGGCGTCCTTCCATGGAAAAACAGCCCATAATGCAGTCAATCTCTCCACTCTCCACCAGTTCTTTTTTCTTCTCCCAGTTAATCTGGACAACGTCTACCTGATATCCCATTCTTTTAAAAGCTTCTGTAGCCAGTTCCACATCTATACCGGTAGGGACACCATCCTCATTCAGATAATTGTATGGCGGATAACTGTCGCTTCCAAGCGTGATGACAGGCTTTTGTGTTTCTTTTTTACTGCCATTTGTGCTTTTACACCCTGCCAGGGTGACCGTTAATATTCCTACAAGCAAAATGCCTGCAATCACTCTTTTTCCTTTCATGTTTCTTCCATTCCTGCTTATTCTTTTCTACTTCCTTCATATCAGCTTTCCGGTCGGTTCTCATGCTTCAGGGGCCTGCGTTTCGGTACCCCCCCCGCCCGATTTTATGCTTCTTAACGTCTTTTTCAACGTTCTCATATCAATCGGTTTTGAAACGTGAGCATTCATACCTGCCGAAAGCGAATGCTGAATATCTTCTGAAAAAGCATTCGCTGTCATTGCAATGATCGGTATTGTCTTTGCCAGTTTATGGGAACTTTTGCGAATTGCTTTTGTTGCCTCATAGCCGTTCATGACAGGCATCTGCACATCCATCAGGATCATATCATAATCTCCCGGAGCTGACTGCTCAAATGCTTCCAGAATCTTTTCACCATTTTCACAGATGGTGCACTCTGCCCCCTCAATCTTTAACAGTTCTGTCAAAATCTCTGCGTTCAGCTCATTATCCTCTGCGCACAGAAATCTCATTCCCTGCAAGATATTGTCCTCTGATTCTTCCTTTTCTTCCGGTGATGCCAAAGAAACAGATTTGTCCTCTGCAATTCTCAAATCTATCAAAACCTCAAAACAGCTTCCCTGTCCTGGTTCACTCTCCACAGCAATGGTAGCTCCCATAGCATCAACCAGACTTTTGGTGATGGCCATTCCCAGACCTGTTCCCTCTATCTTATTCGTAAGGGAACTTTCCGCACGAGTAAACGCATCAAAAATCTTTTTCTTAAAATCTGCAGACATGCCCATACCATTATCGCTGACTGCAAAACGATACTTTGCAAACATTTTGGAGTTTGTCTCACATTCTTCTACAAGGAACTGGATTTTTCCACCATCCTGCGTATACTTCACTGCATTAGAAAGGAGATTGCTGAATATCTGCATCAGGTGGAGATGATCGCCATTCACCCACTCGTGTTGAATATCATCATAATCAATTACCAGTGTCTGATGCTTTTGTTCTGTCTGTGAACGAAACATCATTTGAATTTTCTGCATAAACTCTGAAATAGAAAAATCAGTATACCTAAAAACAGCTTTTCCTGCTTCTATCTTACTCATGTCCAGAACCTCATTAATAATGCTTAAGAGATGCTGTGCAGAAACATCGATTTTATCTGCATACTCCATCACTTTAACTTCATTTCCTGCATCATGTCTGATCAGAGATGTAATTCCAATAATTGCATTCATCGGTGTGCGGATATCATGAGACATATTTGCCAGAAAAGCACTTTTGGACTGGCTGGCATCACTTGCAACCTCAAATGCATGCTCTGCGGCCTGTTTTGCCTGTGTAAGTTCCACATTGATTGTTTCCAGTTTTGCATTGTTTTCTCTTTCAACTTCAATTGCTTCACGCTGATTTCTTCTGAGAACGGTAACGATACCTGTAATTACACATCCGGCAGCAACAAATGTAAAAAGAATAATAAACCACATGATCAGATTCACAAGCCTTACTGTATTTGTCGCCACATATTTTGCAGGAACCAGGAAAATCAGCGTCCAAGCCGCATTATCCATTTTCTTTATAGCATAAAAATATTCCGTTCCATCCAATATGGCATTGGAATAACTTACACCTTTTTCGTTTAATTCTTTCTCTGTTTTATCAAATGAAGAATCATGAAGATATTCCATCTTCTTTAACACTGAAAACACATTATGTCCTTTCAGTAATTCCTCTTTATTGCCGTTAAACAGTTTAAATCCATTATCATCAAGCACATATACACTGTTATGATTTCCATAAGCATCACAGCCAAAATATTTATTCAGTTCCTGCATGTCCTGATATAGTCCACAATACTGAATGACCTGTCCATCCTGAAGTCTGATCGGATTCTCTAATTTCTTTAAGAAAACCATCCGTGACTCATTTGTTGTCATAAAATTCGATACATAGTTGATTTTTTCAGGACTGTTTTCAAAATGATATGCATCTCTTACTATTCCCTGGTTTCCTTCTTTTGTATAATACTTTCCACTCTCATCCACTGTCAGTAATGTTATTTTAGCATCTTCTAATTCATACAAATCGGTCACTTTTTTCAGATACCGGCTTAAATCATCCACCGTCTGTATATCCATCGCTTCTATGAGATTGCATTGTACCTGAACTTCTTCCCATTTTGTGTCCATGACATCTTCCAGATTTAAAAACATCTGATGTGTGATTTCATCCATCTGGTTCAATCGTTCTTCATAAATAAATTTTTGAATATATGTCTGATACAGAAAAATAAATGAAATGGCCATGGCAAGTATCATAACAATACAGCCAGATATGATCTTTTTGATATTTTTTGTCTTCTCTAACGTACTGCTTTTCGCTGGTCTCATTTCACATCTGCCTCACTTAAGGTTTTAAATTTTGAAAAGAATTCTTTTGCTGCATCCATTCCCACAATACCACTGTCTTTTAATGCAATATCTTCATTTGCTCCGCAAATAACAACCTGATAAGTTTTACTATCTTCAAGTTCTTTATCCTTCACCAGCACATATGGATAGGTATTGCCTGTACCTGCGGCATCATAACCCTCTTCGTATAATTTTCTGATTTCTTTTCCTGTTAATTCCACCGTTTGTATCGTGCCATACCAGCTTGTCGGAAGAATGGTGCAAAGATCACTTTCCGTAATATCCTGTGCATAAAGATTGCCATTCACACCCTCTTTGTTCTGATCTGTTCCATTACCATGTATCCATTCCCCCAGTGAAATCAGTGCTGCATCACTTTTTGTTGCTCCCATAAAGCTTTTGCCGATCAATTTTGCACAACTTTCCTGCGAGATGACTTCGGTCGTAGTTGTAATAACTTCTGGTTTATTATTTACTACCGAATCCTGATCAGCATCCAGTTGATTTACAACATCTTCAATCACTGCCTGATCCTGAAGGTATTCCAGCATATGATTTCCTGTATTTACCAATGTATTTTCCCACCCTGCATAAATAAGCGGTGCCGTATTTCCGGCATTGATCTCATCTGCAATATCTCCATAATAGGTGTCGTCCGCGTTCCAGTCCTTAAACGGTAAAAGGTTCGATTTTAATTTTGCTTCATCATATACAGCAGTTGTTCCTTCCACGGAAGATAGAATCTCCATAACTTTTGATGCATCTTCAAGCTTTTGTGGATTCTCCGCTAATTTTTTGCTCAATCCATGATAGCGTGTCACATTCAAAATATATACATTCTGGCTTCCGTCTTCTGAAAGATATGGCATTAATCCAAACTGATCCTTTGTATCATCGGTTTCTCCGATACCATTTTTGCTTCCAATCAGGAATAATGTATTGCCTTCCATAAATTCATTTCTGGTCTCGTCATCGCTCTTGGGATTCTTTTCATTAGTAGTAAACATCCCCAGAGCTTTCCACTTCTGAATATATTCCATGCAATCCATCATGCCCTGTGTATTGCTCACATTGGCCTTTCCTGTCAGATAATCCTTTTGCCACTGCTTACCCTGAAAGGTTCCCAGAAATCCTGTATCTGCAATATTGCACATATATTGAAAACCATAGCCTGGAAATTCAACCTGTGCCAGACATAACTGTACACCTTCCGCTTTTGCTTCCTCTGCCAGATTTTCCAGATCAGCAAAGGATTCTGGAAGCTCCCAGCCATGTTCTTCTAATAAAGTCTTGTTATATGTAATGCCTATACAGCTATAGGCTGACGGAAGCATGTAAATGGCACCATCATCTGAGACATCCTGCAATCTGGATTCCACATAATTATCCGTAAAATCATAACCCGAAAGATCGATCATCTTATCACTCAGATCACTGACATTTGGATCATAAACTGTCTGTGTACAAATATCAGGCAGATCATCTGCAGCTAACATATTCTGTAAATATTGGGTTGTATTTGCACCCGAATAAGAAAGAATCTCCAGATTTACTTCCGGATACTTTTCATGTACCAATTCAGCCAGACGGTCACAATCCAAAAAAGGTGCCAGAATAGTGACTGCTTCATGTTCACCTGACACCTTTTTATCAGTACAGCCTGTAAGACATAACAGTACCGCTATAACAGATATTCCCCATAGTTTTCTTAATTTCATAACTTTACTCCTTAATGTAAAACTCCAAAAAGTGTGCTATAAAATGAAAAAGTTCCATGTAAATAAAATTTACAGGAACTTTTTCCATAATACCCACTTAACACTTACCTTTTATTTTTATCCAGGCATGATGCAACCGGCTAGCATGATCAGATTTCAATCCGACTTTAGCTCCTTCTGGCTTTGCGTCCCGGTTTTTCAACCGGTTTGCCAATAAAAAATGCCAACTAAGAAGAAAGTATGTCATCACACACTCTCGCATACAAATCATCAATAATAAATATTTCTTATTGAACAATAAAATTCTTTTTAATTATATCATTCATAATTCATCATGTCCAGAACAAAAACAAGTCGAACGCACGTGAGACTTTATGACTTTGTGCGTAATTTTGCTTAGCAGGCTTTTGCAAACTCTCTCAGTTTTTCCTTCGCTGTCTCATTCAGATCCTTTGGTACCTGAATCTGTACAACCGCATACTCATCTCCATGGATCTTCTTATCCTTCATGGATACAATACCTTTGCCTCTCAGACGGATCTTACTTCCGGACTGTGTACCCGGGCGGATCTTGCAGACCACGTTTCCGGTCAGCGTTGGCACAATGGCCTCGCCACCGAGCACTGCTGTGGTAAATGGAATTGTAATATTTGTATACACATCCATACCTTTCCGTTCAAATCCGGCTCTGTCACCGACCGTTACTTTCAAAAGCAGATCACCGGCTTCTCCACCATTGAATCCCGGATTTCCTTTGCCTTTCAGACGTATGCTTTTTCCAGTATCAATACCTGCCGGGATATTGACTTTCAGGGACTGTACCTGACCGTTTCCATCCTGCAGATGAATCATTTTCTCACAACCAAAAGCTGCATCATCAAAACTTACTGTCACATCTGCATGAATGTCACTGCCTTTCTGCTGAAACTGACTTCTGTTAAAACCAGAATTGCTGCCAAATCCACCTGAAGCGGATCTATTACTATAATACTGGTGGAATCCACCATTGCCGTCACTGTGGAAACTGTAACTTCTTCCACCACCAGCTGATTTTCCATGGAACATATCTCCAAAGATATCTCCGAAAATATCTCCCATATCTTCTCCGTTGAAATGGAACTCCTGATAACCGCCATTCTGACCGCCTCCGGCTCCATTGTATTGATAAGCACCGCCCTCCGGCATGCTTCCGTCGAACGCTGCATGACCAAACTGATCATAAAGTTTTCTTTTTTCCGGATCACTCAAAATGGAATATGCTTCTGTAACATCTTTAAACTTCTGCTCTGCTGTCGGATCTCCGGCATTCGTATCCGGATGATATTTCTTTGCAAGTTTTCGATATGCTTTCTTTATTGCCGTGGCGTCTGCATTTTTTGCAACGCCGAGTAATTCATAATAATCCTGTTTTGCTGCCATACAAATCACCATCCAATTCTTTATAGTATAAATCCCCGGGAATTCCCGGGGATTCTTTTTCTTTGTTACACTTGTAATATAACACATGGCTTTTCAGATGTCAACAACATACGTTTATTTCTTTTCGTAAATCCGCTCAGGATGAGAATAAACATTAAAGGTTTTATCTCTGGCAAAACCGATCAACGTGATTCCAAGCTGCTGTGCCAGTCGGCAGGAATAATTCGTTGGTGCTGACTTTGCAATCAGAACGGAACAGCCCATGGCTCCTACTTTCTGCAGGATTTCCACCGGAACACGCCCTGAAAATATCAAAATTCCATCCTTCATGGGGATTTTCCGAATCAGGCAGTCACCAACTACCTTGTCTACTGCCACATGCCGGCTGATATCTTCTTTATAAGACAAAAATGCTCCATGGTGAACAAAGGCTGCACAATGT
The DNA here is from genome assembly GCA_934358495.1 of uncultured Eubacterium sp. GTDB lineage: Bacteria > Bacillota > Clostridia > Lachnospirales > Lachnospiraceae > Eubacterium_I. Next base: position 6,219 of record CAKRKO010000025.1, on the reverse strand, counting down.
ACGCCACCGGTCCGGTGAAACAGCGCAGAACGTTCCTCTAATTCTCTGGAATAGGCAAGCACTTCACCGACAGAAAGTCTTACATCATCCCGGTTTGGTACAATTCCCTGTTCGTTCAATAATACCTCATCTTCCAGCAGCAGATTTTCCATAGCATTCTCATCGGTCAGATATTCACGGATCGTAATATTTACCATTCCGTGTTCCTCATCCATATCAATAGCGCGGACATCTCCTGCACTGGAAATATAACCACGCAGATAAAGATAGCCGAGAAATGCTTCCTTTTTGTCCCATGGGGAACAGATCATCTCGCCTGCTCCCCTGCCATTTACAAATAACTGGTAACTTTGTTCCACCACCAGATCTTTTTTCCCTGATACCAGCGCACTTCCATTATAAGTGACCACATCACGGGTTACAAAATATTCATCACTGATATGTTCTGTCATAAGATTCTTCCTTACCTATTACCTGGCATTTCCACCATCTGCCGAGTTCTTTCTGAACAGTCACGATTGTCCAAAGTACAAATTATCTGCTACGCTTTTTCTACCTTAACTGCACAAACTTTATACTCCGGTGTACTGGAAATAGAATCCAGTGCGTCGGATGTCAGCCAGTTTGCACCGCCATCCAGGAAATGGAACGGCATCCAGCACTCGCCCGGATTTGTCTTTCCGGATACGTTTGCGATTGTCTCAATACTTCCACGGCGGGAAGATACGATTACCTTATCACCGTCTTTGAAACCGATACGCTCCGCATCTTCTGTATTGATTTCGATGAAGGAATGTCCGGAAATCCGGTTCAGTCCTTCTGTCTTGTCAGTCATAGCACAAGCATTGTAATGATACAGCACACGACCCGTCATCATCTTCATCGGATACTCCTTATCCGGAAGTTCCATAGACGGAATGTACTCAATCGGATTACATAACCCCAGTCCTCTGGAGAACTTTCCAACGTGCATGATCGGTGTACCCGGATGGTCTTTGGAAGTACATGGCCACTGCAGTCCTCTTCCCGCTACTTCCTCGCTGTCCAGACGCGCATGGCTGATACCTGCAAAGGACGGAGTTACAGAAGCTACTTCATCCATAACCTGTGCAGAGGTCAGATGAGGCTGCGGATATCCCATACGGTTCATGATCTCGGTAAAGATCCAGATATCTTCTTTTGTCTCGCCTTCAATCTCAACTGCTTTACGGATACGCTGTACACGACGTTCTGTATTGGAGAAGGTTCCCTCTTTCTCTGCATAGGAACGTCCCGGAAGGACTACATCTGCCATTTTTGCAGTTTCTGTCAGGAATAACTCATCCATAACAAGGAAATCCAGATTCTTTAATGCTTTGATCACATGCGCGGTATCCGGATCGGTACGAACCGGATCCTCGCCGAAGATAAACAGACCGCGGATTTCTTTGGTCAGCATCTTGCCAAAGCACTCAGTTGCCTTTGTTCCCTCTTTCGGATTCAGTTTTGTGCCCCATGCTTTTTCGAATTTCTCCAGAACGCCCGGTGCACTCAGTTTCTGGTAACCCGGGAACTGATCCGGAGAAGCACCCATATCGCAGGCTCCCTGTACGTTGTTCTGACCACGGATCGGGTTGACACCACAACCAGGACGGCCAAAGTTTCCTGTGATCATTGCCAGGTTGGACAGAGACATAACGCCCTCTGTACCAGTATGATGCTCGGTAACACCCAGACAGTAAATGATTGCCGCATTTTTTGCTGTCGCATACATTCTGGCTGCCTCGATCAGTTTGTCTACGTCAACGTGACAGATCTCAGCCACTTTTTCTGCCGGATATTTATCAACAACTTTCTTCATTTCCTCGAAGTTCTCGGTACGCTCCTCGATGAATTTGCGATCCTCAAGACCTTCGGAAAGGATAATATTCATCATACCGTTTGCAAACGCTACGTTTGTACCCGGTGTCAGTTTCAGATGTACATCGGCTCGGTGTGCCAGATCGATATCACGCGGATCTACAACGATCAGTTTCGTACCTTTATGTACGGCACGACGGATCTGCATACCAAGCACCGGATGTGCATGCTCCGGATTGGAACCAACAAGCATGATCAGATCTGAATCCTGTGTAATATCCGCAATCGTATTTGTCATAGCTCCGGAACCAAGTGTGGTTGCCAGTCCGGCTACGGTCGGTGCATGGCAGACACGGGCACAGTTATCTGTATTGTTGGTATGGAATGCGGTTCTTACCATCTTCTGGAGCATGTAGATATCTTCGTTTGCGGAACGTGCACAGGCAAATCCTGCCAGGCTGTCTCCACCATAAGTATCTCTTAACTCTGTAAATTTCTTTGCCACATAATCCAGTGCCTCGTCCCAGGTAGCCTGCTCGAATTCACCGGTTTCTTTATTTTTGATCAGCGGGTGACGTACTCTGTCCGGATGATCTACGAAATCAAAGGAACCGCTGCGGCCTTTGACACATACCATGTTGTGATTGGACGGGCCATCTGCACCCTCTACGTCCACGATCTTATTATCTTTGACGATCAGATCATACTGACATCCGGTTGCACAGTGCGGACATGTAGTACGCACACGTTTTACTTCCCATGCACGGTATTTTTTTCTTCTCTTGATGGTCAGTGCTCCTGTCGGGCAGGCCTGTGCACAGTTACCACAGGACTCGCAGCGTGTCTCTTCCCAGTCATCACCAAACGGTGCGTCAATAATCGTAAATTTACCGGTTCTGCGCAGTTTGATCGCTCTTCTTCCGGTTGCAACTCTACATGTCTGTACACAACGCTGGCAGTAAATACATTTGGACGGATCATAAGACAGGAACGGATGTGCATCTTTTTTCGGAACATCACATTCCAGCAGGCTTCTGGATCCCATGTAAGGTGTTGTATCGATCTCATACTGGTTACAATATTTCTGAAGTTCGCAGTCACCGTTTTTCTCGCAGTTAAAGCAGTCAATATTGTGGTTTGAAAGAAGCAGTTTTAAAACTGTCTTTCTTGCATCGATTACTTTCTGGCTGGCGGTCTGCACAACCATGTCTTCTTTTACTTTTGTGTTGCAGGCTGTGGCAAGCTCGTTTTTGCCCTCTACTTCTACTACACACAGGCGACAGGCTCCGATGTCACTGATACCCTCTAAATAGCAGAGTGTAGGGATTTCAATACCGGCAGTTTTTGCTGCCTGAAGGATTGTCATGCCCTCTGCTGCTTCCACGTTTCTTCCATCTATGGTCAAACGCATCTGTTATTACCTCCATATATAAACTTGAACATTTTCTGTATTATTTGTCGATGGCATCCTGAAGCTTACCGCATCCGAATACATCACATCTCAAGCATCTGCCGGACTCCTGAATTGCTTCCTCATGAGTCATCGGGCATTCTACATGCTCAAAATCGTGTTTTCTCTCATAAGCCGGACGCTCGCCAATATTGACACGGCCAGTCGGAACACGGTTGTTCTCTCTTGCTTCCGGTGCTTCCACATCACAGTTTAACGTATGATGGTAACCAAGATATTCATCGATATTGTGTGCTGCAACTTTTCCGGCTGCGATTGCTTTAATTGCCGTTGCCGGTCCTGTTGCACAGTCACCGCCGACAAATACACCCGGCATACCTTCTACAGCAGTATCGAGTCCTGCCTTGAATACATGCCATTCTGCCGGCATTCCAAACTCCTCGAACGGTTCGCTGACAATATCCTGACCAACAGCGATCAGCACAACATCACACGGGACTCTCAGCGGCTCTTTGGATGCGGAATCTACCGGTGACGGTCTGCCCCCACGGTATGCGCCGATCATCTGCGGCTGTACCCAGAGTGCACAGCAGTCGCCGTTTTCATCCTTCTCAATACTCTTTGGAGCCTGAAGGAGCATCAGTTCGATACCTTCCATAACTGCAGACTCGATTTCTGTATCCAGAGCAGTCATATCTTCCTGACGTCTTCTGTATACAATGCGGACATCTTTTGCACCGCAGCGGAGTGCGCTTCGAGCAGCATCCATAGCTACGTTTCCACCACCGATAACGGCAACAGTCTTTCCGGTGTAATCCGGGCGATGGCCATGTCCAATCTCATCCAGCATTTCTACTGCGGAAAATACGTTATTTGCATCAATGTTGTCCAGACGGAGTTTTTTACCCTTCTGTGCACCGATGGCAACAAACATTGCATCATGGCTGTTTCTTACTTCCTCGATGGAAATATCCACGCCTACGTTTGTATTATATTTTACTTCAATATTTCCGGTGGAAAGGATGGCGTTCATATCCTCATCCATGCGGTCTTTCGGGAATCGGTAATTCGGGATTCCGTACATCAGCATGCCACCTAAGTGTTCTTTTGCTTCATAAACAGTTACTTTGTGTCCCATCAGAGACAGGAAATATGCAGCTGTCATTCCGGCCGGGCCGCCGCCGATAACGGCAACTTTTTTGCCGGTAGACACGTTTGCCTTCGGAACTGCTACCTGATCTGCTGCAATCTGGTCTACCGCATATTTTTTGATACCGCGTATGTTGATGGAATCGTCAATCAGATTTCTGCGGCAGCGCTCCTCACACGGATGCTCACAGATCATGGCACAGGCCGTCGGTAACGGATTGTCCCGACGAATCAGGTTGATGGCCTCTGCATAGTTTCCTTCATGTACATGTGCAATATAACCCGGAATGTCGACATGCGCCGGGCAGAGTGTTACACATGGAATCTTCTGTCCCACGTTCTGCGGACATTCGTGCGCCTTGATATGGCTCTCATACTCAGAGGCAAAAGTCTCAAGTCCTTCCAATACTTCGATGGCAGACTGATAACCAATAGCACAGTCTGCAGAATCACGGATCATAATGGCGATTTCTTTCATCTCATCCAGCATTTCCATGGTTCCAACACCATTCAGGATCTGCTCTAACAGTTTTGCAAGCTGTGGAAGACCATCACGACATGGCACACATTTTCCACAGGTCTGATTCATAGAAGCGTGCAGCAGTGATAACTGTACGGTTAACGGACATGTTCCAGGCGGGTAGACTTCTACTTTTCTGGAGAATTTCTCTAACAGGTCCCCGATGATCACATCACGGCTGTGTTTTCCGGCAAGATAAATCTTACTCATTTCTTTAATATCCCTCCTAACCAGTATCGCAACAGGATACTGTAATGTATCTATTATAACGAACAAAAGGTGCTCTCAGCATATGCCAAAAGCACTATTTTGTATTTGATTTTGTGCAATCCATACATTTTTGAGAAGCATTCTCAACTGATCAGTTCTGTTCTTACGCATCTGCTTTATTTTTTCTGAGATAAATAAACCAGTACGCGCATCCGATACAAACTGCACCGCCTACGATATTTCCAAGGGAAACCGGCAGCAGATTTTTACCAAAGAAATTGGCCCAGGTCAGATTTGTCAGATCCACTCCCGCATCCGTGGCTGCCTGTACATAAACTGCATTTGTTTTTGCAAAAAGGCCTGCACTGATGTAATACATATTTGCGATACTATGCTCAAATCCACAGAGCACAAACATCATGATCGGGAAAAACAGACCCACGATCTTGCTGACTACTTCCTTTGCTGCAAAGGAAATCCATACAGCGGTACATACCAGGAAGTTACAGAGAATACCTTTGATAAATGCATCACTAAACGGCATGGAACATTTGCTTACTGCCGTAGATAATACCGATACAGCCATTCCATTTCCAAACAAAGACGGCTGATGACTGAACGCAACGCCTGCACCTACCAGGATTCCACCGATCAGGTTGCCGATGTACACGATCACCCAGTTTTTCAGCATCTGGCTTACGGTGATCTCCTTCTCCAGAAGCGGAATCGTCAACAGACAGTTTCCGGTGAATAGTTCACTTCCAGCGATCAGAACCATTGTCAGTCCACCCGGGAATACACAGGCTCCAATAAATTTTCCAAGAGACGGTTCTGTGATGGACACTGCAACGGTGGTTGCTCCGACACCACCGAATCCGATAAAAGCTCCTGCCAGGATTGCAAGAATTATCATTTTCGGAATCGGTGTGTTTACCTTACCTTTTCCGGTTGCGATATAATTTTTGGCCACTTCGGCCGGTGTAAAAAAGTTCATGATTATACCTCCCATTTATACTCTCTATACTTTCTTATATATTTTGCACAAAAAAGCCTTTATTTTAGCCATCTGTGCAATGGTTAATCAAGTTGC
>CAKRKO010000024.1 GCA_934358495.1 uncultured Eubacterium sp. | reverse complement strand
GATATTGGAATTGATTTAGGAACAGCAAGTATTCTTGTTTATGTCAAAGGCAAAGGCGTTGTATTAAAAGAGCCGTCAGTTGTAGCATTTGACCGCGATACAAATAAAATAAAAGCAATCGGTGAGGAGGCAAGACTGATGCTCGGAAGAACTCCGGGAAACATCGTAGCAGTCAGACCACTTCGTCAGGGTGTTATTTCTGATTACACAGTAACTGAGAAAATGATGAAATATTTCATTCAGAAAGCAGTTGGTAAAAAGAGTTTCCGAAAACCGCTGATCAGCGTTTGTGTACCGAGTGGTGTCACAGAAGTTGAGAAGAAAGCAGTAGAGGATGCGACATTCCAGGCCGGCGCAAGAGATGTAAAAATTATCGAGGAACCGATCGCAGCAGCAATCGGAGCCGGAATCGATATTTCCAGACCATGTGGAAACATGATCGTAGATATCGGTGGTGGAACAGCTGATATTGCGGTAATCTCTCTTGGAGGAACCGTAGTAAGTACATCCATCAAGATCGCTGGAGATGATTTTGATGAGGCGCTTGTGCGTTATATGAGAAAGAAACATAACCTTCTGATCGGTGAGCGTACCGCAGAAGATATCAAGATCAAGATCGGTACCTGCTATCCGTTACCGGAGCCAATGACACTGGATGTCAGAGGACGAAACCTGGTGACAGGTCTGCCAAAGACAGTAACCGTTTCTTCTGAGGAGACAGAGGAAGCATTACGCGAGGCAACCATGCAGATTGTTGATGCAGTACACAGCGTACTGGAGAAGACACCGCCAGAGTTAGCTGCTGATGTAGCTGACCGCGGAATAGTCCTTACTGGAGGCGGAGCATTGCTCCGGGGACTGGAAGAACTGATCGAGTCACATACCGGAATCAATACAATGACAGCAGAAGATCCAATGACCTGTGTTGCCATCGGAACCGGAAAATATGTAGAGTTTCTTTCCGGAAAAAGAGACGAGCAGTAAGAATGAGAGAGACAGTCATCAGGCTGTCTCTTTTTATGACAAAGGAGAACTATGGAGACAATTACCGGGTTTGTAGAGCATATTGTATATCGAAATGAAGAGAATGGTTATACGGTTTTGAATCTGGTTTCCCAGGACGAGGATGAGATCACCTGTGTGGGCGTGTTTCAGATCATCAGCGAAGGAGAATGTATGGAAGCAACCGGAGAATATACGGTGCATCCGTCCTACGGTCCGCAGTTTAAAGTAGATACTTATACAATTAAGGCACCGGAGGATGCAGCTTCCATTGAGCGTTATCTGGGCTCCGGCGCGATCAAAGGCGTGGGAGCGGCACTTGCAGCCCGTATTGTGCGCAGGTTTAAAGAAGATACCTTCCGTATCATTGAAGAAGAACCGGAGCGACTGGTGGAGATCAAGGGCATCAGTGAACGGAAAGCGCGGGAGATCGCACAGCAGACAGAGGAAAAAAGAGAACTCCGTCAGGCTATGATTTTTTTGCAAAATTATGGGATTTCTCTGACATTGGCTGTGAAGATTTACCAGACCTATCAGCTGGATATGTATCGAATTATCCAGGAGAATCCGTACAAATTGGCGGAAGACGTGTCCGGTGTGGGATTTAAGATTGCGGATGAGATCGCCCACAAAGTGGGAATTCATATGGATTCTGATTTTCGCATCCGAAGTGGTATTTTGTATGTGCTGCAGCAGGCTTCCCTGGAGGGACACACTTATCTGCCGGAGGAGATTCTGACCCGCAGGGCATGTGAACTTCTGGGGGTTGATGCTTCTGCGATTGAAAAACATTATATGGATATGGCAATTGACCGAAAACTTATGCTGAAACAATCCGAGGATCAGGTACAGATTTATGCGTCTTCCTTTTATTACATGGAACTGAATGTGGCGGTTATGTTGCGGGAACTGAACGTGAAATACGATTTTTCTGAAACTGCGGTAGAGCAGCGTATTCGAAAAATAGAAGCACTGTCGGAACTGGAATTAGATGAAATGCAGCGGATCGCCGTAAAGGAAGCGGTGCGCAGCGGACTGCTGGTTATCACCGGTGGACCGGGTACCGGAAAGACGACGACCATCAATACGATCATTCAGTATTTTGAGTCGGAGGGCATGGATATCTGTCTGGCAGCGCCTACGGGACGCGCGGCAAAACGTATGAGCGAAACCACCGGGTATGAGGCAAAAACGATCCATCGAATGCTGGAATTGTCCGGTGGGATGGAGGAACGGGTCGGATTTGAGAGAAATGAGCAGAATCCGTTGGAGGCAGATGTCATTATTATTGATGAGATGTCCATGGTAGATATCAGTCTGATGCATAATCTGCTGAAAGCAGTAGTTGCGGGAACACGACTGATCCTGGTGGGAGATGTGAATCAGCTGCCGAGTGTCGGTCCAGGATGTGTGTTGAAAGATATCATTGATTCCCACGCGTGCAATGTGGTACGTCTGAACCGTATTTTCCGACAGGCATCCGAGAGTGATATTATCGTAAATGCACATAAGATCAATCGCGGTGAGGAAGTTGTGCTGGATAACAAGAGCCGGGATTTCTTTTTCCTAAAGCGATATGATGCAAACGTGATTATCAGCATCTGCATTCAGCTGATCCGGCAGAAACTGCCGAAATATGTGAATGCGTTACCTTCTGACATTCAGGTACTGACACCAATGCGGAAAGGTCTGCTTGGCGTGGAACGGCTGAATACGATCCTGCAGCAGTATCTGAATCCTCCGGATCCGAAGAAAGCGGAGCGGGAACATGGACAGATGCTATTCCGCGAGGGCGACAAAGTGATGCAGATCAAAAATAATTATCAGGCAGAGTGGGAGATCCGCAGCAGATACAATATTCCAATTGAAAAAGGGCTTGGTGTATTTAATGGGGATATGGGAATTGTCCGGGAAATCAATGGATTTTCTGAGATACTGACGGTAGAGTACGAGGAAGGCCGTATGGTGGAATATCCATTTAAGGAACTGGATCAGCTGGAACTGGCCTACGCGATCACCATACATAAATCCCAGGGAAGTGAGTATCCGGCAGTGATTATTCCACTTCTGACGGGACCGCGCATGCTGATGAACAGGAATCTGTTGTATACAGCGGTGACCAGAGCCCGTAAATGTGTGACTCTGGTAGGGGATGAGAAGGCATTTTACAACATGGAGGCAAATGTAAACGAACAGAAACGTTACAGCGGTCTGCGGGACCGATTGGAGGAATTATAATATTTGAATATTTTAAAATGGCTTGATTATTTATATCCGCCCAGATGTCCGGTCTGTGAAAAAATCAGTGCCGGAGGAATCTGTCCGGAGTGTAGGAAAAAGATACAGTTTATTCAGAAAGATTACTGTATGAAGTGTGGAAAACCACTGGATCATGCACAGGATGAATATTGCAGGGACTGCAGGCGCAGGCGGCATGTATTTGTCCGCAATCGGGCGCTGCTGTCCTACCGTGGACCGGTGAAGCTGTCGCTTTATCAGATGAAATATGGAAACCGGCGGGAATATGCAGTGACCTATGGACGGGAAATGGCGAAAATGCTTGGCCCGTGGATTTACCATACGGGAATTACACGCATCGTGCCGATTCCACTGCATGCGTCACGGAAAAGAAAACGTGGTTATAATCAGGCAGAATGGATTGCCCGTGCTATGGGAAAAGAACTGAAACTGCCTGTGGATACAAGGCTTTTGTATCGAATCCGCAGAACAAAACCGCAGAAAAAACTGGATGACCGGCAGCGGAAGCAGAACCTGAAAAATGCCTTCGAAGTGAGAAAAAAGATCGATAGCAGGGAGCGGATCTTACTTGTTGATGATATTTATACAACGGGAAGTACTGTAGATGCTGCGGCTTGGTGTTTGCAGAACGCACTTGGCTGTCAGGTGTATGCGGCAGTGATCGCAATCGGGGGATAAAAAACTTTTCTTGGATAGTAATTTATGATATAATGAGCGCAAGAGAGCCATAGGGAGCTTGCTCACTATTGGCGAACGGCGAATGTTGATCATAAGAGCTGCATAAGCAGCGACAAGCACCGTAGGTGCGACTTATGATATAATGAGCGCAAATGAGTCAACATGCTGGCATGATTGACGAGTGGTGAATGTCGATCATGAACGGCTTTTTGTTCATGATATATTCTTCATATAGTATGAGCAAAAAAGGTGAAGCTATGATTAATCAGGAAAGAGTCCGTGAAATGACCAGAATGGCCATGCTGGAAAACGGATCCGGTGAAAGAGAACTGAAGATCAGCACATATCGAAGGGTGGATTATGTGATTTTGCAGATGGTAAAAGGATTTGTCCTTGGAACGATCTGCTTTTTGGGTGTTCTGATGTTGTGGGTCTGCTCTAAATGGGATGATTTTAATCAATACTTTGCCAATGTAAACTATGGGGTACTGATCAAAGAAATTATTGTGATATATCTGATATTTCTTGCATGTTATCTGGTGATTTGCGCACTCGTGGCGGTTCACAGGCATAAACAATGCCGGGACAGGAGAGATTTGTACCTGCATTATCTTCATCGGCTGAATAAGTCTTATGCTGCTGAGGAGAAGGAAAATACACAGGAGGAATAAAATTCTGAAACGTGGAGCAGGAGGTAACGTATGGTTCAGCTGTTGAAAATAAAGGAATATATTTACCGTTTTGTCGGGAAATATGAGATATTTGTTATAGCAATAGGGCGCTTTTTGGCTGCATTTTTTGCATTTACGCTGATTGACCACAAAATCGGATACATGGATGTGCTGAAGGAATATCCAATTGCATTGCTGTGTGCATTGCTGTGTTCCTTTTTACCATCCGGAGTTATGCTGTTTTTCGGGGCACTGCTGGTTCTGCTGAATTGCTATGCACTGTCGCTGGAACTGTGTGGAATTGTAGCACTGGTATTTGTGGCACTTTTTTGTCTGTACTTTCGGTTTACGAGCAGAAAAGGTGTGTATACAGTGCTGACACCGGTGCTGAATGTGGCAGGTGTCCCTTACATTATGCCGGTATGCGCCGGACTGATGGACAGAATCTATACAGCCATCGCCGTTGTATGCGGAGAATTTATTTACTTTTTATTGAAAAATATTAACGAAAATGCGGCACTGTTTTCTGCAAAGGAATCTATCACGAAGAAAAGTGTGGTAACCCTTGCCGTAACGGAAATTTTTACAGATAAAGAAATGTATTTTTATCTTGGTGCATTTGCTACAGCATCCGTTGTGGTATATTGCGTGAGAAAACTCAGCGTGGATCATGCGCGGATCATCGCAATTGTGCTTGGAATTGCCGTGCAGATGGGTGTGATCTGTAGTGGAGAAATCTATCTGGGAGAAAGCAGTCGCATTGTAAAAGTCATCGTTGGATGTGTGGTCTCACTGGTAATTGCATTAGTGATTGATTTTATGACTTTGAGTGTGGATTACAGCAGGGTGGAACATACGCAGTTTGAGGATGATGAGTACTATTATTATGTCAAAGCGGTGCCGAAGACTTTTGTTTCCGTAGAAGACAAACAGATAAAACACATCAACACAAAACGTTCCAAAAAAAGAAAATCCACGCGTGGAAAGAAAGTAAATTCTGTTCATGTCAGCCATCCGGAAGATGATCTGGAAGAGCAGGTGTTCAGAGAACTGCATGACAAATAAAAAATAAGAAACAGGAAAATCAGAGAGGAAGTGAAAAGATGCGGGAAATAGGAGCAGCGTTATATGCTTTTATGGATAAATATCTTTCCTGGATAGACAAACCAAAGATCGGACCTACCGATATCATAGAAATCATCATTATTGCCTTTGTATTATATCAGGTTATGGTATGGGTGAAAAACACCAGAGCATGGATGCTGTTTAAAGGTATCATTGTGATATTAATTTTTCTTCTGATCGCGGCACTTTTCCAGATGAATACGATTTTGTGGTTGTCGGGAAAAGTAGTAAATGTAGCAGCAATCGCGCTGGTTATTATTTTTCAGCCGGAACTGCGAAATGCGCTGGAGCGGCTGGGAAGAAAGAATTTTTTTACCGCATTTTTTAGTTTTGATTTTCAAAAGGCAAACGCTGTCCGGTTTTCTGAGAAAACAATCAATGAAATCGTAAAAGCCTGCTATGAGATGGGTAAAGTAAAAACGGGAGCCCTGATCGTAATTGAGCGGGATGTGATGCTGAACGAATATATCCGAACAGGAATTCCGCTGGATTCCCTTGTGTCAAGTCAGCTTCTGATCAATATTTTTGAACATAATACACCTCTGCATGATGGCGCGATCATTGTGCGGGGAGACCGAATTGTATCAGCAACCTGTTATCTGCCATTATCGGATAATATGGAACTGAGCAAGGAACTTGGAACAAGACACCGTGCTGCTGTCGGAATCAGTGAGGTCAGTGATTCTATGACCATTGTGGTTTCAGAGGAGACGGGAGCAGTATCACTGGCAGTGGAAAGTACGCTGTATCGCAATATTGATGCAGATTTCCTGCGAAGCAAATTGAAATTTGCTGCAAAACTGTCAGGAGAGACGGAGAACTATTTTGAAAAACTGAAAAGGAGGCTGAAAAATGCTGCGCAAAGTAACAAAGCGGATAACAAATAATTTTGGCCTCAAAATATTGGCGGCAGTTTTTGCAATTGTCATCTGGCTGGTGGTCGTCAATATTGAAGATCCGGAAAAAACAAAAGGATTTGTGATTCCGGTAACGATTGAGAACAGTGATTACCTGACTGACATGGGAAAGACATATGATATTTTAAATAATTCAGATAAGATTTCCTTTACGGTTACCGGAAAACGTTCTATTATAGAAGAACTTTCTGAGTCGGATTTTACGGCAGTAGCCAATATGGAAAATATTAATGATGAGATGACTACGGTGCCGGTCAGTGTAACGGCATCCAGATATGCAAGTCAGATTGAAATTAACAAGCGGGATGCGACGTTGAAGATCAGTGTGGAAAATCTGAAGACAGAACGTTATACCGTTCAGATTGAGACGGTAGGTACGCCGGCAGCATATTGCTATATCGAGTCGACGGTAGCGGATCCGAAGAAAATTACCATTACCGGACCGGAATCAATTCTGAATCAGATCGCTACAGTGCAGACGAGTGTAGATGTCAGCGGGGCAGAGGAAAATATCGCAACGAACAGCAAAGTGGTATTGCTGGACAAAGATGGAAATGAAATTCCACAGGAACGACTGACACTGAACCGTACATCCGTTGCTGTTGATGTGACCGTTACCATGGGCAAATCCGTACCATTGAAATTTGTGACAAATGGCACGCCTGCGGATGGTTACCGGTTCCAGAAAGCGGAATGCAGTGTTTCAAACGTAAACCTTGTGGGAAGCAGTGAAGCATTGGCGGCTATAAGCGAACTTGAAATTACTGGTTCTCAGATGAATATTGCTGGTGCGTCATCAAACGTAGTGGCGAGTGTGGATCTGTCAAAATTCCTGCCGGAAGGTGTATCATTGGCATCTGATCAGTCGAAACAGATCAGTGTGACACTGGTGATCGAGGGAAGAACGGCGAAAGCCTTTGCCGTGCCAGTGAAAAATATCACGGTGAGAAATCTTTCATCCAATTATCAACTGGAATTTAATGCAGATACTGTAACGGTAAACCTGCTGGGATTTGAGGAGGACTTTTCAGATATCAATCCGGATGATATTACAGGAACGATTGATGCATCACCGTTTAACCTGGGAGTTATGGCAGCGCAGGTTTCCATTGACGGTGGTTACACAGTCAGTGAGACACCGTACACATCCGTGACAGTGACGGAAAAGTCAGATAATACGGGAAATACAGACAGTACAGATAATACAGGAGGAACAGACAGTTCCACACAATAAGAAGGTAAAGATACCAAGGATGTATTTGGAGGGGATACAAAATGGTTTGTCAGAAAGTAAAAATTAAAAACCCTGCAGGACTGCATTTGCGTCCTGCGGGAAAATTGTGTGATGAGGCGATCAAATACAAGTCAAAGATTTCTTTTCAGAGAGGAAATATGACGACAAATGTAAAAAGCCTTTTAAGTGTGCTGGCGGCGAGTATCAAATACAATGATGAAATTGAATTTGTATGTGAGGGAGAAGACGAAGACGAAGCGCTGGCAGGAATCGTATCCGCGATACAAAACGGTTTGGGGGAATAACACAGGAAAAGAGGACAAAAGTATGGATCATTTGGATGAACTGGAAGCGGAAGCAATATACATTATGCGAGAAGTAGCAGCACAGTGTGAAAAACCGGTAATGTTATATTCCATCGGAAAGGATTCATCGGTTATGTTGCATCTTGCGTTAAAAGCATTTTATCCGGAGAAACCACCATTCCCATTCTTACATGTAAATACTACATGGAAATTTAAAGAAATGATTGAGTTTCGCGATAAAGTAGCGGAAAAATATGGAATTGAGATGCTGGAATACATTAATGAAGACGGTGTTCGACAGGGGATCAATCCCTTTGATCATGGCGCAGCTTATACCGATATCATGAAAACACAGGCCTTAAAGCAGGCATTAAATAAGTATGGGTTTACCGCAGCATTTGGCGGCGGCAGACGTGATGAGGAAAAGAGTCGTGCCAAGGAGCGTATTTTTTCTTTCCGTAATGCAGAGCATGCCTGGGATCCGAAAAATCAGCGTCCGGAGATGTGGAAGCTGTTCAATACGGAGATCAACAAAGGCGAAAGTATCCGTGTATTTCCGATTTCCAACTGGACAGAAAAGGATATCTGGCAGTATATCAAGCGGGAAAATATTGATATAGTGCCACTGTATTTTGCCGCAGTCAGACCGGTAGTGGAACGTGACGGCAATCTGATCATGGTTGATGATGATCGTATGCGTCTGCTTCCGGGAGAAAAACCGATGATGAAGAAAGTTCGTTTCCGAACCCTTGGATGTTATCCACTTTCCGGTGGCGTGGAGTCTAATGCGGATACGCTGGATGCAATCATTCAGGAGACTTTAAGTGCGGTGTCTTCTGAACGTACCAGTCGTGTGATCGATAAGGACGGTGGGGCGGCCAGCATGGAGAAACGGAAAAGGGAGGGCTACTTCTAGATGAACGCATTGTTGAAATTTATTACCTGTGGAAGTGTGGATGATGGAAAATCCACACTGATCGGACATATGCTTTATGATGCAAAATTATTATTTGCAGATCAGAAGCGTGCACTGGAACTGGATTCCAAAGTCGGTTCCAGAGGCGGAGCTATTGATTACAGTTTACTTCTGGACGGCCTGATGGCGGAGCGTGAGCAGGGAATTACCATAGATGTTGCTTACCGCTATTTTACGACAGAGCGCCGTTCTTTTATTGTGGCTGATACACCGGGCCATGAAGAATATACGAGAAATATGGCAGTAGGTGCATCTTTTGCGGATCTGGCGGTTATCCTTGTGGATGCCAGCCAGGGTGTACTGACACAGACCAGACGCCATACCCGGATCTGCTCTCTGATGGGAATCAAACACTTTGTATTTGCCATCAACAAAATGGATTTGATCGATTTTGAACAGGAAAAATTCCGGAAGATCAAGAAAGATATTAAAGTGCTGCTGGCAGAATTTGAGTACAGCACTGCACAGATGATTCCCGTATCTGCGACAGAGGGAGATAATATTACAAAACGTTCGTCCCATATGCCGTGGTATACTGGAAAGACACTGTTGGATTATCTGGAAACCATTGACGTAAAGGAAAATCCGACAGAGACAGGATTTACCATGCCGGTACAGCGTGTCTGCAGACCGGATCATACATTTCGTGGATTTCAGGGACAGATTGAAAGTGGCAGTGTGTCAGTGGGCGATGCGATTCAGGTATTGCCAAGTGGTGAAACAGCTGTTGTAAAACTGATTTATGAAGGAGACAAAGAAGTACAGACTAGCTCTGTGGGTCACGCCGTGACCATTCAGCTGGATACAGAGATTGATATTTCCAGAGGCTGTGTGCTGGTGGAAGGTACTTCACTGAACGTAAATTCCATGTTTTCTGCAACACTGCTCTGGATGGATGATACGAAGCTGGTGGAAGGAAAAAATTTCCTGTTGAAACTTGGCACACAGAGTGTTCCGGCAACGATCATGAACATCAAGTACAAGATTGACGTGAATTCCGGGGAGGAAGTATATGCAGAGGCGATTTATAAAAATGAGATCGCGCGCTGCGAAATTGCAACTGCTTCAAAACTGGTTTTCGATAAATTTGAAAAAAATAATGCGTTAGGTTCCTTGATTCTGATTGACCGGGTATCTCATATGACATCAGCATGTGGTGTTGTAGAGCATACATTAAACAGAGAAAATCAGCTGACCTGGCATGATATGGATATTACACGGGAATTCCGTGAGAAACAGCTTGGTCAGAATGCAAAGACAATCTGGTTTACCGGTCTGTCCGGCTCCGGAAAATCGACGCTGGCAAATGAACTGGAAAAGCGTCTGGTGGCCATGGGTAAACATACGATGTTGCTGGATGGCGATAATGTCCGCATGGGACTGAATAAAAATCTTGGGTTTCGTGAGGCAGATCGAATTGAAAATATTCGGAGAATCGCTGAGGTATCCAAACTGATGAACGATGCGGGACTGATCGTATTGACATCTTTTATTTCTCCGTTTGCACAGGATCGTCAGAATGCCCGTGAGATCATCGGAGATGCATTTATGGAAGTATATGTAAATACTCCAATTGAGGAGTGTGAGCGCAGGGATGTCAAAGGCTTGTATAAAATGGCCCGGGAAGGAAAGCTGAATCACTTTACCGGTGTTTCCAGTCCGTATGAAGCGCCGAAGCATCCGGATGCCGTGATCGATACGGCAAAATACAGTGTGGAAGAGTGCGTGGATCTGATTTTAGATCAGTTGAAAGATCAGTTGTAGGGTTCATGCGTTTTGAAAAGACAAATATATAATCATAAGTTAATAACAAATGGAAAGGATTCAAAATGGGAAGATATTTTGGAACAGACGGCTTCCGTGGGGAGGCTAACAAAACATTAACAGTAGAGCATGCCTACAAAGTAGGACGTTTTATCGGATGGTATTATCATCAGATTACAGGAAAAAAATGTAAAGTTGTAATCGGAAAAGATACAAGACGTTCCAGCTATATGTTTGAGTATTCTCTGGTTGCAGGTCTGACTGCTTCAGGCGCAGATGCATATCTGCTTCATGTAACCACAACTCCGTCCGTATCTTACGTGACAAGAACAGAAGATTTTGACTGCGGTATCATGATCTCCGCAAGCCACAATCCGTATTATGATAATGGTATCAAACTGATCAATGGCAATGGTGAGAAGATGGATGAGAAAACCATTTCTTACATCGAGGATTACATTGACGGAAAACTGAATCTCTTCGGAGAAGAGATGGCAGATGTGCCGTTTGCTGTCCGCGAGGAGATTGGATGCACCGTAGATTATGCAGCAGGAAGAAACCGTTATGTAGGTTATCTGATCTCGCTGGCTACTTATTCTTACAAAAATGTCCGTGTTGGTCTTGACTGCGCAAACGGAAGTTCCTGGATGATCGCCAAGAGTGTATTTGACGCACTTGGCGCAAAAACATATGTCATCAACGCAGAGCCGGATGGAACAAACATTAACAATCATGCAGGTTCCACACATATTGAAGTACTTCAGAAATTTGTAAAAGACAACAATCTGGACGTTGGATTTGCTTATGACGGAGACGCAGACCGTTGTATTGCAGTAGACGAAAAAGGAAATGTTATTGATGGAGATCTGATCTTATATATTTACGGTAAATATATGAAAGAGAGAGGAAAACTCATGAACAATACGGTTGTAACGACCATTATGTCTAATTTTGGTCTGTACAAAGCTTTCGATGAGGCTGGTATTAATTATGAGAAAACAGCAGTTGGTGATAAATATGTATATGAGAACATGGTTCAGAATGGCCATCGTATTGGCGGTGAGCAGTCCGGACACATTATTTTCAGCAAATATGCAACCACAGGTGATGGTATCTTAACATCCATGAAAATGATGGAAGTTATGTTGGCTAAAAAGCTGCCGTTAAGCAAACTGGCTGAGCCGGTGACCATTTACCCACAGGTTCTCAAAAATGTAAGAGTAAAGAGCAAACCAGAAGCACAGAATGATGCTGAGGTACAGCAGGCAGTAGCAAAGGTTGCAGAAGCACTGGGCGATACTGGACGTATCCTCGTTCGTGAGAGCGGAACTGAGCCGGTGATCCGTGTTATGGTAGAAGCAGAGACAGAAAGTCTTTGTGAGAAATATGTCGATCAGGTAATTGAAGTGATCAAAGCAAAAGGCCATACCGTATAAGAATAAACAGGTTAAAATTGAGCAGAAGTGAAGCAAAAAAGTTTCGCTTCTGCTGATTTATAAACAGGATGAAATATCCTGAAATAAGAGAAAGAGGTGATTTCGGTGGTTGAATTAGACCAGTTCAAAACAACATTGAACGCATACAAACACCCGCTCCAGGAAGTAAGGGATTCACTTTGACCTCGCTAACAAAGAGCAGAGGATTCAGGAGTTAGAGCGGAAGATGGAGGAACCGGATTTCTGGAATGATCCGGAGCGTTCTCAGGAGCTTATGAAAGAGCTCAAAAGCAAAAAAGATGATGTGGAGATTTACCAGCAGCTGGTATCCCAGATGGAAGACATGGAACTGATGATTGAAATGGGATATGAAGAAAATGATCCGGAAGTAATCCCGGAAATTCAGGAATTGCTGGATGAATTTGAAACAAGTTTTGAAAATATTCGTATGAAGACGTTGCTTTCCGGAGAGTATGACAGAGACGATGCAATCGTGACGCTGCATGCAGGAGCGGGCGGCACGGAGTCTTGTGACTGGGCAAGCATGTTGTACCGTATGTATACAAGATGGGCTTCTTCTAAGAAATTTGAAGTGGAAGTGCTGGATTATCTGGATGGTGAGGAAGCAGGTATCAAATCTGTGACATTCCAGGTGCATGGAGAAAATGCCTATGGTTATTTGAAATCAGAAAAAGGTGTTCACAGACTGGTGCGTATTTCCCCGTTTAATGCGGCAGGAAAACGTCAGACTTCCTTTGTATCCTGTGATGTTATGCCGGATATCGAAGAAGATGTGGAAGTAGAGATCAACGATGAGGATCTGCGTATCGATACCTACCGCTCCAGCGGTGCCGGTGGTCAGCATATCAACAAGACATCTTCTGCCATCCGTATCACACATTTACCGACCGGTATCGTGGTACAGTGCCAGAATGAACGGTCTCAGCATATGAATAAAGATAAGGCAATGCAGATGCTGAAAGCAAAACTGTATTTGTTAAAACAGCAGGAAAATGCAGAAAAAGCGGCAGACATTCGTGGTGATGTGACAGAGATTGGTTGGGGAAATCAGATCCGTTCCTATGTTATGCAGCCATATACGATGGTAAAAGATCATCGTACCAACGCAGAAACTGGAAATGTGGACAGTGTCATGGATGGAAATATCGATCTGTTTATCAATGCATACCTGAAATGGATTACATTGTCCAAAAACGACCAGGACGTATAGAACTATACTCTGGGGAATCGGAAGAGATTTTTTGAGAGTATGTGACAGCAAAAAGGAGAAATTACCATGGGAATCATTCGAGCAGCAGTAAAAAGTATCAGTTCAGGTCTGGCAGATCAGTGGCTAGAAGTAATCGAACCGGCAGATATGGGTGCGCAGACACTGATGACACCGGGCGTTTTAATAAATAAAAAATCCCAGAACCGGAAAGGCAGCAGAAATGTGATTTCCGATGGTTCGGTCATTCATGTGTATGATAATCAGTTTATGATCCTGACCGATGGCGGCAAGATTATTGATTACACAGCAGAGCCGGGTTATTTTGAAGTGAAAAATGACATGGAGCCTTCTCTGTTTCATGGAGATTTTTCCAGTGCCATGGAGGCTACATTTGAACGTATTAAATACGGCGGACAGTCCCCGACCGAACAGAAAGTATATTATCTGAATCTGCAGGAAATAAAAGGTATTAAGTTCGGTACAAGAAATCCAATCAATTATTTTGATAACTTTTATAATGCAGAGCTGTTTTTACGGACACACGGAACTTATTCCATCCGTATCAGTGATCCGCTGAAATTTTATGCGGAAGTGATTCCGCGGAATATGGAACAGGTGGAAGTGTCAGATGTCAACGAACAGTTTTTGGATGAATTTTTGGAGGCACTGCAGTCAGCCATCAACCAGATGTCTGCGGATGGCATAAGAATTTCCTTTGTGACGTCGAAAGGACGGGAACTTGGCAAATATATGTCCGATATTCTGGATGAGGACTGGAAGCAGAACCGCGGTGTGGAAATCGCATCGGTTGGTATTGCGAGCATTTCCTATGACGATGCATCCACAAAACTGATTAACATGCGAAATCAGGGCGCAATGCTCTCTGATCCGACAATCCGCGAGGGATATGTGCAGGGTTCTGTGGCCCGGGGAATGGAAGCAGCAGGCTCTAATGCGGCAGGTTCCGTATCCGGCTTTATGGGCATGGGTATGGGAATGCAGGCAGGAGCCGGTGTTATGGGCACTGCATCTGAGGTGAATATCCGTCAGATGGAGATGAATCGTCAACAGGCACAGGCAGCACAGCAGAACGGAACTTCCAATGAATGGACCTGCAGCTGTGGAGCAACAAACACCGGGAAATTCTGCTCCGAGTGCGGTAAACCGATGCCGACCACATGGACCTGCAGCTGTGGCGCGGTAAACAGTGGAAAATTCTGCACCGAATGTGGAAAACCTGCACCGGAAGCACCATGGATCTGCAGCTGTGGTGCAGTAAACAGTGGAAAATTCTGTTCTGAGTGCGGCAAACCGAAAGCGTAAGAGGAATTATATGTCAACCATCAGTATAAAATGCCCCAATTGTGGCGGCGAATTGATTTTTGACCCGAATAGTCAGAAATATAAATGTGAATATTGCGGTTCAGATTTTGCTTTGGATGAGATCGAAACCGAAGATAGCGGAACGCAGGAGACTTCAGATTCAGGGGAGTCTGCCGGGGGCGGAACAACTGTAGAATCATTTGAGAAAACGGCTTCTCATGCTTATGAAGCAGAAGAACAGGAGGATTCAGCAGTTGTGTATACCTGCCCGAACTGTGGTGCACAGATCGTGACAGATCAGACTACGGCTGCAACGTTCTGTTATTATTGTCATAATCCGGTGCTTCTCTCGGAACAGCTGAAAGGAGATTTTTATCCGGATCAGATCGTACCCTTTGAGATTGACCGGAAGCAGGCAGAGCAGCATTTTCTGGATTTTGTGCATAAGAAGAAATTTGTACCGAATGCTTTTTTTCAGAAGAACCAGATTGAAAAGCTGACAGGAATCTACTATCCATACTGGGTATGTGATGTTGATGTGGATGGCGCGGTGACAGCAGAGGGAAGCAAGATACGTGTGTTCATGTCCGGAGATGAGGAAATTACGGAGACACGTATTTATCGTATGGAACGCCAGGGTGAGGTTTCTCTGCGTGAGATTACGAAACACGCACTGAAAAAATCAGACCGTCTGCTGGCAGAAGGGGTACTGCCTTATGATTTTTCCAAGGCAGAACACTTCCGGATGGGATATCTGTCCGGCTTTTATGCGGAAAAACGAGATATTGAGAGAACCGAGCTGGAGTCAGAAGTGCGCGGTGAGGTGGAAAATTGCACCAGAGATCTGATGGAGGACACCATCGAAGGCTATACCGGAGTACATATTATATCCGATAATATCAGGTTACTGCAGGAAAACTGGAAGTATACGTTACTTCCGGTATGGACGGTAACATATAAGGGACCGAATGGAAAAATATATTACTATTCCATGAACGGACAGAATGGGAAAACATATGGTGAACTTCCAATCGACCGGAAGAAAGTTTCTCTTTGTGGAATTTTGATCGGCGGCATTGCCTTTGCAATCATGCTGCTACTGGGATACTTTGTGTTTTAGGGAGAACAAAATGAGGATAATACAGCAAAAAACAAAAAGTCGGATCTGCCTTGCGGGTGTACTTCTTTGCATTGTAATGAGTCTGTCGGTCAGCCTTTCGGCTTATGCGTCGGGAAGGCAGGTATACGATGATGCCGGACTGTTTTCCGATGAGGAAATAACAGAACTTACGGAAGCCGTGGATAAAGCGGAAAGTGAGACCGGCTGGGATCTGATGCTTCTGACGGTAGATGATGCATCCGTGGTTTCCACACAGGATTATGCAGAAGAAAAATTCAATGAGTACACAGAGAGTGATGATGGTATAGCCTTTGTCCTTGATATGAATGCACGGGTGTTCTATATTGCGACAGCCGGTGAGACTTATAAATATATTGTAGATACCCATCTGAATAAAATGCTGGATCATGCGATGGAGTATGCCGGATCCGGAGCTTATAAGCAGGCTATGGCTTCTATGCTGGAAGATACGATTATCTATTATCAGGCTGGAAAGCCGGATAATCTGGCGATTTATGATGAAGACAGCGGTATTTATTACCAGGAGGAGGGAAGCAGTGAACCGCACCTGGATAAGATGGAACTTTTATTTGCGGCATTGGTTGGCGCAGTAGCCTGTCTGGTATTCTGCCTGTTTATTACAGGAAAATACAGATTGAAATTTGGTGGATATCATTATAATGCCAGAGAACATGGAGCAGTGAAACTTCACAGACGTGAGGACCATTTTGTGCGTCAGTTTATTACGCGCAGAAAGCTTCCAAAAGATGATCCGCCGTCGGGAGGCGGTGGAACCAGTTCTGTTCATCAGGGCGCTGGTGGGCGTACTTTTGGCGGTGGCGGCCGGGGATTTTAAAAATCCCCGGTTTTTGATTTGATAGGAAATTATGATGAATTTCCTGCTCTTGGTATCTGGAAAAACACAAAAACGGGGTTGCATCAAGGATTTGATTATGATACTATATCTTTACTGTGAAAACAGATGTATTTCCCAGAAATACACAAAAGGGGGGGCACAATGGCAGAAAAAACGAAATATTTTGTTTTGAAACAAAAAGCAGTACCGGAGGTTTTATTGAAGGTAGTAGAGGCTAAAAGGCTGCTGGATTCGGGAAAAGCCGCTTCTGTGCAGGAGGCAGCAGAGCAGGTCGGCATCAGTCGGAGCTCTTTTTATAAATATAAAGATGATATTTTTCCATTCCATGATAATGCAAAAGGAAAGACGATTACGATGGTGGTTCAGCTGGATGATGAACCCGGATTGCTTTCCGTGGTTTTGCGGATCGTGGCAGATTATCATGCGAATATTCTGACGATCCATCAGAGTATTCCGGTTAACGGCATTGCATCACTGACACTGAGTGTAGATGTGCTGAATGAAACCGGAGATATTTCCCAGATGGTAGATACCATTGAGCAGCAGCAAGGCATCCATTATTTAAAAATATTAGCAAGGGAGTGACAAACGATGATTCAGATTGCAGTATTAGGTTACGGTACCATTGGTTCTGGTGTGGCCGAAGTATTAAAAGTGAACAAAGAAAGTATCACAAAACGTGTGGGAGACGAGATATCTATCAAATATATCCTGGATTTGCGGGATTTCCCGGGTGATCCGATGGAGGACAAGATTGTTCATGATTATGCAGTCATCCAGAACGATCCAGAGGTCGCAATCGTGGTTGAGGCCATGGGTGGCGTGGAGCCGGCTTATACATTTGCAAAACAGGCACTGGAGAGTGGCAAACATTTTGCTACATCCAATAAAGCATTGATCGCAGAAAAAGGAGCAGAGCTGATCCGCATTGCAAAAGAGAAAAACGTGAATTGTATGTTTGAGGCAAGTGTGGGCGGCGGAATCCCGATCATCCGTCCATTAAATTCCTGCCTGACTGCAGATGTGATCGAGGAAGTATCCGGTATCTTAAACGGAACCACAAACTATATGATGACAAAAATGTCTGAGGAAGGTTCTGAATTTGAAGATGTATTAAAAGATGCACAGCAGAAAGGATATGCAGAGGCAGATCCGACCGCTGATATTGAAGGACATGATGCCTGCAGAAAAATCGCGATCCTGACATCTCTCGTATGCGGGCAGCAGGTTGATTTCCAGGATATCCATACCGAGGGAATTACAAAGATCACTGCAACCGATATCAAATATGCAAAAGCACTTGGAAGAAGCATTAAACTTCTTGCATCCAGCTATCAGACTGGTGACAGCTACTGTGCGTTGGTAGCACCGTTCATGCTGGAACCGACACATCCGCTGTACAATGTAAATGACGTATTCAATGCGGTATTTGTACATGGAAATGTTCTTGGTGATGCAATGTTCTACGGCAGTGGAGCCGGAAAACTTCCAACCGCAAGTGCAGTTGTTGCAGATATCGTTGAGATTGCAAAACACCTGGATGAGAATATTCCGGTGGAATGGCGCGAGGAAAAACTTAAGCTTGCCGATTACAGACAGCTCAAAAATAAATATTTTGTCCGTACAAAAGCTGACAAAGATATTATTGAGAAAGCTTTTGGAAGCGTTTCCTATGTGCAGGCAGATGGTGTGACAGGCGAGAACGCATTTGTTACAGCAGAAATGGATGGATTTGCATATGATAAAGCAGAGGCTGAACTTGGTGAAGTGTCTCAATGCATTCGCGTAAAATAAGAAACATTCTGTTTGCATGTGTAAATAAAATGTAAAAATGGTTTGTGAGAGTAAAAAGATAGAAAATAAACAGAGGTAAAAAGTGATGAAATATGTGGTGGTTTTAGGAGATGGAATGGCAGACCGTCCGATTGCAGAACTTGGCAATCAGACCCCGCTTGCCTATGCAGAGACGCCGACAATGGATCAGTTGTCAGCAGTATCAGAGATTGGAATGGTACATACGATCCCGGATGGAATGAAACCGGGCAGTGATACCGCAAACCTTTCCGTACTGGGCTACAACCCGAGAATCTATTATTCCGGTCGTTCTCCGCTGGAGGCACTCAGCATTGGCGTAGACATGAAGGATACAGATATTGCACTTCGCTGCAATCTGGTTACCCTGTCCGAAGAGGAAGAGAATTATGAGGACCGTACGATCATTGATCACAGTTCCAGTGAGATCAGTACTGCGGATGCAGCCGTTTTGCTGGATGCAGTCAGGGAAGGGCTGGAGAATGAGACCTATAAGTTTTATGTGGGAACCAGCTACCGTCATCTGTTAATCTGGGATCGCGGAGAAGTGGTAGAATTAACACAACCGCATGATGTGCTTGGTCAGACCATCGGTCAGTATCTTCCGGAGGATGCCGTACTTCGTGAAATGATGAAGAAGAGTTATGACATTCTGGTAAACCATCCAATTAATGTGGAACGAAAGAAAAAGGGCCTTAATCCGGCAAACTCTTGCTGGTTCTGGGGCGCAGGTACAAAACCGGATCTTTCTTCCTTTGAAGAGAAAACACATCTGAAAGGTGCGATGATCTCTGCAGTGGATCTGTTAAAAGGAATAGCTGTAGGTGCATCCATGAAAGTAATTGAAGTAGAAGGTGCCAATGGTGGTTTGAATACCAATTATGAAGGAAAAGCACAGGCAGCAATTGAAGTATTGACCAAAGAGGGATATGATTTTGCATATATCCACGTTGAGGCTCCGGATGAGATGGGTCATCAGGGCAGTGTTGAGCGTAAGGTGAAGGCAATTGAATATCTGGATTCACGGATTATTAAGCCAGTGAAGGAAGGACTTGAAGCAGCAGGAGAGGATTTCCGAATGTTGGTTCTTCCGGATCATCCGACGCCAATCTGCATACGGACGCATTCATCTGACAGTGTGCCATATCTCTTGTATGACAGCACAAACCTTCAGAAGCATGACTGGAAATACAATGAGGCTGAGGGCGAGGCCAGTGGAAACTACGTGGCGTGTGGCCATGAAATCATAGATTACTTATTTGGGAGGAAGACATGCTAATTGTAAAAAAATTCGGCGGCAGTTCTGTGGCTGATAAAGAAAGAATTTTTAATGTAGCAAAGAGATGTATCGAAGATTATGAAGCAGGAAATGATGTGGTTGTTGTTCTGTCTGCAATGGGAAAGACAACAGATCACCTTATCGAGATGGCACGTGACATCAATCCGAAAGCTTCAAAAAGAGAGATGGATATGCTCCTGGCAACTGGTGAGCAGACATCTGTTGCTTTAATGTCCATGGCAATGCAGTCACTTGGCGTTTCGGCAGTATCTCTGAATGCATTTCAGGTAGTTATGCATACAACATCAGCGTACAGCAATGCAAAATTTAAACGTATCGATACCGAGCGTATTTTCAACGAACTGGAGCAGAGAAGAATTGTTATCATTACCGGTTTCCAGGGGGTAAATAAATACGATGACATTACAACACTGGGACGTGGTGGTTCCGATACAACGGCAGTTGCACTGGCAGCAGCTCTGCATGCAGATGCCTGTGAGATCTACACCGATGTAGAGGGTGTATACACAGCAGATCCGCGTGTAGTTCCAAACGCAAAAAAACTGAAAGAAATCACATACGATGAGATGCTTGAACTGGCAACACTTGGAGCAAAAGTTCTTCATAACCGTTCTGTTGAGCTTGCAAAAAAATATGGTGTGCAGTTAGTCGTACGTTCAAGTTTAAACAGAGCAGAAGGAACAATTGTTAAGGAGGAAACAGAAATGGAAGGCATGCTTGTTAGTGGTGTAGCAGTAGATAAAAACGCAGCGAGAATCGCAGTAATTGGTATTAAAGATGAGCCGGGAATGGCATTTAAGATTTTTGATCTTCTGGCAAAGAAGAATATTAACGTAGATATTATTTTACAGTCTATCGGTCGTGATGGTACAAAGGACATTTCCTTTACTGTATCCCGCGATCAGATGGATGAGGCAGTGAAAGTTCTTGAAGAGAATCAGGCACGCATCAAAGCCCAGAAAATTGAGGCAGATCCGACTGTTGCAAAATTATCCATCGTCGGTGCAGGAATGCAGACACATCCGGGTGTAGCAGCAGGTATGTTTGAAGCTCTTTACAACATTGGTGTAAATATCCGTATGATTGGAACATCTGAGATCCGTGTAACTGTTCTGGTAGACGAGAAAGATGTAGATAAAGCAATGCGTGCCGCACACGATAGATTTATCGAAGAGTAATAAATGAAAGTAAGATAGAAAAAGCAGGATTCCTCCAAGAGAGAGATGGAATCCTGCTTTTTTAGATACATTAAACTTGTTTTAAATCCAGGTAAAATTGTGTATTTGTCTGAGCAACGTAAGGAATGATCCACAAAAATCCAATACCAAGTGTCAGACAGCCCAGCAATCCCCATCCGATAAAGGACAGCTGCAGCATAAAATAACGCATTTTCCGTCTTCTCATCAGATCAAAACTCTGGCGAAGCGCTTCTGTTACCCGGTAATCCGGATGATCAATGAGCAGGTAAACAGCCTGGGAAAATGCAAAGCCAAGTATGATCTGGACAATAAAACCAATGACTATAAGAATAACCCCAATGACCAGCATTGTGTTGATTTGAAGATCCGTGATCGTGCTATCCTGAAATGCGGCAATTACGGTGACAATCGCTCCCGGAAGTGTGCAGACAAAGGAAATCAGAATGAGGATGAATTCACATCCGATGAATTTGTCCGGGCGGTTGCGAAACGGATACAGCAGATCTGAAAACTGCGGGCGGATGCCTTTCGCTGTCTGCATATGCATAAAGGTGATACCGATGTTAAATAGTGATCCGATCAGACTGACAAAAAGCATACCGGTGTAAGCCCAGATGATCCGTCCTATGTGGATATAATAAAATCCCTGTTCCAACATGCGGGAAAATGGGAGCCCAATCAGTGTGGAAATGAGCCAGGCAAGAATTCCAGTACCGATGAGCACACTGTAACGTCCAAGCAAAGCATCTCTGGCATTTGCTTTTAAATCTGCAAAAGATTTCATATTGATATCATGCTCCAATCTGTTAAAATAGTGTGAGAACAAGGGGGAAGCAAAGATGAAAGAATCGAAAGTTTCGTTGGAAAATGGATTATACCGCTGCGGCTGGGTAATCTTGATCATCCTCAGTGCGCTGCTACTTTGTAAACACTTTCTTTTTTTACATCTGTTTTCGGCGGTTCGGATGCCTCCCTGCGTATTTCATACGCTGACCGGCTATTTTTGCCCGGGATGCGGCGGAACCAGAAGTCTGAAAGCATTATTATCCGGAAGATTCCTCGTCTGCGCGGTGGATTTTCCGATGATTATGTATGCCGCTGTGGTATATGCCTGGTTTATGATCAGTCAGACTATAGACAAAGTCAGCAGACATCGGATTCCGATAGGAATGAAATACCGCCATGCGTGGGTATATGCTTCGCTTGTTATCGTAATCATTCATTTTATAGTAAAAAATCTGTTTTATATAAAAACCGGAATCGAGCCGTTTTTATAAATACTCTCCGGAACCATTGCTATCCAGGATAGAATCACTTCCGGAACCGCCATCTGTACCGGAACCATCACTGCCCGGATTCAGGTCGATGCCGAAATTGTGCTCTAAGGTATAAGTATAACGTTCCAGAAACTTGTCAAATCCGCCGTACTGACGGCTGACAGTGATAAAACTGCCAATGGTAATGACGACACTGATCAATACACCAGCAGTGCCAAGGAACAGAGCGGTGCGTGCAGCTCCGGTTGCCTTTTTACGTGCGCCTTTGGAGAGCATGGCAAAAATAATTGCCAGACCGCCAAAAATAAACGCGCCATACAGACAACAAACAGATACAATACTGAGAATGGAACAGATCAGGGCAGCCGCAGCAAGACCGTTGGATGCATTTCCCGGAGCGGGATTGCGGTAGAACGGATCCTGCTGATTCTGAGAATCGTTCCATGGATTTTCATTTTGTTCGTACATATTATCATTTGCCTCCTTTAAGACATGATTCTAACATGTGCATCAGAAAATGACAACTGGAAGAATGTATGATATGATACGATAGAAAATAAAGTGTTACATTTCACCATCACGTACGTGACATCTTCTTGAAATAAATTCAAGAAGTATCGCTTGCAAGCAATCTCTTTTGCGAATGGCGCGTGTGAACTGTAACAATGCAGTGTATGAACGAAAAAATAGAAAGGACCAGCGAATATATGGATATCATTAAAAAAATTGCGGAGGAATTACAGATCCGTCCAGGACAGGCGCAGGCCGCAGTCAAGCTGATCGATGAGGGAAACACAATCCCATTTATTTCCCGTTACCGAAAGGAAGCCACCGGCGCATTAAATGACGAAGTGCTCAGAAATCTGTATGAGCGTTTGAATTATCTGCGCAATCTGGAAGAAAAAAAGGAGCAGGTGCTTTCATCTATTGAGGAACAGGGCAAACTGACCGAAGATCTGAAAAAACAGATTCTGGCAGCAGATACCCTGGTGGCTGTGGACGATCTGTACCGTCCATATCGTCCAAAACGCCGTACCCGTGCAACAATTGCAAAAGAAAAAGGACTGGAACCGCTGGCAAATCTGTTGTCCTTGCAGCAGTTAGATCATTCTGCCGAGGAAGAAGCAGCAGCTTATATTTCTGAGGAAAAAGGTGTGTCATCCGCTGAAGAAGCATTACAGGGAGCCATGGATATCGTGGCAGAAGCCATTGCAGATGAGGCAGATTACAGAACTTATATCAGAGAAAAGACGATGAAAAGAGGTACACTGACTTCTACTGCAAAAGATGAAAAAGTGGAATCCGTGTACGAAATGTATTATGATTTTGAAGAACCTGTGGCAAAACTGGCCGGACATCGGATTTTGGCGCTAAACCGTGGAGAAAAGGAAAAAATTCTGACAGTGAAACTGGAAGACCCGGAGGAAGAGATTATCCGTTATCTGGAGAAAAAGACGATTCGCAGAGATAATCCGTATACAACGCCGTATTTAAAAGAAGCCGTCGCAGACAGTTATCAGCGTCTGATCGCACCGGCGATTGAACGTGAGATTCGAAACAGCCTGACAGAGGAAGCACAGGAAGGCGCAATCCGTGTCTTTGGAAAGAATTTGGAACAGCTTCTGATGCAGCCGCCAATCCGTGGGCAGGTGGTACTTGGATGGGATCCGGCGTTCCGTACCGGATGTAAACTGGCTGTAGTAGATGCCACTGGAAAAGTGCTGGACACAGTAGTGATTTTTCCTACTGCTCCGCAGAATAAAGTGGCAGAAGCCAAAGCTGTTTTGAAAAAATTGATTGCAAAATACCATATTACACTGATTTCTGTTGGAAACGGAACAGCTTCCAGAGAGTCGGAGCAGGTGATTGTAGAACTGCTCAAAGAACTTCCGGTTCCGGTACAGTATGTGATCGTAAACGAAGCCGGAGCAAGCGTATATTCCGCAAGCAAACTGGCAACGGAAGAATTCCCGAATTTTGACGTAGGACAGCGAAGTGCGGCATCCATTGCAAGACGTCTGCAGGATCCGCTGGCAGAACTGGTGAAGATTGACCCGAAATCTATCGGTGTCGGTCAGTATCAGCACGACATGAACCAGAAGCGCCTGGGAGAGGCACTGGAAGGTGTCGTAGAGGATTGTGTAAACAAAGTCGGCGTGGATCTGAACACTGCTTCCGTACCACTTTTGGAGCATGTGTCTGGCATTAACAAGACCATTGCAAAAAATATCGTTGCATATCGGGAAGAAAATGGTATATTTAAGAATCGAAAAGAGTTGTTAAAAGTGGCAAAACTTGGACCGAAAGCATTTGAACAGTGCGCCGGTTTCCTGCGCATCAGCGATGGTACACAGCCGCTGGATGCCACAAGTGTACATCCGGAGAGCTATGGAGTTGCAGAAGCCTTATTAAAACGTCTGGGTTATTCTGAGGATGAATTGAAAAAAGGAGCAATTCCGGGCCTGTATAAGAAAATCAGTGATTATAAGAAACTGGCAGAAGAACTTGGAACCGGAGAACTGACACTGCGTGACATTGTGAGTGAGCTGGAAAAACCGGGCAGGGATCCTCGTGAGGACATGCCAAAACCAATCCTTCGTACCGATGTACTTGAGATGAAGGACTTAAAACCTGGCATGATCCTGAAAGGAACTGTTCGAAACGTCATTGATTTTGGCGCCTTTGTGGATATCGGTGTGCATCAGGACGGACTGGTTCACATTTCACAGATCTGTGACCGTTTTATCAAACATCCGTTGGAGGCAGTATCCGTCGGAGATATTGTGGACGTGCAGGTACTCAGCGTGGATGTGGCGAAAAAACGAATTGCGCTGACGATGAAAATTCAGGAAAATTGAGGAAACATAGATATGAATATGAAGATAGAGTCGTTTTCAGCAGAAGAAACCTATGAATTAGGAAAAAGACTGGGAAGCGAAGCAAATCCGGGAGATGTTTTGACACTCATCGGTGACCTTGGCGTTGGAAAAACTGTATTTACCCAGGGATTTGCAGATGGACTTGGAATTACTGAGCCGATCTGCAGCCCGACATTTACCATTGTACAGGTATACGAGGAAGGCAGACTGCCATTTTATCATTTTGATGTATACCGCATAGGTGATATTGAAGAGATGGATGAGATCGGATATGAGGACTATTTTTACGGAAATGGAGTGACCATGATTGAGTGGGCTAATCTGATCGAGGAGATTCTGCCGGAGACATATCGGGAAGTTCAGATTGAAAAAGATCTGGAAAAAGGATTTGACTATCGTACAATAACCATCAGGGAGGTGCATCACGCATGAAACTTTTAGCCTTAGACAGTTCAGGGCTTGTGGCCAGCGTGGCCATCGTGGAAGATGACAATATGCTGGGAGAATATACTGTAAATTATAAAAAGACACATTCACAGACACTGCTTCCGATGCTGGATGAAGTGGCAAAAATGATCGAACTGGATCTGAACAGCATCGATGCCATTGCAGTTGCAGCAGGACCGGGCTCTTTTACCGGACTCCGTATCGGTTCCGCTACTGCAAAAGGACTGGGACTGGCTCTGGACAAACCGTTGATCCACATTCCAACTGTAGATGCCATAGCCTGCAATCTGTGGGGGCATCAGTCTTTGATCTGTCCGCTGATGGATGCGAGACGGCAGCAGACCTACACCGGTATTTATGAATTTAAAAATGGTGTGCTGGAAATTTTACAGCAGCAGTGCGCAGTTGGAATTAATGAAATTATCGCACAGATTAATGAGATTAACAGACCAGTGACCTTCCTTGGAGACGGTGTGGCAGTATTCCATGATTATATTGAAGAAAATTGTACGGTTGCACACGACTATGCGCCGGCACATATG
The DNA here is from genome assembly GCA_934358495.1 of uncultured Eubacterium sp. GTDB lineage: Bacteria > Bacillota > Clostridia > Lachnospirales > Lachnospiraceae > Eubacterium_I. Next base: position 4,119 of record CAKRKO010000024.1, on the reverse strand, counting down.
AACAAGCAGCGTGCGGGAGCGGTAGCATGGCTTGGACTTCAGTATGCAAAAGAAGGAAAATTCGAGACAGCAGCGGAGCATTGCCCGGATTATCTGCGTCTGTCACAGGCAGAACGTGAGCGGCAGGAAATGCTGGAGAAACAGAATGCCGGAAAATAATATGAAATTTATTATTCGTGAAATGCAGCCGGAAGATGTTTCAGCAGTAGCTGCACTGGAAGCCGAGTGTTTTTCGGAACCATGGAGTGAACAGGCCTTTCTGGATGCTCTAAAACAGTCGGAAGCAATGATGATGGTTGCCGTTGGTATGGGTAATAACCCGATGGGTTACTGTGGGATTTATCTGTCTGCAGATGAGGGCGAGATCACAAATGTGGCAGTGCGCCCGGATTACAGAAAACAGGGCATTGCCGATGCAATTCTGACCGCAGTGTTTTCAGAGGCACAGAAACGCGGTGCCCGGACTATTTATCTGGAAGTGCGGGAGAGCAATATTCCTGCACAGAAACTGTATGAGAAACATGGCTTTGTATCCTGCGGCATCAGAAAGAATTTTTATCGAAAACCGACAGAGAATGCCATTGTGATGAGCTGTGATCTGACACGGAGGATAAACGAGTGAGAAAAGCAGGCATATTATATTGTAATTGCTGTGGAAAAATGATTTCTGAGAGCTGTGATGCACAGCGGGAAGATTTTTTCCATTTTGAAAAGACGTGGGGCTATTTTTCTAAAAAAGATGGCACCAGTGAGAGTGCGGACATTTGTGAATCCTGCTTGGAACAGTGGATGACACAGTTTCAGATTCCACCGCAGACCGTGGAAAGGACGGAAATATTTGAATGTTAGATGTATGTTTACTTGGTACGGGAGGCATGATGCCGTTGCCGTATCGAAAATTAACTGCGCTGATGACGCGATACAACGGAAGTAATCTGCTCATTGACTGTGGTGAAGGGACACAGGTTGCCATTCGAGAGAAAGGCTGGAGTGTGCATGATCTGGATGTGATCTGTTTTACTCATTATCACGCAGATCATATCAGCGGACTCCCGGGACTTTTACTGACTCTTGGAAACGCAGATCGTACCAAACCGGTGCACATGATCGGACCAAGAGGACTGGAACGTGTGGTAAATGCGCTGCGCACCATTGCGCCGGAACTGCCATTTCCGATTGAATATCATGAAATAACAGAAAAAGAGCAGGATTTTGAGATGAATGGATATTGTATCCATGCCTTTCGGGTAAATCATAATGTAACCTGCTATGGATATACCCTGGAAATCAAACGTCAGGGCAGATTTGACGTGGAGCGTGCCCGTGGACAGGAGATCCCACAGAAATTCTGGAGTCGTCTGCAAAAAGGAGAGACCATTGAGGATGGAGATCGTGTTCTGACACCTGAAATGGTACTTGGACCGCAGCGAAAAGGAATTAAGCTTACCTATTGTACGGATACCAGACCGGTTCCGACTATTGCTGAGTGTGCAAAACATGCAGATCTGTTTATCTGTGAGGGCATGTATGCAGAAAAAGAGAAAGAAGCAAAAGCCCGTCAGTACAAACATATGACCTTTTATGAGGCTGCAGATCTTGCAAAACGGGCAGAAGTTACAGAAATGTGGCTGACGCATTACAGTCCATCTCTGACCAGAGCCGAGAGTTATATGGATGAGGTACACAAGATTTTTCCGGCAGCGTCTCTGGGAAAAGACGGACGCAGCGTAGAACTTGAATTTGAAGAAGAAAATAGATAAATGCCGTATTAGATGCGGCAGATGGGAGAATATTATGGCAGATAAAGATGTAGTGATTCTTGCAATTGAAAGCTCCTGTGATGAGACAGCAGCGGCTGTCGTAAAAAACGGCAGAGAGGTGTTGTCCAATGTGATTTCATCACAGATTGCATTGCATACATTGTATGGAGGTGTAGTCCCTGAGATTGCCTCCAGAAAACATATTGAGAAGATCAATCAGGTTATTCAGGAAGCACTGGATGAAGCGCATGTAACTTTAGATGACATTGATGCCATCGGTGTGACTTACGGTCCTGGATTAGTAGGGGCCCTGCTGGTTGGCGTGGCAGCAGCTAAAGCCATCAGTTATGCGAAAAAGATTCCACTGGTAGGAGTGCATCATATTGAAGGACATATCAGTGCCAATTATATTGAAAACAAAGACCTTGAGCCGCCATTTTTGTGCCTTGTGGTATCAGGCGGTCACACACACCTTGTAAAGGTGGTAGATTATGGAAAATATGAGATCCTTGGAAGAACCAGAGATGATGCAGCAGGAGAAGCTTTTGATAAAGTAGCCCGTGCCATTGGCCTTGGTTATCCGGGAGGTCCGAAAATTGAAAAAGCAGCCCGGGAGGGAAATCCTATGGCAATCCCGTTCCCGAAAGCAAAAGTCAACGATAATCCGTATGACTTTAGTTTCAGTGGCGTAAAATCCGCAGTATTGAACTATATTAATGGATGTAAAATGAAAAATATTGAGATCGTGCCAGAAGATATTGCTGCATCTTTTCAAAAAGCAGTCACAGACGTGCTGATCGCACATGCTATGCACGCAGCAGAAGAATTTAAAATTGATAAACTTGCGATTGCAGGCGGTGTGGCTTCCAATAGTGTACTGCGGGAAGGTATGAGAGCAGCATGCGAGAAACGAGGAATCTCTTTTTATCATCCGTCACCGATTTTTTGTACAGACAATGCGGCCATGATCGGTGCAGCAGCATATTATGAGTATCTGGCAGGAACCCGTCACGGATGGGATCTGAATGCGGTTCCAAATCTGAAACTGGGAGAACGTTGATATGAGTGAAAAGAAGCGGCATGCAGCCATTGTGCTGGCAGCAGGAAAAGGTTCCAGGATGAAAAGTGATGTTCCGAAGCAATACCTGATATTGAATGGAAAACCACTGCTATATTATGCACTCCAGGCATTTGAGGACAGCTTTGTGGATGAAATTGTGCTGGTGACAGGCGTAGGTCAGGAACCCTATTGTCAGAAGGAGATTGTGGAAAAATATGGATTTCAGAAGGTGACAAATGTCATTGCAGGTGGAAAAGAGAGGTATGATTCTGTCTATCGGGGAATCTGTGCACTGAATGTGGCTGATTATGTCTATATCCATGACGGCGCGCGTCCATTTATTGATGATGCCATTTTGTTAAGAGCAAAAGAAAATGTGGAGCAGTATCATGCATGCGCAGCCGGTATGCCGAGCAAAGATACTATCAAGATCATAGACGAAGAGGGCTTTGTGGCAGACACACCACAGAGAAAGTATACCTGGACGATACAGACACCACAGGTGTTTGATTATTCCTTGATTCGTGATGCTTATGAAAAAATGTACCAGCATATGCCTGAAGTACAGATTACGGATGATGCCATGGTGGTGGAGACAATGCTTCAGACTCCGGTTAAGTTATATGAAGGAAGTTATAATAATATAAAGATTACCACACCGGAAGATTTGGTAATCGCAGACTCCTTTCTTCGTGGATAGATTAGCAATTTTGAGGTTTTTATAAAGAAAATAAATACATATATATCCCTGTAAAATAGTCAGTCGAAAAAAATGTAAAAAAAAAGAAAAAACTTGTTGACAAGTCAGGGGGGTATATGTATAATAATTCTTGCGCTGGTCAAATAGCGCACAGAAAATTGGAGAGATATCGAAGTGGTCATAACGAGGCGGTCTTGAAAACCGTTTGTCCGCAAGGGCGCGTGGGTTCGAATCCCACTCTCTCCGTTATCGACTGAGTCGATAACCATATATGTTTTAATTCGGAGAAGTACCCAAGCTGGCCGAAGGGACACCCCTGGAAAGGGTGCAGGTCGTTAACAGCGGCGCGAGGGTTCAAATCCCTCCTTCTCCGCTATCAATCAAAAAAACATGAAAAAAGTTGTTGACAAACGACAAAGATCATGATAATATGATTGAGCTGTCGCAAAAAAGCGATAATGCAAATGACTTTGAAAAAAGTTAAAAAAGTTGTTGACAAGCGCTTTGGTATCTGATAAGATGTAAAAGTTGCTGAACAACAGCAAGACAAAGAACTTTGATAACTGAACAGTGAAATAACCTTGAAAGATTCATTGAGA
>CAKRKO010000023.1 GCA_934358495.1 uncultured Eubacterium sp. | reverse complement strand
AATGGTGTTGCATTTGCATGAATTTCGATCATATTGGCTATCATTTCACGACTTGCCAGACTGTAATTGATACCATCGGTTCCCTGGCTTTCACCATCGCAGATATCGGTACAGTAATAACGTGCGCCAAATCCGCCTTCTTCAGCAATTCCTTTTCGTACCTCTTCCACAAGAACATTTAAATGTCCGCTTCCCGGATGACTGTCACCGTAAGTGCTTTCTACCATGACCTGAACCTTTCCCAGGTCCTCTTTTGTCCATCCTGTTCCCAGACGCAGCGGATCAAGCTCCGGTGCAAGTTTTCTCATTTCCTGACTTTTTAACTGCATGATTATCTCCTCTTTCTGTTTTTATTCTCGAATCAATTTCAAACTTTCCAGTTTCTCTCTGAGTTTCTTTTCTTCATCCTCTGCCACACCAAGTTCCACATGATCAAATGTCGGCAGACTGAAGACTCCCAGCATAGATTTTGCATCTACAATATATTTTCCACAGATCAAATCCACATCTGTCTGACATCCGGATGCCGCCTGCACCAGATGTTTTGCATCATACATATCCCGTAAATAAACCGGTATTCTTATCATCAATCCCCGCCTCCTATGCAAAAATCGAAATAACAAAGCTTACAATGAATGCTGTAACACCAATCAGTGTCTCCATGACCGTCCAGGATTTCAGCGTTGTTTTTTCATCAATCTCAAGGAATGTACTTACCAGCCAGAATCCGGCATCATTTACATGGCTCAATGCTGTTGCGCCACCACAGATCGCACAGCACATGGCAGCTCTGTAAACCATGCTTGTATCCATTACTGCCGGCATCGTCGCCATAATTCCGGAAGCCATCGTCATTGCCACAATGGAACTTCCCACTGAAGCTCTGACCAGAACCGCAATAAGGAAAGCAATAAGGATCAATGGAAGTCCGCTTTTTTCAAGAACAGGACCAATAATATTTCCAAGTCCGGAATCCTGGAGCATCCATCTGATCACACCGCCACTGGCAATAACAAGAAGTATCATACCTACCGGTCTGAGTGAGTGATCCAATATTTTTTTTAACTGAGCACCGGTAAATCCCCGGCGGATTCCCAGAAAATACATTGCTGCCAGAGTTGCGATCGTAAGTGCCAGAAATGGTTTTCCAAGAAATCCAAGAATATTCTGTACACTTGCCGGAATTGGCATGTATTTTGATAATGTACTGAGAAGTATCAGCACAAGTGGAATCAATATCACACCTAATACCAGGCCAAACGGCGGCATTTCTTTTCCGTCGTCCTTAATTTCTTCTACATTTACCGGAAGTTCTGTAAAAATTTTATTGCCAATAAAACCGCCCCAGATAATTCCGGAAACCAGCATACAAATTAATGCGGTAGGAACTCCGATCATGATCATAGTTCCCAGATTCACGCCAAGGGCATTTGCAACAAGTACAGATCCGGCAGATGGTGGTACAAAAGCATAACCACTGGCAAGACCGGCAAGAAGTGGAATTGCGTAATACAGTGTAGATTTTTTCGTCTGCTTTGCAACACTGAAAGCCAACGGTATCAGCACTACAACACCTGCTTCAAAAAATACGGTTGTGCCAATCACAAGTCCTGTAACGCCCAACGCCCAGCCTGCTTTTTTCTGACCAAATTTACTGATCAGTGTTTCTGCCATTCTCTGTGCACTGCCACTTACTTCCAGAATTCCACCAAACATAGAGCCCAGCCCTACCAGAAGTGCAATTCCCTGTAATGTTTTTCCAACACCTTTCTCTACTGTGTCAGCAATCATCGTAAGCGGCATTCCGGCCCCGATTCCGATAATAATGGCGGAAATCATCATAGACAGAACCGGATGAAGTTTAAATTTGATGATCAGTACCAGTAGAATTATAATTCCTACCAGAGCTGCAATCATCAGCCTCATTGGGTCGGCCATAAAAGTTGTTTCTTCCATTTCGCTTTTACCTCCTTGATTCATCTGATGTTTTTCGCGTTCACCGCAAATTCATCTGACCTATTTTTGCTTTTTCATTCATTTTTTGGATTTTAAACCGTTTTTTATTGTAATTCATCTGATGTATTTATCATATATTCACTCATCCAAAAATGCAATACTGGAATTTTACCCAAAATATTCTGTGTATTTTTGTGCATATCAACATTTTGACTTTGGTTTTAAAAGACATTATCATAAAAAGCAAGAATTATAAGAAATAAGAAATGGAGTAAATCATATGACGAATTTACCATCTGAAGAAAAAAGTCTTCCTCAAAAAATATCAGAAGATATCATCGCACTTATTTTGGAAGAAAACCTGCAGCCCGGAGATAAATTACCGAATGAAACAATTCTTTCTGAACGTCTGAATGTCGGAAGAAGTTCTATCCGCGAGGCAATGAAACTTCTGGCTTCCAGAAATATCGTTACTATCCGTCAGGGATCCGGTACCTACATTGCCGCTTCTCCCGGAATGGTTGAGGATCCCCTCGGCTTTACTTTTATCGGTAATAAGCAAAAGCTCATTAATGATCTGCTGGAAGTTCGTTTTCTTCTGGAACCATCCATTGCAGCAATGGCAGCCACACATGCAGATGAAAATGACATAAAAAAAATCACCGCACTTTGCGATGAAGTTGAACGCTTATTAAAAAATCATGAAAATCACACATATAAGGATATCGAGCTGCATACAGCCATAGCAATGAGCAGCAAAAATGTAGTAGTTCCAAGGTTGATTCCTGTCATCAACAGTTCTATTCCGTTATTTGTAGAAACAACCGGTGGCAGTCTGCACGAGGAAACCATAGAAACGCACCGCGAAATTGCTGATGCTATCGCATCCCACGATCCGCTTCGTGCCCAGGATGCCATGTATCTTCATCTGGTCTATAACCGGAAAAGAATACAGCTCAGCCAAAAATAATAAATCTGAAAAAAGAGACTCGCCCGGTTATTGCTACTAAGCGAAGTCTCTTTTTTCTATATCTGATTTAGATGTCAAAACACTCAAATCTTGATTACACGGATTGCTCCGTGCTTTTGACACTGTAATCCTTATACTATTTTACCCTTGCAGTCAGATGATCTCCATCCACATCAATGAGGATGACATCATTTGCATGTACTTCATCCGCAAGGATCAGTTTTGCTGATAAAGTCTCCACATGTTTCTGCAGGAATCGTTTCAGAGGTCTTGCACCGTAGATCGGGTCATACCCATGCTCTACGATAAAGTTCTCTGCTGCCGGTGTCAGTTCTACAGAAATCTCGCGGTCTTCCAGACGTTTGTTCAGCTGATTCATCAGCAGATGAATGATATTTCCGATGTTATCCTTGGTCAGCGGCTTAAACATAATGATCTCATCCAGACGGTTTAAGAACTCCGGTCTGAAGTTGCCGCGCAGCTCGTTCATAACCAGTTCTTCTGCTTCCGGATTGATATCACCGTTTTCATCAATACCTTCCAGCAGATGCGCAGATCCAAGGTTGGAGGTCATAATGATGATGGTATTTTTAAAATCTACGGTACGACCCTGGGAATCCGTAATACGACCGTCATCCAGAACCTGTAACAATACGTTAAAGACATCCGGATGTGCTTTCTCTACCTCATCAAACAGAACGACGGAATATGGTTTTCTACGAACAGCTTCGGTCAGCTGACCGCCTTCATCGTATCCTACATATCCTGGAGGTGCTCCGATCAGTCTGGATACAGAGTATTTCTCCATGTATTCACTCATATCAAGTCGAACCATGTTGGATTCATCATCAAACAGGCTTGCAGCCAACGCTTTTGCCAGCTCTGTTTTACCGACACCGGTAGGTCCAAGGAAGAGGAAAGAACCGATTGGCTTGCTCGGATCTTTGATTCCTGCTTTGGAACGAATGATTGCTTCGGTAACTTTTGTGACACCCTCATCCTGTCCGATGACACGTTTGTGCAGTTCCTCGTCCAGATGTAAGGTTTTGTTACGTTCACTCTCTGTCAGTTTTGCAACCGGGATTCCTGTCCAGCGTGAAATGATTCTTGCGATCTCATCTTCGCTGACACTTTCATGCACCAGTGACATATCTTTATTTTTCACGATTTCTTCTTCGTGCGCCAGTTCTTTCTCCAGCTGTGGTTTCTTGCCATACTGCAGTTCTGCTGCCTTTTCCAGATTGTAATTTTGCTGTGCGGTCTGGATTTCCTTGTTCAGTGCTTCCAGTTCCTCACGCAGTTTCTGTACACGCTCAACCGCTTTCTTCTCGTTGTCCCACTGTGCTTTCTTTGTCTGGAACTCACTGCGCAGCTCTGCCAGTTCTTTCTGAAGATTCTCCAGACGCTCTTTGCTCAGATTGTCTTCTTCTTTCTTCAAAGCGGTTTCTTCAATCTCCAGCTGCATTACTTTACGGTTCAGCTCATCCAGCTCTGTCGGCATGGAATCCAGCTCCGTCTTGATCAGTGCACAGGCCTCGTCCACCAGGTCGATGGCTTTATCCGGCAGGAAACGGTCGGAAATGTAACGGTTAGATAATACGGCTGCTGAAACCAGAGCGCCATCTGTAATTTTTACACCATGGAATACTTCATAACGCTCTTTCAGACCACGCAGGATGGAAATAGTATCTTCCACCGTCGGCTCGTCTACCATAACCGGCTGGAAACGACGCTCCAGCGCAGCATCTTTTTCGATATATTCACGGTACTCATCCAGTGTGGTAGCACCGATACAATGCAATTCACCTCTTGCCAGCATTGGTTTTAACATGTTGCCGGCATCCATAGCGCCGTCTGACTTTCCTGCACCAACGATGGTATGCAGTTCATCGATAAAGAGAATGATCTTACCTTCGCTCTTCTTTACCTCGTCCAAAACAGCTTTCAGACGTTCCTCAAACTCACCTCTGTATTTTGCTCCTGCAACCAGAGCACCCATATCAAGGGCAAACAATTTCTTGTCTTTTAATCCTTCCGGAACATCTCCGCGGACGATACGCTGTGCCAGTCCCTCAACAACAGCTGTTTTACCAACACCAGGTTCACCGATCAGAACCGGGTTGTTTTTCGTCTTTCTGGAAAGGATACGGACTACGTTTCGGATCTCACTGTCACGGCCAATGACCGGATCCAGTTTCTGATCTCTTGCACGTTCTACCATATCGTAACCATATTTTTCCAATGTATCATAAGTAGCTTCCGGATTGTCACTTACAACTCTCTGGTTGCCACGGACGGTGGATAAAACCTGAAGGAATCTCTCTCTTGTGATTCCATATTCACGGAAAATCTCTTTGATCGCCGGGTTCGGATAACGGATCATGCTCAAAAACAAATGCTCTACAGATACATACTCATCGCCCATCTGCTTTGCTTCGTCCTCGGCACTGATCAGTACTTTGTTCAGCTGCTGACCGACATAAACCTGTCCGCCGGACACTTTCACTCTCTTTGCCAGATGATCTTCCGCATTGTTCATGAAATGCTGTTTGTTGATCTCCATCTTTTCAATCAGCATCGGGATCAGGCCATCTTCCTGACGCATCAGGGCTACCAACAGATGTTCCTGCTCGATTTCCTGATTACCATATTCATAAGCTAATTTCTCGCAATCCTGGATTGCCTGCATAGATTTCTGTGTAAATTTCTGGATATTCATAAAAACCCCTCCTTTCCGGGTGTTTCTACTATTTTCATACCTTTTGTTCTATTTGTTGTATAACGCTTTTCTTTGCGTTAAGTATGTTATACCACATGTTGTTAGCCAAGTCAACACCTGAGTGCTAATTATTTGAGATTTTTGTGAAAAATGCAATGAAGTAGCAGACACTTCCGTTTACTACCATGACAATGCTAACTGGTCTCAGACTTACGATGGTTGTGGAAAATATGAACCTAAAAAACAGTGGAAAAAAAACTTTTAAAATTATAAACTGGAAATTTTAAATGGATTCCCGTATATTTAAACCATAAAACAGATACAAAATCTCAGATGTACAGGTGAACAGACATGAAAAATATCCATAGCATTGAATTTTATACCGGAAGCAAGGAAGAATTGCTTCCCGGTTTTGAAAAAGATTTTCCCTATATCGCTTCGAGGGCAGAACTTGACAAATATATAGGGTGTTATGTACCGTGGCACTGGCACAGGACAGTGGAACTTTTTTATATGGAAAGCGGCAGCATTGAATATGATACGCCAGGAGGAAAAATATTGTTTCCGGCTGGAAGCGGCGGCATGATAAATCCCAATGTACTCCATATGACAAAAGCAATATCGCAGAGAGAAAAGAATATACAGCTACTTCATATTTTCGATGTTTCCTTACTTGCCGGAGAACAGGGAAGCAGGATTGAACAAAAATATATTGCGCCTGTCATAACAGCCCCGCAGATTGAGGTAATCCCGCTTTTTCCGGGCAATGCAGAAGAAGAAAGGATTTTGAAACTGCTTGCGGACTCATTTCGTTTATCCAGTGATGAATTTGGATATGAAATAAAACTGCGGGAAGCCCTAACGGAAATATGGCTCATGCTTTTTGAACTTTCTCGTTCTATGCGTGAAAAGAAAGGGGAACATAACAAAAGCAACGATAAAATAAAGCTGATGATGATATACATTCATGAACATTACAGAGAAAAAATATCTATTCCGGAACTTGCTGCGGCAGCATATTTAAGCGAAAGGGAATGTTATAGAGTGTTCCATGACTGTCTGCACATGACCCCCGTCGAGTATATAACAACTTACCGTTTACAAGTTGCCTGTCAGATGTTGGCAAATGGGCAGGAAACTGTTACTGTTATCAGTCATGAGTGTGGTTTAGGGAGCAGCAGTTATTTTGGAAAAGTTTTTCGGGAATATGCCCATTGTTCACCTACAGAATATAGAAAAAAATGGCAGAATAGTGATAGGTAATGGCGGAAAAGAAATATTTTTTCTATGTCTTTTGCATTATAATAAAGGCATCTGATAGACGGCTATCGGTACGGTATTCACACGGCGACAATAGACAGGTGGAAAAAGATTTTAGAGATTAAAGAACAGTTTGAAAATCAGATTGGCTGTTCTATCTATTCTCTGCTTCCGGGTATTGTGGAAAACAGTTTTCGTTAAGGAGGGATATTGTGTATTACGAATCCAGTGATTTTTTGGAAACTGCAGACAGCGATACGTTAAAGCAGATTGCCCGCACAAGGGAATTAACAAGGGAATATTATTTTTCTGATTATGGAGATATAGAAAAACGCACTTCCATTCTTCGGGAGCTGTTGGGTGGAATAGGAGAAAACGTGGTAATCGACACGCCTTTTCATTGTGACTATGGAAAAAATATATTTTTGGGAAATGATGTGATAATCAATATGAATTGTACCTTTGTGGATAACAAAACAATCCGAATTGGTGACAGGGTATTGATTGCGTCAAATGTGCAGATGTATACATCTTCGCACCCTGTATTGCCACAGGAAAGGCTTGTGCCGGATTGGAGGGAACGTCAGACAACATTTTTCAGAACCTATGCACGTCCGATAGAGATAGGAAACAACGTCTGGATTGGCGGCGGCTGTATTCTTCTTCCCGGAGTCACTATAGGAGAAAACAGCGTGATAGGAGCTGGAAGCGTAGTTACCCGCCCTATCCCTTCTAATTGTGTTGCAGTAGGGAATCCATGCAGGGTAATACGTTATTTTGATACAGGCGGGGAAAGCTAGCAGCATGAAGTATAAGCATATTGTTTTTGACATTGACGGAGCAACAAAAAAATCAATAGTTTTGGGATTATAGTCCTAAAACTATTGATTTTTTTGTTTTTATGGGAATAAAAGTTAACTTACTAACTGTTTCTGCGTCAATCAATATTTTTTCTGAAGCCGTTGTTATTTGTAGAGAATCACTCTTGTCTCATATGGCTGCAAAGCTCCTGCCACATGGTTTTTGTAGTTTGTGATCAACTCTTCGCCTTCGTTTCCTTCGAACAGTTCACATGGGACTTCCTTATTTGTAAAGTTGCATGCTACTACCAGTTTTTCGGTTCCAAGCGTTCTCTCATATGCATAGATATCATCATTATCTTCCAGCAGTCCGTGGAATACTCCTTCCACGATCACTTCATACTGATGACGCAGCCGGATCAATTTCTGATAGTAGTAGAATACACTATCCTTGTCTTCCAGTGCTGCTTTTGCATTAATCTGTGTATAATTTTTGTTTACACTGATCCAGGGTGTTCCCGTAGTAAATCCTGCATTTGTGCTGTCATCCCACTGCATTGGTGTTCTGGCATTGTCACGGCTGATCATCTTCAGACAGTTCAGCATTTCTTCTTCTGTCATCAGCCCGCTTTCTGTATACTCTTTGTATGCATTGATCGATTCGATGTCTCTGTAATCACTAATCGATTTGAAATATGCATTTGTCATACCTATTTCTTCTCCCTGATAAATATATGGAGATCCTTTTAACATATGCAGACAAGTCGCGATCATCTTTGCAGATATTTCCCGGTACATCGGACTGTCATCACCAAATCGGGATACCGCACGGGGCTGATCGTGATTATCCCAATACAGACTGTTCCATGCTTTTCCTTCCAGTTCAGTCTGCCATTTGTTCATGACAGCACGCACTTTTTTCATCTCCGGTTTTCTGGTTGTCCATTTGCCATATTTGCCGTCTGTGGTTCCCATATGTTCAAACTGGAACACCATATTCAGTTCGCTTCCATCAAGATTCGCATATTTCTTTGCTTCTTCCGTTGTAACACCCGGTGTTTCGCCAACAGTGATCAGATCAAATCTGGAAAGTACACGTTTGTTCATTTCCTGCAGATATTCATGTACATGGGGGCCGTTACATACATATGGAGACATATCGCCATGCAGACCATCCTTAATTTCTCCGTCCGGATATGCAGGATCTTTGGAAATCATACTGATAACATCCATGCGGAATCCGTCTACTCCCTTTTCACACCACCAGGTCATCATGCGAAATACTTCGTCACGTACTGCCGGGTTCTCCCAATTAAGATCCGGCTGTTTTTTGGAGAAACAATGCAGATAGTACATACCGGTAGTCTCATCAAACTGCCATGCGGAACCACCAAAGCATGCTCCCCAGTTTGTCGGCTCTTTGCCGTCTTTCGGCTCTTTCCAGATATAATAATCGCGGTATGGATTATCTTTCGATTTTTTACTTTCCAGGAACCATCGGTGCTCATCGGAACTGTGATTTACTACCAGATCCATCACCAGTTTGATACCACGTTTATGCATCTCTGTGATCATCCGGTCAAAATCTTCCATTGTTCCGAAATCAGTCATGATATCCTGATAATCAGAAATATCATATCCATTATCATCGTTCGGTGATTTATAAATCGGGGACAGCCAGATCACGTCCACACCCAGTTCCTTCAGATAATCCAGATGTTCCGTAATACCGTTCAGATCACCGATACCGTCTCCGTTACTATCCGCAAAACTTCTTGGATAGATCTGATAAATCACACTGCTTTTCCACCATGCCTTACTCATCTTAGTTCCTTCCTTTCTTATGCTCAAATTTCGTGTTGCCTTATCATTTCTGCTAATGTCGACAGCAGCTTATCAACCTGGATCGGCTTTGCAATATGCCCATTCATTCCGGCATCTAAAGCAGCCTGTACATCCTCTGCAAATGCATTTGCTGTTATTGCAATAATAGGGATCTCCTTTCCGTCCGGACGGTCAGGCAGATTTCTGATAGCCCTTGTCGTTTCATACCCATTCATTTTCGGCATCATGATATCCATCAAAATCAGATCAAACGTCCCCGGAGCTGTATTGCAAAACTGTGCCAGGGCAGATTTACCATCTACAGTCCTGGTTACAATCATCCCTTTTTCTTCCAATAGTATTGTTACTATTTCTGCGTTTAAATCATTGTCCTCTGCCAAAAGAACATGCAAACCATGTAAATCCACATCTTGCCATATCTTTTCTTTCTCTTCCGTTTGTACATGTTCTGCTATAAGCAGTGGGATTTCTACCGTAAATGTTGAGCCAATGCCTTGTATGCTGCTGACCTCAATTTCCCCACCCATAAGATCTACATACCGTTTGGCAATCGCCATTCCCAGTCCGGTTCCTTTATAACTGGTTCTTGCCCCATTATTTTCCTGACTGAACTCATCAAATATTCTGCTCTGAAATTCCTCACTCATACCAATTCCGGTATCTGATATACGAAAGCGTACGATTATATGATGCTCATCATTACCCGGACCGTTTTCTGCAACAAATGAAATACTGCCTCCGTCTTTTGTAAATTTGACTGCATTGCTGATAATGTTGAGCAGTACTTCCCTGATTCTGAGTTCATCCGCCATCACATAAGGAGTTTTTAGTTCTTCTCTTGAAACATACAAATTAAGGTCACGGTTTTCCATATATCCCCTTGCAATCGCCAGAACAGTATTTATCATATCCCTGAGATCTACCGGTACTGGTTTATATTCCATTTTACCACTTTCAATGCGGCTGATGTCAAGCACATCATTAATCAGTGTCATCAGATATTCTGAACTCTGCCTGATCTTTTTCAGACAATTCTCCACTTCTTTGTCCGGCTTCCTCTTCATAGCAATATCTGTAAATCCAACAATTGCATTCATTGGCGTCCTGATATCATGGGACATATGGTTGAGGAACGTCGTTTTTGCAATATTCGCCGCATTTGCATCCTGTGCTTCTTTCAATGCTGCCATCTGTTTTTTCCTGCTTACTGAAAGGGAATAAACCAGAAGAAGCAGTACAAAAATAATCACAGATGAAACTCCGATAGCGAAACCTGCATACTCTGCAAGGACATCCTGCAAGGTCATTTTCTTTTCCGAAACAGAATTCTGTGCAAGGACAACGCCATTTAAAATATTGGATGACTGATCGATTGCTTTATTGATAATGGTAGCTGCCCTTCTGTTTTCTCTCGTCGTGAACATTCCCAATTCCTGCCGTTTTGCCATCTCTGCAAATGACAGACTTTTGGTCAGTGGACTTTCATTAAGAATATTAATTTTTGAAGAAGGAATAACAGTTGCTCCTACTTCTCCATTTGCCACTGCCTCAAGGCATTCTTCCTGTGTGTCATATTCTTTGATTTCTGCATCCGGAAAAAGAAGGGACACCATCAATTCAGAATACAGTGAAGTCTCTGTCGTTGCGATTGTAGAGGGACTGCCGCTATATTCTTTTCCCTTGTAAATAACAACCGGCGTAATGTCAAAGATTGCATCCGTCAAAATCACCTGAAACTGTTCCTGTGTATAAAAATCCTGAATAATAGGACCGGCAATATCTATCTCGCCAGATTGCAATTTCTCATTCATCTGTGCTCCCGTGGAACAGAGAACTGCCTGGATCGTGATTCCATATTTTTCCTGAACAGTATCCAGAACGGTTCCAAGGATTCCTGTCAGTTTTCCATTTTCTTCCCCACAAAAAGGAAGATTATCCTTTAGATATCCCACACGGATGGTATTTTCATGTGCATCCAGCCATTGTTTTTCTTCCTTGTTGAGTGCATAATTTATGACAGCTTTTCCTTCATAACGGGCATACAGCTTGCTGCTGTAGTCCGTTTCTGTATTGTTGATCTCTTCCAGGGCAGAATTTAATTCCTTTAACAGATCCGGTCTGGATTTTGATACACCGAAATAACAGTCACTTGCACCGATATTGGCAATTGCAATAAAATCACTGTTGACGGACAGCGCTGGGACCACAAGTGCATCCAGTTCATCTGCATCCAGTTTTTCTATCATTTCATCATAGCCTTTACAGATAACAACCTCTGCCTGGATCTGATTGCTGTCCAGCCATTTTTTCAGAAGTTCTTTTTGATAGCTTCCATCTGCAATGCCGATACGACAGCCATTCATCTGCTTCAGATCGCCATCCGCAAGATCCGCATGTTCCTCCCTGGTATAGATCCAATATCGTTCTGTTCCCTCGGCATAGGTTGAAAAATCAATAGATTCTGCTCTTTCCGGTGTATAACCAACACTTCCAAGTATATCGATTTCTCCATTTGCCAGCATATCCATACACTCTTTAAATGAAGCATAGACATATTCATACTTCCAGCCGGTTATATAAGAAATCTTCTGGAGATACTCATAACCTGCTCCCTGCTTGTGTTCCCCATAACCGCCTTCCTGAAAATTGGCAGATGGAAAATAGCCGACTCTCACGGTTTTATTTTCTTCTTCCATTGCCTGAGTTGTTTTCCCGTCACTTTTTATTTCCGACGCATAAGCCAAAACCGGTCCAAAGAGTAACATAATAAGTACTAAAATGCTCAAACATAATCCTGTTTTCTTACCTTTTTTTCTTATCCGTTTTTCTATCTTTCTGTTCATTCTTTCCCTCTTATGTTCCATGAAAGCGGACATTCGCAATCCGCTTTCGCTGCTTGCTCATGAACGCAGTCGCTTTGCTTATTCTGTGTTCAATACAGAAAGAATGACCGCTCCCAGTTGCTCAATATCAATGGGTTTTGCAATGTGTTCATTCATGCCGGCATCAAACGCCCTTTTTTTGTCTTCCGCAAAGGCATTTGCTGTCATGGCAATGATCGGAATCTCTGCCTTCTTTTTATCATCTAAATGTCTGATACACTTGGTTGCCTTATATCCATCCATATTTGGCATCTGAATATCCATAAGTATCAGATCATACGTTCCCGATGGCATCTGCTCTATCCTGTTCACGCACTGAATTCCATCTTCCACACGCTCGATCACAAGCCCTGTTTCTTCCAGAACGGTCACTACGATTTCCGCATTCAGATTATTATCCTCCGCCAGCAGAACATGCTTTCCACGCAGATTTTCTTCCATATCAAATGCTTCTGCTATTTCTGTCTTCCGACTGTAATATTTCTTGACAGCTATTTTATGCATCAGCGTAACAGTAAATACGGTTCCTTTTCCCAGTTCGCTTTCTACTTCGATACTTCCCCCCATCAGATCAACCATTTTCTTCACGATTGGCATTCCAAGACCGGTTCCTCCGACTCTTCCAGTGGTTGTATTCTGTTCACGGCTGAACGGTTCGAATAACGTTGGAAGATATTCTTTACTCATGCCAATACCGGTATCTTTTATCTCGGCTTTTACCTTTACATATCCTTCTTTTTCGCATGGCAGTTCTTTTACAGTGATCGTTACATCTCCACCTCTCGGAGTGTATTTGATAGCATTACTGACAAGATTTACATAGATTTCCCTGATTTTTGTAGCATCACACAGGATATTTCTATGTGTAACCTGCATGCTTCCGCTCAGATGAATTCCTCTTTCTTCCGCTTCAGATGAAAATGTACTTATGATTTCGTCTACTACCTCACCAACTATTTCATAATTCTCATCTACTTTCATCTTTCCGCTTTCAATCCGGGCCATATCAAGTACATTATTGATGATGGACAATAACAGTTTCCCGGATTGTTCGATCTTCTTCTGATAATCGAGCTGCTTCGGTTCTGTCAGTTGTGATTTCATCAGCTGGTTATATCCCAGGATCACATTCATCGGCGTACGGATATCATGGGACATATTGTGCAGAAATTCCGTTTTGGCTTTGTTTGCTTTTTCTGCGGCAGCATATGCTTTTTTCAGCTTTTCTTCCTGCATACGCTCTTTTTTTATCAGACTGTCAATATTTCTTGTTCCGACTACAGCCATCCTTGTACCGTCTTTTTTCTTTACATATGCTACTCTTACCTGATGATAATTGATTCCTGTTTCCGACTTAAACTCATATGTCATGGAATAATCCTCTTCCTGTAAACGCAGGGTTTCCAGACCCAGCTGCTTTTCAAATTCTCCGTTGGTGTTATTTGATACCATTATCTCTGCATAAGAAGGAATTATTTTTGACCATCTGTTATTACATTTTCTACAGAAATCTGAAATAATCTTCCCATTCTCCCCGGACTCACGATAAGAAAGCACCCGATCTTTGTCCAGTTCTACTGCCAGAACAGAAAAATATACTTTTCCGAGACCATCGATAATCTCTCGTTGAAGCTCCATCTCCTGCTCTTTTTTCATAATTTCATCTACAGAATGGAAACCGAGGATGGCCTTGAAATGATCTTCCTCATTGGATAAACGTATTGCCCTTGCAAGAAAATGTCTGAAACCTGTCCCATTTGCTATGGTCTTATGATAAATCTCTATACTGTCCGTTTCTTTTAATTCATTCATAAGATAATCCGGCAAAAGTCTTTCCAGATACTCTGGAGCAGATTCTTTGATCAGGATATTTTCAAAAAAATACCTGACTCTCTCTGAATAGCAGTTACTTCCACGAACTAACTGTTGTTTTTCTTCAGGGTCATTGTGTGTAAAGGTATCCCCTTTTACCACTTCAAATGTATCCTGCTTTAAATCACACAAAAGTACCGTTGTATAATCCCTGGATAAAACTGATAATAGCTGGTTACGTTCGTTCAAAATCTGGTTATTGTCTTCCAGTTCCTTTTCTTTTTGTACTCTGTCTGATACTATTGACTGTTTCATATTCCTCACCCTGTATCCTTCAGCCTGATTTTTTTGTGCAGATATAGTAATCTAATGCCACCACATAGCAGAGGGTATCGCGTAAATGATTACTATTCCCTTATAATTTCCGCTAATATCGACAACAGCTTATCAACCTGGATCGGCTTTGCGATATGCCCATTCATTCCGGCAGCAATAGCAGCCCGCTTATCTTCTTCGAATGCATTTGCTGTCATTGCAATGATCGGTATGCATGCTTTCTCCTGATCTGACAGGTTCCTGATCGTCTGTGTTGCTTTATAGCCGTCCATTTTTGGCATCTGGATGTCCATGAGGATGATATCATAGGTTTCTGCCGGCATTTCCGTTATCTGGTTTACACACTGAAGGCCATCCTCCACACGTTCAACCTTAAGACCGGCACGCTCAAGTATTACCGCTGCAATCTCTGCATTCAGATCGTTGTCCTCTGCCAAAAGGATACTCCTGTCTTTAAGGATTTCTCTGCTTATCCCAGACTCTTCAAGATGCTTTTTCACATAATAGCTTTCATCCGCTATCTTGTGTTTCAGTATTACAGTAAAGGTACTGCCTTTTCCAAGCTCACTCTCTACATCTATTGTTCCACCGAGCAGATCTACATATTTCTTTACGATTGACATTCCAAGTCCGGTTCCCGCGATTTTGCTCTTTGTAGTATTCTGCTCACGCGTGAACGCTTCGAAAATCTCTGTCAGATACTCTTCACTCATGCCGATTCCGGTATCGCTTACCCGGGTCCTTGCCATCATGTACCCAGGCTCATCGCATGGCAGTTCATCTACGTTCATCATAACAGAACCACCTGGGGGCGTATATTTTATTGCATTGCCAAGAATGTTGGCAAATATTTCTTTTACTTTGGTCGTATCTGTCAATATATGCTCATGTTCTACATTTATCGTGTAATGAAGTGCAAGATTCTTTTTCTTTGCTTCATCCTCAAATATTTCAAACAAAGACTGCCGGATAGCTCCAATACGGCCATAATTCTCATTGATCTCCATCTTTCCGCTCTCAATCTGAGCCATATCAAGTACATTATTAATGATTGACAGAAGAAGATTGCCGGACTGCTGCAGTTTTTCTAAATGCGCTGACGTTTCAGACAGTTCCTTTCCTTTCAACTCATCCTCCATAAGCTGTGCATAACCCAGAATTGCATTCATTGGTGTCCGGATGTCATGTGACATATTGTTAAGGAAACGGGTCTTTGCGAGACTGGCATCTTCTGCTTTTTTCAGAGCAATCTCCAGTTTGTCATTGAGTTTTTGTGTATCACTTGCTGCAAGCTTTGCGACAGCTTCTGCTTTTCTTGCCTTTCGTAAAAGTACGAGGATCATACCGATGATGCTGAGTGCAAAAAATCCTGCTGTGGCAAAAAAAGCAAGCATGTTGTCTTTTACAAAATCATAAAAAGTCACCTTATCTTCCGTACTGTCGTAGATCGCAAGTGCACTTGTAAGCATGTCAGACGGCATGGCCTTCAATGTTTTATTCAGTATTGATAAAAAAGTTCCCTCTCCGTCTCTTACTGCAAAGCATGCCTCCATTGTCTTTGTAAGTGGAATACTCTTGAAATCTCGATTGTTATCATATTTCAGCGCCTGACTGGTTCCCATAAGAAAACAGTCTGCTTTTTGATGAAGAACCATATCTGTCGCATCAGCAAGCGAATCGCAATCTATCAGCTTCCAGTGGGGATAACTGAACGCAATATGCTGTTTTAAAGCTTCGTGTTCTTTTAGCACAGCTACCGAATACGCCTCGTTCTCATTGAAATATTTCTCATCCGTTACCGCCATCAGGCTGTAAGTCCAGGCTGTATTTGTAAGTGTATAACCTTTTTTTTCTGCAAGATCAGGATTTCTGCCGACATAAAAAATCATGTCAATTTCATGATCCTGCAGTGCCTGAAGCATTTCGTTGTAATCATCATATTCCTGTATATCAAATTCCAGTCTCTGATTGCCCAGACAGTCTTTTGCATACGAGATATATTCTGCCAGCATACCGGTAAGTTTTCCAGTCTCTTCATCCATGGAAAAGATTGCCGGATCATTGTTCAAAAAACCGATCCGAATACTGCCATGTTCTTCCAGCCATGATTTTTCTTCACCGGTAAGACTCTGATTATAATCAAGCGTAAAATACTTCTTATACAGGTCTGCCTTAAAAAAAGGACTATCTTGTTCCAGCTGGCGCATCGCATAATCCAGTTCTTCCTTGATATCGCTGCGCTCTTTATTTATTGCAAAATAGATGTCTGACTTACCAATCGTAGTAACAGATGCTATTCCCTGTTCAGACCAAAGGGATTCCTCCAGAGACACAAAACAGTCGATCTCATGATTCGCTAACTTTTTTTCAACATCACCATTATTATTCACATTTACATGTTCTGTGTGTATGCCATTCTTATTTTCCCATTCTGTCAGCATGATTTCAGGTTCTGTATCCATAAGTACACCGACACGTTTCCCGTCCATAAACTTGAAATCAGACATCCCGATATCCAGATTCGATAAATCAGCATAAAGGATATACTTTTCCTCACCCATCGGGTCATCTGAAAAAAGCATCTTTTGTACACGTTCATCGGTGTAAGAGATATCCCCCATGATATCAATCTCACCGTTTTCAAGCTTATCAAAACAGTTGGACCAGTCACATTTCACATACTCAAATTTCCATCCTGTATAGCCTGCCAGAGCCTGCATGAGCTCGTACCCATATCCTTGTCTTACACCGTTTTTTTCGACATAATTAAAAGTATCCTCAAATGAGCCCACACGAATGGTCTGTGCCTGTTTTTCATCCTTATTCGTTTCAGCGGCCTGACAGTGTACCGATAACATCGTCCACATTCCCAGGATCACAAATATACATGCAAATAATACAGCTAATTTTTTTCTACTTTTATCCATTGTTTTTTCCTGATTCTTTTGTATTTTCCTGACAAGCTGACCTATCCCACCAATTTATGGATTACTTTTATCAGCAATTCCACATTCACAGGCTTAGCAACATGTTCATCCATTCCTGCTTCTTTTGCTCTTATTCTGTCCTCCGTGAACGCATTTGCTGTCATTGCAATAACTGGTATTGCCTTCGCATCCTCTCTGTCCAGAGACCGTATCATCTTCGTTGCATCATAACCATTCATGACCGGCATCATAATATCCATAAGAATGACGTCAAATTCACCAGGTTCACTTTTTTTGAATACTTCAACAGCTTCCTGTCCATTCCATGCTTTTGACACGTCAGCGCCTTCATTCTGAAGCATAAATTCTGCGATTTCCATATTCAGCTCATTGTCTTCTGCCAGAAGAATGTGCAGCCCGCGGATGGAATCTTCTGCTTTTTCTCCCATTTCAACGCTGCTCTCTCTGTCTGTATCAATCCGGAACGGAACCCGGATCACAAATGTTGTTCCTGCACCTTCTTTACTTTCAAAGGTAATTGTTCCACCCATTTTCTCGACCAGATTCTTTGCAATCGGCATTCCCAGACCTGTTCCTGCAAATTTTGTGCGGCTTCCGGTGTGTTCCTGTGCAAATGGTTCAAACACACATTTCTGGAACTCCTCCGTCATTCCGATTCCGGTATCCCGACAGACAAATTCCATTGTCGTCATTCCCGGCTGCCCGGATGGCATTTCCACGCAGCTGATATAGATCTGTCCGTTTTCTCTGTTATATTTCACTGCATTCGACAGGATATTCATCATCACCCGTTTCACATACCCCGGACTTCCAATAAAATCAAGGTGTGTGATTTCTTTTTTCTCCCACATGATCCGGATATTCTGTTCTGCAGCCATCTGCTCGATCACAACAAATACTTCCCTGGAAATACTGCTCAGATTAAATGGAATCTCTTCCAGAACGATTTCACCTGACTCAAGCTTACTCATATCCAGAACATCATTTACCAGTTCCAGCAACAGATTGGATGCCTCTTTCACCTTTGTCCTGTATTCCATCTGCTTGTCCATATCATCTGCATAATGTTCTGCCATATTGACCAGACCGCAGATTCCATTGATCGGAGTCCGGATATCATGGCTCATCCGCTGGAGAAACTCCGTTTTTGCCTCATTGGCGGCTTCAGCCTTTTTTGCAGCAATCAGAAGTTCTGTTTTATATTTTTCGTCTTTTTCCTGTTCCTGTTTCTGATGTTCCTGATTGGTTCTGTATGCCCAGAACCAAAATATACTGAATATCAGGAAATAAAGAAATATAACACTTGCTACACTTAATGGAAGGTTATGGAACACTTCCGTATCCGGAAGATATGCATAGATATAATAATCCCGCTGCTTCAGCATGATTCCGTAACATCCGGTTCCTTCATTCTTCAAATGAAAAATATGCTGACTGTCTGTATGCTTTTTCATTGCCTGAACAACTTCGTTGTCGGTTGTACTCTGCCCCAGCAGCTTTTCATCATTACTTGCTACAACTACTCCATTATCTGCAACAATAATCGTTCCATCTTTCTGCGTACTATAGCCATTTAAAAGACTTTGTATCGTCAAAGTATAATTTCTCGCAAATTCAGGAGAAGTATAATAGTAGATCGCAACGATACCCGGCGCATCTTTTCTGGCACAGGCTGCAATGTCAATATGTGATCCATCTTTCCTGGTAAACCGTTCCGAATAGCTTCTTTCTTCATAGCCGGCAAAATCCATGATAATTTCTTTTTGCAGGTACTCCGTAAGCTCATTAGTCAGAGATTCATCCGTGCTGTATTCACAGTCCGTCTTTCCTTCTTTATCCAGTACAATGATACCATCCACCCAGAGAGTCTGCAGATTTCCTCGCAGGAACTCCCGGCTCAGCTGACCGCCATTTTCTGTTTCCATGCTAATATTTGTACTCATCTGTCTGGCACTTTCAATGGCACGGAGGAGACTTTTGGATTCCGAAGATTCATTATAATGGGTGTAGGTGGAACACTGCACTTTCACATAGTTTACAATCTCCACCATTCTTTTCTCTGCTTCTGCTTTTTCTGCGTGGAAGAAATAAAACAGAGAGACTACAGCCACACAGATTCCAATCAGACCACCCAGCCGCTGGATTCGTTTTTCTTTTTTACTTCTCTTAATATCCAAGATCATCCACCTCCAGATACTTCTGGGGATCATCCAGATATTTTTCAATGATTTTCAGGGATGTGCCATCCTGACGCATTTCTTCCAGCGTCTGGCTCATCTGCTCACAGATTCCTCTGTCATCATCTTTTGCAAAAGCGACACCGATTCCGGTGATCATCAGAGGCTCTTCCAGGATACGGAAGCTTGCATCATAATCCTTCCTATACTGAACGATAGATTCCTCGTGTGCGGCAACTGCATCTACATAGCCTTTCCCCAGAAATGTATAGATCAGTTCCCTGTGTCCCAGGCTGATCAGATTTCCCAGTTTGGGGATTCTTTCATCTGTCCGGTTCAGAAAGATGCCTTCCGGTTTGGTTGTGGACTGAACAGCCAGGTTCTTTCCCTCCAGGTCACTCAGTTTATAGATCTCACTGTTCTCATTTACAGCGACCACCTGACGGCTTGCTATGTACGGCCCGGCCCAGCGGTAATCGTCAAGACGTCCTTCCATGGAAAAACAGCCCATGATACAGTCAATCTCTCCGCTCTCTACCAGTTCTTTTTTCTTCTCCCAGTTGATCTGCACAACCTCCACCTGATATCCCATTCTTTTGAACGCTTCCGTAGCCAGTTCTACATCGATGCCCGTCGGTATACCATCCTCATTCAGATAATTGTATGGTGGATAGCTGTCACTTCCGAGCGTGATGACGGGTTTTTCCGTTTCTTTTTTACTGTCCTCTGTGTTTTTGCACCCTGCCAGGGTGACTGCTAAGATTCCCACAAGCAGAATGCCTGCAATCACTCTTTTTCCTTTCATTTATCTTCCATCCCTGCTAAATTGTTTTGTAAGGTAGTAATCAATTCCTCTATCACGATAGGCTTGGATAAAAATCCATCCATACCGCATTCCTGGGCCTTCTTTCTGTCTTCGTCAAAAGCATTTGCAGTCATGGCAAGGATGGTAATTCCTGCCAGTGCCGGATCATCCAGGGCACGGATCTGCTTCGTGGCCTCATACCCGTTCATTACCGGCATCTGCACATCCATAAGCACCAGATCATAATCTCCCGGCGATGAATTTTTCACTTTCTCCACTGCTACGGCTCCATTTTCTGCGGTATCCACCAGAAAACCATATTCATTCAGTATTTCCATTGCAATTTCACTGTTCAGTTCATTATCTTCCACAAGCAGTATACACCGGTCTTTGAAATTTGAACCTGCTGCCGGAAGAATCGAATCCTCGGCCACGGCCTGCTTCTGACCGATCGCAGCCAGCAGCGTCTCTCTGATATCTGACATAAACAAAGGTTTTGCACAGAATGCGGTTACCCCTGCTGCCCTGGCTTCCACTTCAATATCTGACCAGTCATAAGCCGTCAGGATAATGATCGGCGTATCATCACCAAGACTGCGGATCTGCCGGGTAACTTCAATACCATTCATATCCGGCAGACGCCAGTCGATGATATACGCATGGAATGCATCACCCAGTTCCATTGACTGCCGTGCACGGAGAACCGCTTCCTTACCGGAAAGGGTCCATTCCGAACGCATGCCAACCTTTACGAGCATCTTTGTGACACTGTCACAGGTATTAAAATCGTCGTCTACAACCAATGCCTTAAGACCTTCCAGCTCTGCGATCTTCTCGGTACGATGATGCTCAGGCTGGATCCGGAATGGCAGGCGGACAATAAATTCCGTTCCTTTGCCCTGTTCTGTCTGAACTTCAATGCTTCCGCCCATCATATCCACAATGTTCTTGGTGATGGCCATGCCAAGCCCTGTACCCTGGGTTCCGCTGACTGTGGAAGTCCGCTCCCGTTCAAATGGAGAAAAAATCTTCTGGACAAATTCCGGACTCATACCGATTCCATTATCCTTTACCCGGATTTCGTATAGTTCACTGCCTTTTACTGTCCCAGGAAATTGTTTCAGACGGACAGAAACGGTTCCACCTGCAGGCGTAAACTTAACCGCATTAGACAAAAGATTCAGCAGTACCTGGTTCAGCCGCGTCTTATCACAATAGACATCTTCATTTGTCACATCCATGGCATCCATATAAAGTTCCAGCTGCTTTGCATGGATCTGTCCACTGATGATCGTCTTCAGATCATGAAGCACATCCGACAGACTGACCTCTGTTTCTTCCAGATGGATCTTTCCACTCTCAATACGGCTCATATCCAGTATATCGTTGATCAGCGAGAGCAGATGGTTACTGGATGAAAGGATCTTGCCCAGATAATCCCTGACCTTTTTCCTGTCCTCAATATTGCTTGCCGCCAGTGTCGCAAAACCGATGATCGCATTCATTGGCGTCCGGATATCGTGAGACATGTTGGAAAGGAATGTACTCTTTGCCCGGTTTGCATTCTCTGCAGCTCGGACAGCCTCGGAAAGTGCCTGGTTCATTTTTTTATCAGAAGTACGGTCCGACATAACAAGGATATATTTCTTTTTTCCATTTACCACGCTGCCTATGGCGACAATATGAAACCAGCGGCGTTCCCCTGTTTTCTGATGCAGAGATTCAAAATCCCATTCCTTCTGTTCCTGATCCCGGATTTCCTTCAGATAATTCTTCTTTGGATCTTCTGTCTCTTCCGGATGAAGTTTTCCCAGAACACAAATATCTTCGCGGATCTGTTCTACGGTAATTCCCAGTAGTTTTTCCGCATTTGGACTGACATAATCTACCTGATATGTCTGTGCATCCAGCATCAGAAAAACATCATCTACATTCATTGACAGCTTTTGAAACAACTCATCCCGGTACAGGATCTCCGTATCCTTTTTCATAAGCCTGCTCCTGTTTTTTTGAATCAGAAGGCTGATAAAAAAGGAGACAAAACAGAGCACGACCACAACTACAAGGAGCATCGTACTAATCTGCAGACTGTTCATGCCGGCATTGACGATATCTGCATTTACAAGTCCCAGAAATATCCAGTCCTGAACATCCGATTTTTCATAAACCAGATAATAGTTCTTTCCATCCAGATTCACCAGCATCGCATCTGCCTGTCCCGCTTTAAAGTTCTCCGAAAGCGCAAGGGTCTCTTTTTCAGTCATATCCGAATGCTCGCTCAGAATACCAAAGAAATTGTACACATTTCCCCACGCCCCGGAAGAATGATCGACCACAACACGGCCATCCGGATGAACAACAAAACTCTGGGCATTTCCGTTGAACGCAGAAATGTCCAGTACTTTTACGATATCAGCGTTTTCATAAGCAATGGCAATCGCATCATATTCAAATCCCTGATAACTTCCATGCACATTTGGAGTGGCAAAAACAAGCAGCTGGGATTTTCCGGGAACTGCTGCATTCGTTATGACATCATTTCCCTTCCGGATCTCCTCTTCCATATTTTCCTGTAATCCAAGGTACCCCGTTTCACCGGTTACTGTCTTATAGTCCCCGTCAGCTGACAAAAAATAGAACTCCAAAAAGCCGGCATCTTCCTGCGCCTTTTCTATATAATCACGGATTTCATTTTCACCGGAAGTATGCTGAAGATTCTCGCCCCACATATGAAGATACGTCAGATTCTTATTTGTCAGTTCCCGCAACATATTATCCGACTGGTGAAAGACCTCTGTCAGATGAGAAACACTTTCCTCATAGACCGTTTCTGATACAAACTTAAAATATTGGGAAACCGTCACGGCGATTCCGATAAAGAGAACCACAAAAACAGCTATCCTTAACGGCTTTTTCCTGACACGTTTTTTTCTTTTTATATTATAATTTTTACTGTTCATTTTTCTCATCTCACATTAATGTAATCTTCCGGCTCTGCCAGAATGGCATTGCCATCTGAAACATATGCTGTCCAGGTGTCTTTCACAGAGGTTTCCCCTCCAGCAAATACCATATTTTGATCCGCCGGATACGCTTCCATGTGTTGCGGAGTTGCAAGGCAGGTTACCGTGAATGTATCATTGTCCTGCACTTTTTTCCCATCCTTTGTTACTTTGCGCACTGTATAACCATCCTCCGTTTCCATGAGTTCCACAGAAATCCCACTGAACACAGGCAGAGAACCCCGGTTAAACGGAAGAAAGCCGCCCGGATAGCCTTCTACAAAATTTCTGACTGTTTCTTTCAGTTCAGCCCCACTCATCTTGCAGCTGTAAGCAGAAAGACCATTTGGCATGATCATGTCGCCTGCCATTTTTTCTGTATAGCCGGCTTTCAGCACATTTCCCGTAAAACTGTTTCCGGTTGCGATCAGCACATCCGTCCCATAAATGCCACGCAACGTGTTTGCCATAACCGAATATGCCTCATTTCCTCCGCTGCTATGAAAGCGGTTGGAATAAGACTTCTCTGAATTCAATACTACTTTCTCAGAAGTTGTTTTTTCGTCAATGAGCTGCGTATGAAATGACTGATAGGCCTGTCCTGCATCGTATTCTCCGGAAATCATCTTAGATACTACATCCTTGGAAACAGAGAAAAAATCATTTGATGCAATCCGGATATACATATGGTTCTCTTCAATCACAGGTTTCACATCTTTCAGATATTCCGTAAGATGGATATCGACATCCTGACTGTAGCTTAACAGATCCTGTCCATCACTGATGATCCGGTTCTGTGCATCCTCGGAAAGCATGGTACTCAGTACCTTCATTGCTTTCTTCCGGCGTGTTTCATCCTCTGTCAGGTCACGATTTAAAGCCACCTGGAAATACGGTGTCGTCATCAGCCATTTTTCGCCGTTCTCCTGAAAAAATGGAAGAAATGTAGTGTTAATGCCCTGATCCTGAAACATTTTTACACCGGCAGAGGTGCCAAAGTACATGGCAAGCTTACCACTTTGATACAATTCAACAATATCATCGTAATTCATCTCCAGATCATCCCGGCTCAATCCTGTATCCCGGATAAACCGCTCCATACGTTCAAAAGCCTCCGGCCAGACAGTACTGTCCAGACCTTCACGCGTTGTATTACCCGGATCACTGTAGGAAGTACGCCACTTGCGTCCGTCTACGGAAGACAGCTCAGATGCGGATAAGCCCTGCAAAGTCTCCATACAGGTATAATCATAAAAATAGTCTGCCGTAAACCCACGGATTCCTGCTTTGTCAAATGCCTGGCAGGCAGAAACGAAGCTTTCATAATCGGTCGGAAGCGGAATATCATACGCTTCAAACAGATCCTTGTTCACGACAAATCCATGAGCATCCGCGCACACCGGAAGCCAGTTTACGCTTCCATCTTCATTCATAAAATTGTTCAGGTATGTATTATAGACCGCACCGGCCACATTGGTTGTGGAAAGATCCATCAGACTGTCTTTGAGCGGACTTGCATCATGCAGCGAAAAACGACAGCAGGTTATAATATCCGGCAATCCACCATTTTCCTCAAGAAACCTGTAAAAATCCAGATCATTATTGCCTACTACAAATTCAATATTGATATCCGGAAGCTGTTCCTGGATGTATGGTGCATATGCTTCATACAGGTTTGTGCTCCATAAATACACGGTAATTGTTTCCGCGTCTTCTTTTTCTGCACGCTTTCCGCCACAGCCTGCCAGAAGTGACAGAACTGTCGCCATCACTAGAAATACCGCAAGTAACTTATTCCATTTTTTCTTTTTCATTACAACTCTCCCCACTTGTTTTCCACTCTTTGTTATCACGGACTTTATATCGTATCAAAATATCCGATAATCCCTATATATTCGTCTTTCTTTAACGGAGACCACAATGTGTGCAGTTTCAGCTTATACATCTGCCTCTTATTTTCCACCTTCGCTTTTATCTGCACCGAAAGTTCTTTATTTTGTACAGATGTCTGATGTAGCAGAACCTGAATCTGCTGACTATCTTCTTCACTTACTCCGAATTCTCTGAACAGATCAAACTTTGAAGCATTTCTCTGACATAAGATCTGCTGTTTTTCATTCAGTATCATTAATTGACCTGACAATGCATTGTAATCAATCGAATTCATTCCACTGTTTGTTTTAAAGAAATCAATCTTTTCCTGCAGGATTTTAAGAACACTCTGTGAATAGTTTCGATTCGGTAAGGATTTATCACTGAGTATTTCATTCGAAAGACTCTGTACTTCATGATAATATTTATTATCATTCATCTCGGTACTAAGCATTTTTGAAAATGGAAGGCTCAGTTCTCTCAAACATTTCAGCAGAATCGGATTAAACTGTCCGCATTGTCCATCCAGGATCATGTTCATTGCCGTATCATGATCAAATGCTTTCTTATAACATCTTTCACTGGTAAGTGCATCATATACATCGACAATCGATACCACCTGTGCGGAGATTGGTATTTCTTCGCCTTTCAGTCCATCCGGATAACCGCCTCCATCCCATCTTTCATGATGCCATCTGCAGATTTCCCACGCAGTATGTACCAGCGGATGATTTTGAGGAAAGCGCATATCCCGAATGATAGATGCTCCCAGTTCACTATGCGTTTTCATGATCTTAAATTCTTCATCAGACAGTTTTCCCGGTTTGTTCAATATTTCTTCCGGAATACGGATCTTACCGATGTCATGAAGAGAAGATGCCGTTGTGATCAAAGCAATGTCTGCCTCTGTCAAATGATAGGTATCCGATATTTTTATCAGTTTTCTCAGCATCAATTCTGTTGCTGTCCGGATATGCAGGATATGTTCGCTGCTCTCACTGTTACGGGATCCCAGTACATTACTCAGAATCCGGATCATAATATTATTATTTTCTGCTTTTTCGTAAACCTGATCAACAACTACATTGATCAGACGTTTTTGGTTTACATAAAGATCCAATGTATTTTGCACTCTTTTTTTTACAATAACAGTGTCAAACGGCCGTGTAATATAATCTGTAATTCCCATTTCATATGCTTTGCGCATCATAGTAACAGATTCTTCCGAAGAGATCATAATTACAGGTGTTTCATTGATACATTGACTTTTGTTCATCATTTCCAGAACTTCAAAACCATCCATCTGTGGCATATGGATATCCAAAAGTATCAGATCGATTCCCAGATTATCTCCTACCAGCTGAATGGCCTGATTTCCGTTTTCCGCTTCCAGATAATGATACGTTTCTCCGAGAATCTCCTTTAATATATCCCTGTTAAATTTCGAATCATCTACAATAAGTATTGTTTGCTTTTCATTCATATTCTTCTTATCTCAAGTTCCTTTTCTTCTTTTCAGTAAAACGTGTGGTATATAGCAAAAGAAGTCCCATGTAAATAAAAATTTACAGGAACTTTTTCCATAATACCAACTTAACACTTACCTTTTATCTTTATCGAGGTATGATGCAACCGGCTAGCATGATCAGATTTCTATCTGACTTTAGCTCCTTCTGGCTTTGCGTCCCGGTTTTTCAACCGGTTTGCTATTCAAGTCGAACGTTTGTGAGACTTGGTGCGTGATTCCGGTCAGAGTAAGCTGACTAACTCTTCTCAGAATCACGGCACATCGTACACTCTCGCATATAAATCATCTACAAAACATATTTCCTATTGAACAATGCTTTTTTTAAGTATATCACGCAGGCTTCCTCATGTCCACAAGAAAGTGCTTTTGTTTGACAGGAACTTCTCGTAATTCATCGTACTTTCCTGTCAAACGAAAAAGCAGTCCATCAACTGAAAGACTGCTTTAAATCGTTTCTTTTGCTATTCTGTTTTTCTCATCCTATGCACCGGTTATATGGAACACGCCAGAAGCATTACTGTCTGCGTCTGTTTGCGCATACGATCGTTGTCCATGCACCTCCTGCAAGTGCTATCAATACAAACCAGAGAATCATTCCATTGCTGTCTGCTGTCTTCGGTACCGCAGATGCAGCAGCTGTGTTGGTGGCTGCATCGGATGTCTGGGTTCCATTTACGGTCTGATCTGCATTTGTTGTACCAGAAGTAATCATTCCAGCATTGCTTCCGTTGTTCGAAACGTTATTACCGGAACTACCTGTTCCATGATTACCGGAACCGGCGTTTGCTCCATTGCTGTTTGCATTATTGCCGAAGCTGTTATTTAACCCACTATCTGTTCCGTTATTGTCACTGCCGTTATTCTTATCAGATCCGTTGTTATTGGAATCATCCTGTTTCGGCTCAATGGTAAATGTCTTTGCCACGGTTCCATAGTAGTCCCCGATTCCGGTTACTGTTACGTCATAAGTACCAGCCGCTGAAAAACCATTTCCTGCTGCTCTCTCTGCCGGAGCTTCATAACGGATAAAGTAATCTTTACCTTCTTCCAGTACTTTTGTCTCATCGTTTTTATCGGTTACTTTGACTACCGGTGTCAGTTCTTTTCCGGTATAAGTCTGATTCTCAATATCAGCCACTGAAATTCCTTTTGTCACTTTCTCCGTCACAAACTGATCCAGTGGTGCTTCTGCATCAATCCCCGTCTTCCAGTAAAGACTCGCCAGCGGGTCATCCCCATTGTCAATGACGGTACCGTTTGCCATGTGGCGGTTTGGGCCTGTCACATATACCGTTCCGTCAATGGCCTGTCCCGGTGCTGCATGCCTGGATGAACTTGCAGTTGCCCCCTGTAAAAATGCAGCGTTTGCAGTGATCACACCGTTTCCGGATACTGCATTTCCACCATTTCCCCAGAGAACATCTCCTCCGATAGCGGTAACCTGACCGTTTCCTTCGATTACTGCGTCATCCAGTTCAATTGCTGTACCACCATCCGTATACAGTAAGGTCTTACCGCTTCCGCCGTAAGCAACCAGCTGTGCATCATCTTCCAGATGCAATGTTCCATTTGACACACGCAAAGCCGTCTGTCCGATCTCACTTCCGGCATCGTCACCCGCAATATATACGTTGCCTTTGATGGTTACATTTCCGGTTGCAGTTACTACCGGCTCAGAAGTTGTACGATCTGTCAGATTTCCGTTTGCCAGATAGTTTGCATGGGAATAAATGGCTGCGTTTTCCAATACAGCACCATCCTCCAGCCGAAGCTGTCCGCAGATGGAAGCACCTGTTGTAAACTCCTCATGAAATGCATCATAATTCATGGAAAATGTTCCACCGGCTTTTACATCAAGCATTCCCTGTACCACAGAGTCATTCAGTGTCAGTTTACCACCTTTTTCTACTACAATGCGGACACTGCTGAGCACTTTCATGTTTGTAAGTGTCAGATCACAGCCGTCGGGGATGTACAAGGTCTGTGGAATAGTTCCTTTTTCTACCTCTTTCCATGCCAGATCATAACCAAGGTATCCATAAAGTCCGCTGCTCTTGGAGCCAAACCATGCCGCCAGCTCCTTCGGTACACGAACGCTCTCTTTTTCCCCTTCGACATTGCTGCCAAAGTTTTTGATTGCCCATGGTTCCATAATATTCCATGCATATTTTCCGCCGGCATAGTGTTTCAGATTTTCTGTAACCAGTTCTTCTGCCAGTGTCTCTTCCCCGGTGTATACATGAAATGGAAGCGTGTTGCTGACTGCCGTACGACCCTGCATATCTTCGATTGATACGGAAACAAGATAATTTCCTGCATCCTTCGGTATTCCACTCAGAGTCACTCCACTGCTGATGGTCATATAGACCCCTTGCATACCGCTGTCACAATCTGCGGATGTACCATTTGCGGTATCCGGAAGGATGCTGACACTGCATTTTTTGCCGTTCAGGTTGATTTTTGACAGATTATCCAGTTCTTCCCAGTCACCGGCCGCTGGTTCTTCTCCTTTTTTTACCAATGCACCGTATACGGTAACATCACTGTTTTTGTTGGAATTTGCTCCACCGGTACTTGCACCGGACACCGTATCATAATTTTTCTGTCCTGTGATCGCACTGTCAAAAGTTCCTTTGATTTTTACAAACAGCTGGTAGGGATCACCCTGACCGTCATCTTCTGTCAGAGATGCTTTTCCGTCGGTATCAATGACAAGTTTCATGGTCAGATCTTCATATCCCTTTGCGCTTACCGTGATCACGTCTCCGCTTTTTAATACCGGAATAACCGGTGCAGTGCTGTAATCTTTTGCTGCAAATACCAGTTTGTTGTCAGATGTATTCACATAGTATTTTCCGCCTGCAGACGGGCTGTAAGCAGTTTGCTCCCAATCTGTTCCGTTTACTTTCACACCTGTGACAGCTGCTGCATAACCGCCAGCATTTTTAAATGAGACTTCCCACGC
The DNA here is from genome assembly GCA_934358495.1 of uncultured Eubacterium sp. Taxonomy (GTDB): domain Bacteria; phylum Bacillota; class Clostridia; order Lachnospirales; family Lachnospiraceae; genus Eubacterium_I. Next base: position 2,077 of record CAKRKO010000023.1, on the reverse strand, counting down.
ATTTCCAAAATAATCAGTGGCAATCTTTACATCACTGAGTTCGATTTTCTTCGGTGCAGCCTCTTTAAATGCAGCTTTTACACTCACATTTTCTGCCGGCATAGTAAACGTATATACCGTTTCAGACTCTTTTTCCAGCGCAACGGCTGTGCCATTCTCACCTGTCACCCGGATTGTATCCAGTTCATAACCATCATCCGGTGTCAATGTTACCGTCACAGTTGTGCCTTCTTTCAGATCTTTGACAGCACTTAACGCTACGACTCCATGTGCACTTGCTTCTGCCTCTGCTGTATAAGTTTTCTCAGCAGGCTGTTTATTTGCTACGACCGAAGCAGTGTAATCATATCCGTTTTTTTCTACTTTTACGGTCAGATCTTTGTATCCGTCTGCTGTAATCGCCATTGTCAGCGGATATGTGATACCTGATGGACTGGCGATCTGAAGTGCTTTGAAAGAATCATAAGCTCCGGCTGCCGTTCCGATACCCCATACATTGGTATCACTGCTAAAGGAATTAATCATTCCTTTTGTATATGCAGTACCATTGACAGTCACGCTGTTTACTGCATTCAGCCAGGCTGTATCTTCGAATCGGAGATTGATATTGTCTGTCCAGAAACCATTATGTACACATTCTTTTACCTCCGATGGTGCGTCTTTCGCTGCATCCTTTGCCTCTGCTGCCATAACCGGTGTCACCACCATAGACAGCATGAGCAACAATGACAAGAACAGCGATGTTATTTTTTTCCAGGTCTTTTTCATATGCTCCTCCTTTTTGTTTTTGCTAACACTTGTTCTTTTTGCATAATGTGTGTTTCTTGTACGTAATTTTTGTTTGTGTTAACTAACATTTTGCAATTTTAGCAGACCGAAGAATCGCTGTCAATTTGAAATCCTGATTTTTCCGCCAGTTGAATATTTTTCTCAAAAATATGCGTTTCCGCACAAAAAAAGAAAGAAGCATTCCTCAGAAAACACTTCTTTCTTTTTTCAACATTTTTTATTAGCAGGCTTTCGCAAACTCTCTCAGTTTTTCCTTCGCTGTCTCATTCAGATTCTTCGGTACCTGAATCTGGACAACTGCATATTCATCCCCATGGATATTCTTATCTTTCATCGATACAATGCCTTTGCCCCTCAGACGGATCTTACTTCCGGACTGTGTACCCGGACGGATACTGCAGACCACGTTTCCAGTTAATGTCGGCACAACGGCCTCACCACCAAGAACTGCTGTGGTAAACGGAATTGTAATGTTGGTATACACATCCATACCTTTCCGTTCAAATCCGGCTCTGTCGCCAACCGTCACCTTCAGCAGCAGATCACCGGCTTCGCCACCGTTAAATCCCCGATTTCCCTTGCCTTTCAGACGTACGGTTTTACCGGTATCGATACCTGCCGGGATATTGACTTTCAGGGACTGTATCTGACCGTTTCCATCCTGCAGATGAATCATTTTCTCACATCCAAACGCAGCATCATCAAAACTTACGGTGACATCTGCATGAATGTCGCTTCCTTTCTGCCGGAACTGACCTCTGCCAAAACCGCCGCTGCTGCCAAAGTCTCCAAAATGGCCATCCTGTCCGAATCCGCCGGCACCCGATCCGTTGCTGTAATACTGATGAAATCCACCATTTCCATCACTGTGGAAACTGTAACTTCTTCCACCACCGTTGGATCTTCCATGGAACATATCCCCGAAGATATCACCGAACATGTCACCCATATCTGCACCGTTAAAATGAAATTCCTGATAACCGCCATTCTGACCGGCACCGGCTCCACTGTATTGATAAGCACCGCCCTCCGGCATACTGCCGTCAAAGGCTGCATGGCCGAACTGATCGTACAGTTTCCGTTTCTCCGGATCACTCAGGATCGTATAGGCTTCCGTCACATCCTTAAATTTCTGCTCTGCAACCGGATCTCCGGCGTTGGTATCCGGATGATACTTCTTTGCAAGTTTTCGATATGCTTTTTTTATCGCTGTGGCGTCTGCATTTTTTGCAACGCCGAGTAATTCATAATAATCCTGTTTTGCTGCCATACAAATCACCATCCATTT
>CAKRKO010000022.1 GCA_934358495.1 uncultured Eubacterium sp. | reverse complement strand
AGGGAAAGCCGTTCTTTTTTTCTTCTGTCAAGGGTAGCGTCCATAGCCAAGCGCTTACATGCAAGTCATCTTTCGATATGTTAATCTGCGCATGCAGCATAGTGCTTATTATTTCAGTGAAGTATATGCATGCGTGTCACGCGGTGCCACGGCGTAAATAGAACAAGATGTGAGCATAAACTCCAAGGCAAGGCGGTAGACGAATTTCCGTTATCGGAGCGAGCATAGCTCGACCGCGGGAGTGTGTCTGAGCCAACAGCTGCTTTTGCTGTTGGTGAGTTCGCGAATTTAATCAGAACTTGCTCTGGCAAGTTCTGGTGCGAGATTCGGGTCTGCGTAGCAGACATATTTCAAAGCCGAATCTCTGCACATTCATGCGAAGCTATTCTAAGTGGAGGTGAAACCTCCGCTTAGGAGATAGGCGGCGCAGCGAAGATAGGAAATCCGTCGTGCCTGCATTGGAGTTTTTGTCACATCCTGTTCTAAGATTCCCTAAACAAGAATTGTTTTAGTTGCAATAGTGTTCCATATAAAAACTATTTAAATAATCGCAAACCTCTGTCAGCCCATCATTAGTAAACGGGTAGCTGGTGGAGGTTTTCTGTTCATCCGGTGTAGTATCAAAATTATATGGTCCCGGCCATACGGTCACACGCAGTACGGTATCGTCTTCTTCCGGTGCATATTTTTCAATGCGATAATGCATGCCTTTGTAGCTGCCATGAAAACGTTCTTTTTTATAGAAGTTAATATTAAAAATATCTGTTCTTGCAATCATGCAAATCTTCCTTCCTATCTATTAATGTTTCTATAAAGTTCTGTCATAGGTATACAAAACATAACTTATAAAATTTGAACGCAGAATAAGCATTCCCTCGCTTCAAGTGCGTAGGGCACTAAGCGGTGGGTAAGGGGAATGCTCATGTCAGTGGGAGTTAAAAGCCCCTACTGACAGGTCGCAAAGCGACTGCGTTCATGAGCAAGTAGCGAAAGCGGATTGCGAATGTCCGCTTTACAACTGTCTTTATTTTAACTTTTACCGGAAAAATGTGCAAGGACACAGATAAAAGCAGTGCAGATTATACAGAAATAAGATTTCTGTAAGAAAATCGTAAGTTTTTGGACAGGTTATATTTAAATATTTCCAATATAGATGTGCTTTACTAGAGGAAAGAGAAAAATACTTATTATGGATTACAGTAAGACAGAAAGAAGATGTATGCACAGGGTAACTTTGTATACATCGACATAGGGAGATAGATGAAATATGAAAAAAAGGATGAGTATAAAACAGCAAAAGAGACGGCGCAGAGCCAGAAGAAGAAAAACGTTTCTGGCAATTGTTCTGGTGATCCTGGCAGTTGTAGTATGTGGAAAAAACGGAATGATCGATCGTGTCAGGGCGTCCTTCGGTGTGATTTCTAGCTCAGAACTTCAGGCGGAAGGTTATCCGGACAGTTTGATTCGTTTGTATGAGAAAAATCCGGAGGCAAGAGAATTTGTTCTGGATTATAAAAAACATATAAATGATGACGGGAGCAATGAAAATATTGATATTTCCGGAGATATGACGGATGGAAAAATACCACTTTTTATTCAGTGGGACGAGCGTTGGGGCTATAAAACCTATGGCGATAATTTCCTGGCAGTGACCGGTTGCGGACCGACCGCACTTTCTATGGTCTGCGTAGGATTGACCGGAAATTTGAACATGAATCCTTACGCGGTAGCAAAAATGGCGCAAGCGGATGACTACTATGTCAATGGCAGCGGTTCTTCCTGGGATATGATGACAGGACTTGCCGATAATCTTGGTCTGTATGCAAATGAACTGGGATTGGATGCTGATACGATTCGCAGTAAACTGAGGGACGGTCATCCCATCATCTGCATTATGGGACCGGGCGATTTTACCACAACCGGACATTTTATCGTGCTGACTGGGGTAACATCTAATGGAGATGTTACGGTAAATGATCCGAACAGTCGTGAAAACAGTGATAAAAGCTGGAAGTTGGAAGAAATTACGTCACAGATGAAAAATTTGTGGGTATACAGCAAGGCATAATAAGATCAGGGGTGATTTCTTCTTTAGCAAAAGTGGATTGTGAATGTCCACTTTACATGTAAGGAATGCAGTTATAAGTCCTTTGGAATGAGGTTTTGTAGCTGCATTTTTTCTTCCCTTTTTTTCGGGTTTGTGGTATCGTATGAAATGCTTAAGATGTGAAAATGATAAGAAAAAGTAATGACAGATACAAGATAGAGAAAAGAGAGATGGAGCATTTCAGATGAAAATTTTATTGACGGCAATCAATGCGAAATACATTCATTCAAATCTGGCCGTTTATTCCCTGCAGGCCTACGCTGAGGCACACGGGCATAAGATAGAACGGGCGGAATATACGATCAACAATCAGCTGGACGATATTTTGGAAAAAATCTATCGTCAGAAGCCGGATGTGCTGCTTTTTTCCTGCTATATATGGAACGTGGAGTATGTCAGGGAACTGGCAGCCGAATTTCATAAACTGCGACCGGAAGTACCAATCTGGGTTGGCGGTCCGGAGGCATCTTTTGAAACAGAGCGTTTCCTGAAGGATAATCCGGCCATCACAGGAATTATGATGGGGGAGGGCGAACGGACACTGACAAAATTGTGCGATTATTTCAAACAATGTAAACAAGAGGCACAGCTTTTGACAGAGAACAGTGAAAAGGAACAAAAAGGGACAGAAGATGCAGAGACTGAACAAGAGAAGAAGTCAGCTGATTTATCAGAGTTAAATGAGGATCTGTTAGAAAAAATTGACGGTATTTCCTATCGCAGAGTGGACGGAACCGTGGCAATCCAGCCGCTGCGCAGCCTGCTTCCGATGGATGAACTGCCGTTTTGCTATGCAAATCTGAAAGATTTTGAACACCGGATTATTTATTATGAATCCAGCCGTGGATGTCCATTTTCCTGTAGTTACTGTCTGTCTTCCGTGGACAAAAAACTGCGTTTCCGGAGTTTGCCGCTTGTATACAATGAATTGCAGTTTTTTATTGACGCAAAAGTACCGCAGGTAAAATTTGTGGATCGTACGTTTAATTGTCAGCATGAACATGCCATGGGAATCTGGAAGTATATCAAGGAACACGATAACGGAATCACGAATTTTCATTTTGAGATTTCTGCGGATCTGCTCAGAGAGGATGAACTGGAGCTGATTTCTGATATGCGTCCGGGGCTGATACAGCTGGAAATTGGTGTACAGTCCACAAACGATGCGACAATCCGTGAAATTCATCGTACCATGCGTCTGGAGGAAGTGTATCGGGCAGTGAACCGTGTCAAAGCCGGAAAAAATATTCACCAGCATCTGGATCTGATCGCGGGACTGCCATTTGAGGATTATCAGAGATTTCAGCAGTCTTTTGACGATATTTATGCACTGCATACGCAGCAGCTTCAACTGGGTTTTTTAAAAGTGCTGAAAGGTTCTTATATGTATGAACATGCTGCGGAGTACGGTCTGGTTTATCATACAAAACCGCCATATGAGGTACTGGCGAGTAAATGGGTTTCCTATGATGAGATGCTGGAAATCCGTCTGGTGGAAGAAATGGTAGAAACTCATTATAACAGTGGACAGTTTCTGACGTATCTTGGGATTTTGGAGCAGCAGTATGACAGCGCATTTCAGATGTTTCTGGATATGGGACATTATTATAGAAATAACGGGTATCTGGACTGTAATCATAATCGTGTCCGTCGGACGGAAATTGTGCTGGATTTTGCGATATCTGTGGATCCGGAACGGAGAGATGCTTATCAGGAAGCGCTGATGTTTGACCTGTATAAAATTGAAAAATCAAAGAGTCGGCCGGCGTGGGCGCAGGACCTTGCATTGGAGAAGAAAAAGACATCAAGATATCTGCGAGCCCATGGAATGGAGAAAAAATATTGCCATCTGGAACTTTTTTACTGGCTGGATGAGGAAGGAAAGTATCGTCAGGAAGGAGAACCGTTGTGGTTTTTATTTGACTATGAGACCAGAAATCCGCTGACAAATGAGGCGACCATTACTGTGATCACAGATGCACAGATGGAAGGAGAGACGGCATGAAACCAATGACGGAACTGATCGCAGTTGATCTGGAAATGACCGGGCTGCAGGTAAAAACAGACCGGATTCTGGAAATTGGTGCAGTGCGGCTGCACCGGGGAGAAATCCTGGATACCTTTCAGACTTTTGTAAATCCGCATCGAAAGATCGATGACCGGATTACGGAGCTGACCGGAATCACATCAGAGATGGTGGTGGATGCGCCGGAGGCAGAAGAAGCGCTGCAGAAATTTCTGGAGTTTGCAGGAGATGCACCGTTGCTGGGACACAATGTGATCTTTGACTATGGATTTTTGAAACAATGCGCGGTCAATCAGGGGATTTCCTGGGATCGGGAAGCTATTGACACGTTAAAAATTGCCCGGAAAGTTTTGAAAGAGCCGGAGAAAAAGTCATTAGAAGCGTTGTGTGATTTTTTTCAGATTCACAGGGATCATGCACACCGTGCTGTGGACGATGCCCGGGCGACGGCGGAACTGTTTTTATTGCTGCAGGAAGCGTATCAGGAGAAGGAGCCGGGAATTTTTGTGCCGAAACATCTGAATTACAAAGTGAAAAAGCAGGGTCCGCTGACTCCGGCGCAAAAAAGAGACTTGAATCATTTGCTGATTTATCATAGAATAGAATTTGATATCGAAATTGACAGTCTGACAAAGGGTGAAGCATCGCGTATGATTGACAAAATTTATGCGAAGTATGGAAGAATTCCGAGACAGGAGGGCTCAGAACATGTATAAAAAATCAAAGAAAAAAAGAGTGCTGGCCTCAATTGTTGTAATCATTGTACTTGTGGCCATGGTGGTAACAGGAATATTATCCGCACTGTTAATATAGAAAGGTGAACATGGAATGAAAAAATGGATCAGAGTATTACCGGTGCTTGGTGCGGCAGTACTGCTGGCAGCAGGAGTCGGTCATCAGACTGCTCAGGCGAAAAAAAGTGAAAATTCTGTCATCGCTGATCGTATTTTTGTCGGTGACGTGGCAGTGGGCGGAATGACAAAAGAAGAAGCGATTGATGCTGTTCAGGATTATGTGGATGGTCTGGCGGAACAGACCGTTACGCTGACAATCAATGATGTGTCTGTGGAAGCGACAGCAGAAGATCTGGGCGTGACATGGGAAAATCAGGAGAGTGTAGATGAAGCCGTTGCATACGGGAAAAGCGGAAACCTGATCGCCCGTTATAAAGCAGGCAAAGATCTGGAGCATGAGGATAAAGTGTTCCATCTGCCGCTGATTGTTGATTCTGAGAAAACAACCGCATATCTGGAAGAACATGCATCTGAGCTGAATCGGGATGCAGTGGATTTCGGACTGACAAGAGAAAACGGCTCTTTTCAGGTGATCGATGGTCAGGATGGTATCGTTGTCGATGTGGCAAAATCTGTGGAGGCGATCGACGAAAGCCTGCAGGATGGCTGGAAAGAGAACAATACTGTGGAACTGACAGCTGAGATCAGCAAGCCGAAAGGATCCCGTGAAGAACTGGAAAAAGTAAAGGATGTACTTGGTACATTTACCACGAATTATGCATCTTCCGCATCCGGCAGAAAGGCAAATATTGCCAACGGAAGCAAGAAGATCAACGGTAGCGTAATCTATCCGGGAGAAGAATTTTCTGTATACAATACGGTTTCTCCATTTAATGCGGAGAACGGCTATAAACTTGCAGGTGCCTATGAAAACGGAACAACCGTAGATGCTTACGGCGGCGGAATCTGTCAGGTATCTACTACCTTATATAATGCAGTGATCCGGGCAGAACTGGAAGTGACAGAGCGTTCCGGACATTCCATGATCGTAAATTATGTGGATCCATCTGCGGATGCAGCTATCGCAGGCGAATATAAGGATTTTAAATTTAAAAATAACACAGAAGCTCCGATTTATATCGAGAGTTATGCAAGTGGATCAAAGATCTCATTTACTATTTATGGACAGGAGACCAGAGCAGCAAACCGCAAGATATCCTTTGTAAGTGAAACGCTGAGCACCACAGACCCGGGAGTGAAATTCCAGGAGTCCTCAGATGCAGTTGGAACCATTACAAAGACACAGAGTGCCCATACGGGAAAATCTGCCCGCTTATGGAAAGTTGTGACAGTAGACGGTGTGGAACAGAGCAGAGATATTTTTAACAAGACCACATATAAGGCCTCACCGGCAATTTATTCCGTAGGAGTTTCTTCTGCAAATGCAGAGGCAACAGCCGCTATGAAAGCTGCAATTGCGACACAGGATGAGGGAACCATCCGTGCAGCGGCAGCGCAGTGGAAAAATGCGGTACAGCAGCCGGAGACAACAGATCCGAATGCTGATCAAACAACGGATCAGACGCAGCAGCCTGCAGGTTCTGTGCAGCAGGGACAGACGCAGGATCAGACACAGCAGGGAACAGATACAGCTGCACAGCAGGATCAGTCTGCCGGACAATAAAATTCAAATCTAACACAGTGAGAACTGGTGCGTGATTCTGATCAGTGTAAGCTGACATATTCTTCTCAGAATCACAGCACATTCTCGCAGAGCGTTTATCTTAGCCGGAGGTTCAACGCAGACTGAGATAACATGGCAAGGCTGTCCGATACGACAGCCTTTGTGTAAATAATGCACACTCGTATGAGAAGAAATTATTGCTTTACATAATAAGGGATAAATAATCAATATGAAACAGGGAAAAATAGCAGAGAGCGTTTTAAAACGTTCTATATTAAAACAACTGCATTTGAAACGCCCGGATGTATTACTGGCAGCGGGAGTCGGCGAGGACTGTGCGGCAATTTCCGTGGCAGAAGATGAAGTGATCGTGCTGTCCTCTGATCCGGTGATCTGGCATGATTCGCTGGACGGACGCTGTGCGGTGCATGCCAATCTGAACGATCTGGCCGCCGGGGGCGCCAAACCGGTGGGACTGATGCTTACTGCATTACTTCCGCCTGAGGTGGAAGAGCCGGAAATGCGCAAAATGGTTCAGACCATTGCGAAAGAATGTGAACCATTACAGGTACAGGTTCTGGGCGGACATACGGAAGTGACAGATGCAGTGAATCGACCGGTGGTTTCCATCGCGGCGGTGGGAAAAGCAAAGAAGGAAATGCTTTCCACCACGGCAGGAGCGAAACCAGGTGATGACATTGTCGTGACCAAGTGGATCAGCCTTGAGGCAACGGCGAAACTTGTCCGCAGCCGCAGGGAAGCTTTATTATCACGGTATCCACAGCATTTGCTGGATGACGCAGAGCGGTTTGAACAGTATTTTTCCATTATTCCGGAGGCTGCTACTGCCATGAAGTCTGGCGTGAGAGCCATGCATGACGTAACCACGGGCGGTATTTTCGGAGCTTTGTGGGAACTGGCGGAAGCTTCTGGCGTCGGACTTGAAATCGAATTAAAGAAAATCCCAATTCGGCAGGAAACAGTAGAAATCTGTGAATTTTTTGACCTCAATCCATATCAGATGGGATCCACCGGCAGTCTGTTACTGGCGGCGGAGGATGGTAATCGTTTGGTCCTGGATTTGAAACAGCAGGGAATCCCGGCAGTTGTAGTAGGAAAGGCGACAGCGGACAATGACCGGGTTGTGATCAATGAGGAAGAACGCAGATTCCTGGAGCCACCGCGAGCGGGAGAGCAGATATACTAGGTCTTTTGGGATAATTCTGTTGAATGCGGTATGGGGCAGAGAGAAAAAAGATCTGGAAGTGTCTGCGAGTATAAAAGGATGCAGCGATGCGCAGAAAAAATATGCCATACATTATATGATGCGCAAGTTGCAGCAAGAATGACAAGAACATTCTTGAACAATGTTGAGAAATGTGAAGGAGAAACTGACAATGCGTGAAAAAATTTTAACTTTTATAGAAAAAAACAGTCGTATTGATATCAAAGAGCTGGCAATCATTCTCGGAGAGGATGAAATCAGTGTGGCAAATGAACTTGCTGCTATGGAAGCTGATCATATCATCTGTGGTTATCATACACTGATCAACTGGGACAAAACAGATATTGAAAAAGTAACCGCTCTGATCGAGGTAAGCGTTACCCCGCAGAGAGGACAGGGATTTGACAAGATCGCAGAGCGTATCTACAACTATCCGGAGGTAAATGCAGTTTATCTGATCTCCGGAAGTTATGATCTGCTTGTAACTATCGAGGGACGTACCCTGCGTGAAGCAGCACAGTTCGTATCAGACAAACTTTCACCGCTTGAATCCGTACTGAGTACAAAAACAAACTTCATCCTGAAGAAGTACAAAGATCACGGAACCATTATGGCAGAAAAAGAAAAAGATGAAAGGATGCTGATGACACCATGAGAAACCCATTATCAAAAGTAATTACAGAAATTGAACCATCCGGTATCCGTAAGTTTTTTGACATTGTAAGTGAAATGAAGGATGCAATTTCTCTTGGTGTTGGTGAGCCGGATTTTGACACACCATGGCATGTGCGTGATGAGGGTATCTATTCTCTGGAAAAAGGAAGAACGTTCTACACTTCAAATGCCGGTTTGAAAGAATTAAAAATTGAGATAGCAAATTTTCTGAATCGGAAATATGGTTTGGAATATGATTATAATCACGAGATTATGGTTACTGTCGGTGGAAGTGAGGCAATTGATATCGCAATGCGTGCAATGCTTGATCCGGGGGATGAAGTACTGATTCCGCAGCCAAGTTATGTATCTTATCTGCCCTGTGCAAAGCTGGCAGGTGGCGTGCCTGTGGTTATCCAGCTGAAAGCAGAAAACCAGTTTCGTCTGACCAGAGAAGAGCTGGAATCTGCCATTACACCGAAGACAAAGATTCTGGTACTTCCGTTTCCGAATAATCCGACTGGTGCGGTAATGGAGCGAAGTGACCTGGAAGATCTCGTGGATCTGATCGTTGCAAATGATCTCTATGTTATCACAGACGAGATATATTCAGAACTGACTTATACCGAGGATGGCCATGTATCCATTGCTTCTATGCCTGGAATGAGAGACCGTACCATTTATATTAACGGTCTGTCAAAATCCCATGCAATGACAGGATGGCGTATCGGATATGCATGTGGTCCACAGGTGATATTACAGCAGATGCTGAAAATTCATCAGTTTGCCATTATGTGCGCGCCAACCACCAGTCAGTATGCGGGAGTTTCCGCACTGAAAAACGGTGATGAGGATGTGGCACATATGCGTGACGAGTACAATGGCCGCCGTCGTTATCTGATACATCGTTTCAAAGAGATGGGACTGGAGTGTTTTGAGCCATTTGGCGCCTTTTATGCATTTCCGTGTATCAAAGAATTCGGCATGACTTCCGATGAGTTTGCAACCAGATTTTTGCAGGAAGAAAAAGTAGCAGTTGTTCCTGGTACCGCATTTGGAGCCTGTGGGGAAGGTTTTTTACGAATTTCCTATGCATATTCACTGGAAGCATTAAAAGAAGCATTAGACCGTATGGAGCGTTTTATACAGAAGCTCCGTGAGGAGAAAAAGGAAGCGTAGATTATGGCTAAATTGAATATTGTTCTGTATGAGCCGGAGATTCCGGCAAATACCGGAAATATCGGACGTACCTGTGTGGCAACAGGTACACGCCTGCATCTGATCGAGCCTCTTGGATTCCGTCTGAATGAAAAACAGATCAAGAGGGCAGGTATGGATTACTGGAAAGATCTGGATGTGACAACTTATGTGAATTATCAGGAGTTTCTGGAGAAAAATCCGGGAGCCAAGATTTATATGGCAACTACAAAGGGGCAGAATGTGTATACAGAAGTGTCTTACGAAGAGGATTGCTATATTATGTTTGGAAAAGAAAGTGCAGGAATCCCGGAAGAGATTCTTGCGCATAACAAAGACAGATGTGTGCGGATTCCGATGTTGAGTGAAATACGTTCCCTGAATCTGTCTAATTCGGTGGCTGTCGTGCTGTACGAAGCACTGCGCCAGAATGATTTTTCTCAGATGCAGCGGATTGGACATCTGACAAAATTTGACGATTATATTGAGTAAAAATCGCAACGAAGTGTAGAGTGCAGTGATTCTGAGAAGAATATGTCAGCTTACGCTGACCAGAATCACGCACCAAGTCTCACGTGCGTTCGACTTGAATGCTGTAAAAAAAGATATATTCGATGCGGTGAAGAGGATTCTTACACATGGCATTTATTAAGGCTGAAAAATTAAAACATAAATTTGTGCGCCGGGATGAACAGGGTGAAGTGCAGGATGTGACGCTGGCACTGGATGATGTAAATATTGAAGTGGAAGAGGGACAGTTTATTGCCGTGCTGGGACATAACGGTTCCGGTAAATCTACTTTTGCAAAACATTTGAATGCATTATTGACACCAAGTGAAGGAACTGTCTGGGTAGATGGAAAAGATACGTCGAAGGATGAAAATATTCTGGACATCCGCAAGGAAGCCGGTATGATCTTTCAAAATCCGGATAACCAGATTGTTGCAGGTGTGGTAGAAGAAGACGTGGCATTTGGACCGGAAAATATCGGTGTGCCCACAGAAGAAATCTGGGAGCGTGTCGGACACAGCCTGGAGGCAGTCGGCATGACGGCGTACCGTTATCATTCTCCAAACCGTTTATCAGGCGGACAAAAGCAGCGCGTGGCAATTGCCGGTGTTGTGGCTATGGAGCCCAAATGCATCATTATGGATGAGCCGACAGCTATGCTGGATCCAAATGGTCGAAAAGAAGTTTTAAATACGGTGCATCGGTTGAATCGCCAGAAGGGTGTTACGGTAATCCTGATCACACACTATATGGAAGAAGTTATCGATGCAGACTATGTGTTTGTCATGGATGACGGCCGCGTGGTGATGCAGGGAACACCCCGTGAAATTTTCTCACAGGTAGACACACTGCTGGAATATGGATTGGATGTTCCACAGATTACCCGTCTGGCCTGGGAACTGAAGCAGGAAGGTCTGCCGCTTCCGGATGGAATTTTGAGCAGACAGGAACTGGTGGAGGCAATATGTCAATTAAAATCGAAAACCTGAGTTATACCTATGCACAGGGAAGTGCGTATGAGATACACGCATTGAAAAATCTGAATCTGGAAATCGAAGAAGGACAGTTTGTCGGAATCATCGGTCATACCGGTTCCGGAAAATCAACGCTGATCCAGCTTCTGGATGGTTTGATCAAGGCAGACGAAGGACATATTTACTATAATGGTGAAGACATTTATGCGCAGGGATATTCCCTGCGTTCCCTGAGAGGAAAAGTCGGACTGGTATTTCAGTATCCGGAGTATCAGCTTTTTGAAACAACCGTATTAAAAGATGCGGCTTATGGTCCGCAAAATCAGGGCTTTTCTGAGAAAGAGGCACTGGAGAAAGCGAAAGAAGCATTGATCCGTGTAAAACTTCCGGAAAAATATTGGGAAATGTCACCTTTTGAACTTTCAGGTGGACAGAAACGCCGGGCAGCGATCGCCGGTGTCATCGCCATGAACCCGAAAGTCCTGATCCTGGATGAGCCGACAGCCGGTCTGGATCCAAAAGGAAGAGATGAGTTGTTTGATCTGATCCGTGATCTGCATGAAAAAATGGAAATGACTGTACTTCTGGTATCCCACAGTATGGAGGATATGGCAAATTATGTACAGAGGATCGTGGTACTAAACCATGGTGCATTAATGCTGGACGGAACGCCGGCAGAAGTATTTTCCCATGTGGAAGAACTGGAACAGGTGTCATTGGCGGTACCACAGGTTACTTATCTGATGAATGATCTGGAAAAAGCAGGATTCTCAGTAGATACTTCGGTGACAACCATTGAAGAAGCGAAGAAAGAGATTATGAAGTTATGTTAAAGGATATTACAATTGGGCAATATTATCCAACAGAATCTGTGATACACAGACTGGATCCCCGTGTGAAACTTCTGGCGACACTGATGTACATTGTGTCTTTATTTTTGTTTCATGATTTTGTGGGCTTCATTATTGTGACGTTATTTTTACTGGCTGTTATTAAAATGTCGCATGTTCCTTTTTCGTTTATGTTGAAAGGTGTACGTGCGATTTGGGTACTTGTGGTTATTACCGCAGTGTGCAACCTGTTTTTTACACAGGGCGCAAATATGTATTTTTCATGGAAGTTTATCCATATCACGGATCAGGGAGTAAGCAATACGCTGTTTTTTACTATTCGACTGGTATATCTGGTAGTTGGAACTTCCGTGATGACACTGACAACGACACCGAACAAGCTCACAGATGGTCTGGAGGAAGGCTTAAAACCATTATCAAAAATTGGAGTTCCGGTGCATGAAATTGCCATGATGATGTCGATTGCCATGCGTTTTATCCCGATTCTGGCTGAAGAAGCGGATAAGATTAAAAAAGCACAGATGGCAAGAGGTGCGAATTTTGAAGAGGGTAATATCGTTCAGAGAGCCAAAGCAATGGTGCCGATCCTTGTACCGCTGTTTGTATCTGCGTTCCGACGTGCCAATGATCTGGCGACGGCCATGGAAGCGCGCTGTTATCACGGCGGTGAAGGCAGAACAAAGATGAAGCCACTGCGTTATAGTTCAGCAGATTATAAAGCGTATGCGGTGATGGTGTTGTATCTGGCGGTAATCGTTGTGATACGGATCTTTTTATAAAGTTTTGAAAAGAGATAATAGTAAATTTTATAGAATCAAATTGAAATAATGAGGAAACTGTATGGATTCAGTGAAAATGTATCAGGTGAGAGATGACGCAAGCCGCTATAGGAAAGCAAAGTTATTCTTGAGTCAAACACAGGGAAGTCTGTGAGATATGTTTGTTTGATTGAATTTATACAGTTTTTTATATTGTGTTCATTTTTTATACTTGAAAAAACAGTAAAGATGAATCAGGTTTCTCATATGAAGAGGGAGGTGCTTGCGTGTGAAACGAGTGAAACTTGTGGTGGCCTATGATGGCACCAATTATTGTGGGTGGCAGGTGCAGCCAAACGGAATTACGATAGAAGGTGTTCTGAACCGGGAATTGAGTAAACTTTTGAAGGAAGATATCGTGGTGATCGGTGCGAGCCGTACAGATTCCGGAGTACATTCTTATGGAAATGTAGCAGTTTTTGATACGAATGCGCGGATGCCGGCGGAAAAGATTTCCTATGCGCTGAACCAGCGTTTACCAGATGATATTGTGGTGCAAAATTCCAGTGAAATTCCTCTGGACTGGCATCCACGTCACTGCAACAGCCGCAAGACTTATGAATACCGCATTTTAAACCGTGAATTTCCAATGCCGCAAAGACGACTGGACACCTGGTTTGTTTATCGAAAACTGAATATTCCAGCGATGTGTGAGGCAGCAGGAAAGTTTGAGGGAACACATGATTTTAAAAGTTTCTGTTCGGTAAATACTGCAGTGGAAGATACAACTCGTACGATTTATTCCTGCGAGTTAAAACAGGATGATGAATTATTGATGATTCGAATCACCGGAAGTGGTTTCCTCTATAATATGGTGCGTATCATTGCGGGAACGCTTTTTGATGTGGGAATCGGTAAGATCGCACCGGAGGATATTCCGGCGATATTAGAGAAAAAGGATCGGAAAGCGGCGGGACCGACGGCACCGGCACATGGGTTGACTATGATTGGAATTGAGTATGAGATTCCACCGGAGAGTTTGATGGAGTGATAGAGGTATGGAAAATGAGTGAAAATAAAAAATGTGTATACTTTACGAGACATGGGCAGACATTCTGGAACGTGGAAGACAAAATCTGTGGTTCCACAGATATCGCATTGACGGAGTATGGACAAGAGCAGGCGATTGCACTTGGACAGAAGATTCTGGAAGAGGGGTTAGAGATTGACGAGATTTTGTATTCGCCATTAATACGTGCGGCAGATACTGCGAGACATATTTCTGAAATCACCGGAATTCCGGCAACAGAAGAACCGCGTCTGAAAGAACAGAATTTTGGAAAATACGAAGGTACTTCCCCGAGAAATGCACCGGAGTTTCAGAAAGCAAAAACAAATTTTATCTGCAGTTATGAGGGCGGCGAGACGATGCTGCATCTTTGCCAGAGAATTTACAATCTGTTGGATGATCTCAAGGAGCGGAACGATGGAAAGACATATCTGCTGGTAGCGCACAATGGAATTTCAAGAGTGATCGAATCCTATTTTCGTGATATGACCAACGAAGAGTTCGCAAAATTTGGAATTAAAAACTGTGAACTGAAAAAATATGAATGGGCGGAATAAATAGCGTAATTTTCTGGAAAAAATCGTTGACACAGGCAACACGCTGTACTATAATATGTAGGTCTGACAAAGAGTGTTTTTTGTGTGCAAAAAAGCATTTCATATATAGGCAGTCGGTTGGGACCCGACAGCAGGGCAGAGTTTTTGATGATTCTCCACAAGTCAGAGAAAGCAAAACCCGGATAATGCAGACACATTATTCAAAATTAACAGGCAGGAAGCAGATGTGTCCGGACATTCACATTTGTGGAAGCCGCAAATTTATTCAAGGAGGAAAAATCAATGAATAACACATTCATGGCCAACCCGGACAAAGTTGAAAGAAAATGGTATGTAGTTGATGCTACAGGATATACATTAGGACGTTTATCTTCTGAAATCGCTAAGATTTTAAGAGGTAAAAACAAAGCTGTCTTCACACCGCACATCGATACAGGTGATTATGTAATCGTTGTAAACGCTGAGAAGATCAAAGTAACAGGTAAAAAATTAGATCAGAAGATTTACTATCATCACTCTGATTATGTAGGCGGAATGAAAGAGACTACATTAAAAGAGATGCTGGCTAAACATCCGGAAAGAGTTGTAGAGTACGCTGTGAAAGGCATGCTTCCGAAAGGACCTCTTGGACGTCAGATGTACAAAAAATTATTTGTATACGCTGGACCGGATCACAAACATGCAGCTCAGAAACCAGAAGTTCTGACATTTTAATCGGTGAAGGAGGTAAATAATCATGGCTAATACTAAATATTACGGAACAGGAAGAAGAAAAAAATCTATCGCAAGAGTTTACCTTGTACCGGGTACAGGTAAAATCACAATCAATAAAAGAGATATCGATGAGTATCTTGGTCTTGAGACATTAAAAGTTATCGTTCGTCAGCCGTTAGTAGCTACAGAGAACGTTGATAAATTTGATGTACTGGTAAACGTTAAAGGTGGCGGTTACACAGGACAGGCTGGTGCTATCAGACATGGTATCGCACGTGCATTACTTACAGTAGACGCTGACTACAGACCAGTTCTGAAGAAAGCTGGATACTTAACACGTGACCCGAGAATGAAAGAGCGTAAAAAACCGGGTCTTAAATCTGCACGTCGCGCACCGCAGTTCTCAAAGAGATAGTTTTCACAATTTCAAAGAGATTACCAAAACCCTTGCAAACCCAGTGTTTACAAGGGTTTTTCTTATGTTTGCGTTTTGAAAAAAGTTGCTGAAAAGTGGTCGATTTTTAACGGTAGCACACACGTAGCGCACAAATTTAGTTGACAAATGACTGTCATGGGTAAGATTTATGCAAGTAAATGCAACGTCGATTGTCACTATCGCAAAAAAATGTTACGTTATAAACAAACAAGCGTACAGAAATATAATAAAAGAAACTAGAAAGGGCAAGGGATATGGATGCAAAAATATTGGGAAACTACATTGCAACACGTCGAAAAGAGCTTGGTATGACTCAGGCAAATCTGGCAGAGAAAATCCATGTGACAGATAAAGCAGTATCCCGCTGGGAGCGTGGTGTTGGATTGCCGGATATCGATAATCTGGAGACCCTTGCCAGGGCACTGGATGTAAGCCTGGTTTCGTTGATGCAGGGAAAAGTATGTGAAGAAAATCAGATCAGTATTCAAGATGCAGAAGAATTGGTGACAAATACAATCAAGATATCAAAAGAAACATCGAAGATAAAGAAAAGATTCTGGGGAAGTATACTTGGAATTTTTGGGATTATCATCGTTCTTTTATGCATTCTGTTGTTACGGGATGGTAAAATAGTGATGTATTCTGTAGCAAGCATTGTAACTGGATTAATTGCATGGGGAATACCGATTATAGATAGAGTACTTTTGAAAACGCATTATGTCAGAAGAACGATGTTAGTGAGTGTTGGATTCGCATTTTTGTCTGTATGGATACAGTTCTTGGATATAAAAAATCTGGCGTATACTGGTAATTGGTCAGCAATCCATGATACAATTAATGTGCTATCAGCAGTAGTAATTATGTTTTGTATCATTACACTGTTGTTGAATTTTATAAATATTAAAACGCATGATTAAAAAATATTGATTTTTTAGGAAATCATATAATAAGAGGCATGAAAAATATAAACGTAGAACAGCGCTGATGGATGAATTAAGAAAAGCGGGATATTAACGGAGGAAAATGTATGTTTCGAGAAATGCGTAGAATCAAACAGGCCTTAAGCCAGGATGAATGTACAGAAGTATTAAAAAATGAACCGAGAGGAGTATTATCCTTAATCGGAGAGAATGGATATCCATACGGGATTCCGATGGATCACTGGTATTGTGAGGAAGATGGAAAACTTTATTTTCACTGTGCAAAAGAAGGGCACAAACTGGATGCATTAAATGCTTGTAGTAAAGCATCCTATTGTGTTTATGATCAGGGATATCGTAAAGAAGGTGAGTGGGCATTGAATATTCGTAGTGTTGTGATCTTTGGACAGATCAGCGTTGTGGAAGATGCAGAGAAGACAAAATATATCTGTACAAATCTGTGCCGAAAATTTACGGACGATGCGGCTTATCTGGAACATGAACTGACACATTCACTGCAGCGGGTGCTTTGTCTGGAACTGAGTCCGGAGCATATGACCGGCAAACTGGTGAATGAATCATAAGACGCAAAGATAACAAAACAAATACCATGCGAATTTCGTGTGGAGCAAACTTCGAACAATTTATCAAATCAATTCTTGTATCGTTTTTTACAATACAAATACATTCTGAGTGATTATGATAAGTGCAAATAAAAAAGCAAACAAAATATAGAAAATGAAACCAGTCAAAGATGTCTGCAGCCGCAGGCATCTTTTTTGTTTTTACAAAAACATAAAATAACCGTCATTTTCATATTTTTTAGATCATTCAGAAAGAGGGTAAAAGAGTATGGGAACTCGAATCACAGAGCATCCGATTTTAGGTGTACCGGAAAAAGGAAAACTTGTCAGCTTTATATATGACGGACAGAAGCTTCAGGGATATGAAGGAGAGCCGATTGCGGCAGCGCTGAAAGCCGCAGGTATCATGATCCACAGATATACCAAGAAAGAGCACAAACCGCGAGGTATCTTTTGTGCAATCGGAAGATGTACTGACTGTGTCATGGTGGTAGATGGGGTTCCAAACGTCAGAACCTGTGTGACACCTTTGCAGGAAGGTATGAAGGTGCAGACGCAATACGGTGTATCAGCCGAGCCTTTTCAAGAGTAAAACGGATAAGGAGATGTAAAAAATGAAAAGATATGATTTGATCGTTGTTGGTGCTGGTCCTTCCGGTTTATCCGCAGCCATAGAAGCAGCAAAAAAAGGAATGAGAGTAATTGTATTTGATGAAAATGACAGACCGGGTGGCCAGTTGTTTAAGCAGATTCATAAGTTTTTCGGTTCCAAAGAACATAAAGCAAAAGTAAGAGGATTCAAAATCGGAGAAGAACTTCTGGAAGAGGCAGCAAAAGCCGGTGTGGAAGTTTCCTTAAATTCTACGGTTGTTGGAATGTATCAGGACAAAGAAATTACCGTCCGCCAGGGAGAAGAAATTTTCCATTACAAAGGAGATGCCATTATCATTGCCACTGGCGCAGCGGAAAACATGGTTACTTTTGAAGGTTGGACACTTCCGGGAGTCATCGGTGCAGGTGCCGCACAGACCATGATGAACCTGCACGGTGTCAAACCGGGAAATAAAATTCTGATGCTTGGAAGTGGAAACGTTGGTCTGGTTGTAAGTTTTCAATTGGCACAGTGTGGATGTGAAGTAGTAGCTCTGGTAGATGCAGCACCGCGAATCGGCGGTTACGGTGTCCATGCAGCAAAGGTTGCAAGAACGGGAGTCCCGTTTTATCTGTCACATACCATCGTGAAAGCGGAAGGAGAAGATCATGTGACAGGTGTTACCATCGCAGAGGTAGACAGCCATTTTCAGTTTATTCCGGGAACGGAAAAACATTTCGATGTGGATACGATCTGTCTGGCAGTTGGCTTATCTCCGATGTCACAGTTACTGAAAATGGCAGGCTGTGATATGGTAGATGATCCGAAGCGCGGCGGACAGGTTCCGGTGGTGGATGAATATGGTGAAACATCCATCAAAGGTATTTTTGTAGCAGGTGATGTGTCCGGTATCGAGGAAGCAAGTTCCGCTATGATCGAGGGAAGAATTGCAGGAATCACAGCAGCGAAGTACCTTGGATATATGGAAGAAGCGGAAATGCAGGAAAGCGTCTCTTCCAATGAAAACGCGTTGGACGGACTTCGTCAGGGTATGTTTGCACCGAAGAATCGAGGCAAACTGATTGAGAAGACAGAGGAAGGTATTGATATTTCTATAAATCTGCTGAAAAAAGGATTTGTCGCAGATGATGAAATTGAACGGTTCCCGGGCGTGACACATCAGGTCGGCGTTCATCCGGTGATGGAATGTACACAGAACATTCCGTGTAACCCATGTCAGGATGCATGTCCGAAGCATTGTATCCGGATCGGTGATCATATTACAGCACTTCCGGCAGTAGATGAATTCGCAAAATGTATCGGCTGCGGCATGTGTGTGGCATCTTGTTCCGGTCAGGCAATTTTCCTGGTAGATGAAACTTATGAACCGGGATTTGCGACGGTAACGATTCCGTATGAATTTCTTCCACTTCCGGAAAAAGGAGACAAAGGATATGGCCTTGGCCGTGACGGCAGTAAAGTTTGCGAGGCAGAGGTCGTGGAGGTCAGAACAGCAAAAGCCTTTGACCATACAAATCTGTTAACCATAAAAGTACCGGCAGATATGGCAATGAAAGCAAGATTTTTCCGTGGCTGAAATCAAAGTGATAAAAAGAGAGGACATAACGATGGAAAATATATATGACAGAATCGATGCGCTGGGAGAATTTACCCCGCAGCCAGATGATGACAGAATCATCTGCAGATGTGAAGAAGTGACAAAAGGTGAGATAAGAAAAGCGGTACACGATGGAATGTATACCATCACCGAGATTCGAAGATATTTGCGATGTGGCATGGGACTTTGTCAGGGACAGACCTGTGCGAAACTGGTAAAAGGCATTGTGGCCAGAGAGCTTGGCGTGTCACCGGCGGTATTGGAACCGGCCACATCCAGAGCACCAATGAGACCTCTGGAGATGAAGATTTTTGCAAAGGAAGGTGAGCAGGATGCGTAAGACAGCAGATGTGATCATTATCGGAAGCGGCGTCATCGGATGTGCCACGGCTTATGAACTGGCAAAAAAAGGAACTTCCGTTATCGTGTTGGATAAAGACGAGAGTATCGGAAATGGCGGTTCCAGCAGAAACGGCGGTGGTGTCCGTCAGTCCGGACGTGATCCGAGAGAACTTCCCCTTGCAATGTATGCAGTCGAGCATTTATGGCCGCACCTTTCCGAAGAACTTGGTATCGATGTGGAATATCACAAAGAAGGAAACCTTCGACTTGGAAAAACAGCGCATCATATGGAAATCCTGCAGGGATTGACAGACCGGGCAGTGGCCTGTGGTCTGGATGTACATATGATCGATGGAAAAGAAGTGCGGGAGATTAACCCGTATCTCAGTGATGAAGTCATTGGCGCAAGCTGGTGCCCGACTGACGGACATGCTAATCCACTGGTAACAACCCTGGGATATTACCGGGAAGCCAGAAAACGCGGCGTACAGTTTTACACCGGAGAAGAAGTGGTGGAATTGCAGATGGTCAAAGGAAAAGCCCGCAGAGTTGTGACAAGAAACAACGTGTTTGAAGGAGACAAGATTATTGTAGCGGCAGGCTATGCCAGCAGAGCCATTCTTGGAACCGTCGGAATTGACATTCCGATGTCAAATGACCTGATCGAAGCACTGGTAACAGAGGCAGAACCGCAGATGTTTCCACAGATGCTTGGTACCGCAGATGCAGATTTTTACGGTCATCAGACCGATCATGGTTCTTTTGTATTCGGCGGTGCTTCCGGATATGAAACCGTCAATAAGGACAACGGTCACAACATGACTTCCAGTATTACAGCTCCGTGTATCTGCCGCGGTATTATGAAATATATTCCGAAGCTGGCAGATGCCAAAATTGTCCGTACCTGGGCGGGATACGAAGATGTGTGTATCGACGGAGTGCCGGTGCTTGGTGCAATTGATGAAGTTCCGGGACTGATCACAGCGTGTGCCTTTACCGGACATGGATTTGGTATCTCACCGATCGTTGGAAAACTGTTATCTGAAGTGGCCAGAGAAGAACCGACAACGCTGGATATTTTAGCATTCCGTTATGACAGATTTCATGCAGTAATCTAAAAAATATGGTATACTCATCCGTAACAAGGACAGCTGATGCGTTGTTCCCGGATGTGTATATCTGCAAATAAGAAAGGTGTTCTAAGAAGCATCGGACAAAATTTACTTACCAAAAGCAGAAGTTATGCAGAAGGGAGAAACTCAGATGGACTCAAAAATTGATTTTTTATATTTAAGTGAACCGGATATGATCAAAGCAGGCGTAAAAGACATGAAACAGTGTGTGGATGTGATGGAGGATATGCTGATCACCCTTTACAAAGGGGATTATGTGATGGGCGGTCAAAACCACAACTCCCACGGATGTATGATCACATTCCCGGATCATCCGGAATTTCCGGGTATGCCGCAGAATGCGGATGACAGACGTTTCATGGCAATGCCGGCGTATCTGGGTGGAAATTATCAGATGGCAGGTATGAAATGGTATGGTTCCAATGTGGAAAACAAGAAAAAAGGTCTTCCACGCTCCATTCTTATGATGATGCTGAATGACAAAGATACCGGCGCACCGCTGGCTCTGATGTCAGCAAATCTGGTAAGTGCTTATCGTACCGGAGGAATCCCCGGAGTTGGTGCAAAATATTTAGCCAGAAAAGATGCGAAAGTTGCTTCCGTCATCGGACCGGGTGTTATGGGAAAAACATCTCTGGCAGCATTCGTCAGTGTGTGCCCGCATCTTGATACCGTAAAGATCAAAGGCCGCGGACAGAAATCCCTGGATTCCTTTATTTCCTTTATCAAAGAGGAACTGCCGCAGATCAAAGATATTCAGATCTGTGAGACGGTGGAGGAAGCAGTACGGGACAGCGATATCATCAGTTTTACCACAACGGTGCGTGACGATGTATCTTCCTTCCCATATATCAATGGGGAATGGGTTAAAAAAGGTGCATTGATCAGCATGCCGTCAGCAGCCAGATTTGATGATGATTTTCTGGTAAACAAATGTAAGCTGGTGGTAGATAACTCAAAACTGTACGAAGCCTGGGAAGAAGAATACCCGTATCCGACTTACCCGCAGATGCAGATCATCGGCACAAAATTTACAGACTTAAGACATGAAGGAAAAATCAAACCTGAGGACATCATTGATCTTACCGATATTATAGAAGGAAGATGCCCGGGACGGGAAAGCGACGATGACATTATCGTATATTCCGTCGGAGGTATGCCGGTAGAGGATATTGCATGGGGCGGCATGGTTTACCGCAACGCAGTCAAGCTTGGAATTGGAATAAAACTGCCACTCTGGGACAAACCGGAAATGGCATAAATTTAAAAATGTACTTTCAAAATTTTTCGTTTAAAAGATTTTGAGAGTACATAAGAAAATTCAGGAGCTGATACGATGAATGAGAAAGAAATACTTGTACCCGTACAACCATATTTGTCACTGGATGCAGATGATTATAAAGAGATCATTCCACGCAGAATGGGAATTTCCAATTTTTATGAATTTCATGTGCAGGAGGGAGCACCGGCAAATTTTAAGGCAGTGCCGGATGACAGTACGGATCTTGTTTTTGGTATTGGCGAGCATGACGTGAAGGTGCTGCTTGGCGGAACGGTTCTGAAGGCAAAGGACTGGGATTTTGAGGATGGCAGATATTATTTCGGAGCCAGATTTTTCCCGGGGAAATACATCCTCCCTCCAGGACTTACGATTCAGGAAGTTGTCAATCAGGATCTTGAGATAGATAAAAATGAATATGGAGCCGGACTGCCAGATGCGCTGGCAGAAGCAGGAAATGTAAAAAAGAGAGCGGAGATCTTATTGAAGTATTTGTCAGAAAACCAGAAGGATCAGGCAAAAGATTCAGCACATGTACTGGAAGAATATCTGAGACAACGGATTTATGCCACCAATGGAAATATTTCCATACAGATGCTGAGCAGAGAAACGGGCTATTCAGAAAGTTATATCCGCAGGATTTTCAAACAGATTCATGGAATCTCTCCAAAAGAATTTGAACGGTTCATCCGGTTTCAGACATTTTTAAATGCGATCCACGGGGCTGCAGGACAGGTGGACAGCGAAGAACTGGCATTGAATTGCGGATATTATGACCAGTCACATATGTTAAAAGATTTTCGGGCATTTGCAGGAACGACACCGGAAAAATATAAAAAACTTCTGAAAGAGAAAACAACGGAAAAAGGAAAATTAATCCGTAAAGAAGAATAAATTGCAGAAAATATAGGGTAGTCTGCGATTGAAAAAAATTAAAACGAACTGCAGAAAGGATGACGATCATGGACTTAGCAAGAATTGAAATTATCACAGGAATGTCAAAATTTAACGGATTAAAAGCAACACTGAGCAAAGCCGGTGTAAGGGGCATGACCGTAACACAGGTGCTTGGATGTGGCATTGAAAAAGGTACGAAAGAATATGAAGTAGACGAAAATTATGAGATGGAGCTTTTACCGAAACAGCAAATTGCTTTGGTAGTAGAAAAATCAAAAGTAGACGAAATCGTGGAACTTATCAAACAGGAACTGTATACCGGACATATCGGTGATGGAAAGATTTTTGTATATGATATCACGAATGTTATCCGGGTTCGTACCGGTGATGAAGGTGTGGATGCGTTATAACAGATAAGAGAGTAAAAAGTAATAAATCGGATTCTGTTTCCTGTTTGCAGATAAAATGAAAAGAACAAACAGAATTTAGAATCGGAGAGAAAAGAGTTGATAGTAAGATGAGTGATAACGAAAAGAAACTGGGATTACATAGCGTGGTATCTGTTTCCGTCGGTCTGGTCATTGCAACAAGCTGTCTGGTTTCCCTGGGACAGGGAGCCGGAAGTGTCGGTGTTATTTTTATCGTGGCAATGATCGTGGCATGTCTGCTGAACATGACAACCATTGCATCCCTTTCCGAATTAAATGCACTGATGCCAAATACCACCGGTGGACTGGCGCAGTATACATTAGCATGTATGGGACCGTTCCCGACACTGATTTCCATGGTAGGTGGATATCTGATCTGCAACATCATGTCTTCCGGTGTGGAAGCTTCTATTTTTGCTTATGCGATGGCAACCACGATTCCACTGCCAATTCCGAGTATCGTGTGGACTTTGATCATGACAGCTATCGTAACGATTGCAAATTTGTATGGTGTAGATATGTTTGCAAAACTGCAGGATGTGGTAGCATTTTTACTGGTGGGTTCCATGGTTGTGCTTGGTTTGATCGGCATGTTTAAGCTTGGAACCGGACAGGTGATTTCACAGCCTTATAACATGACAACAAAATTCAGTGATGTGATTCCGACAGTAGCCATTGCATTCTGGTTATTTATCGGAGCAGAGTACGTTATTCCGGTTTCCAAAAATGTAAAAAACGCAAAACGAAATGTACCGCTTGGTATGATCATCGGCCTGGCATTGATCTGTGTGGTTCAGGCAATTATGGTATTAGGATTTCACAATTATACTTCCTGGAATGATCTGTTAAATTCCGCAGCACCACATTTGCTGTATGGCGAAAATCTGCTTGGAAAAGCCGGCAGAATCTGGATGACGATCGTGTCCGTATTAGCGGTTGTCAGTAGTCAGAACTCAACGGTAAACGGATTGAGTGAAATTTGTCAGGGTATGGCAAAAATGAATATGATGCCGCGAATCTTTGCAAAAACAAATAAGAAAAATGTGCCATGGTTTGGCGTTATTTTCGTCAGCGTATTTATTTTCGTATTTGCAAAACTCAGTGATGGATCTTCCGATGCAATTTCCTTCCTGATTCTGGTGGGCTCGGTATTCTGGATGATTTCTTATGTGTTGGCTCACATGGACGTTCTGATTCTGCGCCGCAGACTGCCGAAGGCTCCGCGCTCCTTTAAAGTGCCTTTCGGACCGGTGCTTCCAATTGTCGGTATTGCAGGAATTATATATATGATTCTGAATATTTCAACGGATCCGGTGGAGCGCAATATGATCTGGCTGGTAACGGGAATTACCTTTGCAGTACTGGCTGTGTACTCCTTCTTCTGGATCAAGTTCAAGATGAAGATGCCGGTGTTCAAGAGTGTTCCATTGGAAAAAGTTATGGCGATGGAAAACAGTATGTATTATACAATCCGAAAACGGCGGGGAATCTGGCGCTAAATTTCGCTTTTCCTTTTGAAAAGATTCTGGTATGATAGCATGGTGTAAAAATTTTGCTATCAGGAAATATTGAGTGAATCATAAAACAAAGGAGAACACATAGATAAATGAGTATTTTAAATGTAGAGCACCTGACGCATGGGTTTGGTGACCGTGCGATTTTTGAAGATGTATCTTTCCGTTTGCTGAAAGGCGAGCATATCGGCCTGATTGGTGCAAACGGTGAGGGAAAATCCACATTTATGAGTATTGTAACCGGACGTTTGATGCCGGATGAAGGGAAAGTAGAATGGGCGAAAAATGTCCGCGCGGGATATCTGGATCAGCATGCGGTGCTGGAAGAGGGTATGACTATCGGTGATGTGTTGCGTTCTGCATTTTCCTGGCTGTTTGATATGGAAACAGAGATGAATCAGATGTTTGAGCAGATGGCGGAGGCCACACCGGAGGAAATGGAGCGTCTGTTGGAAGAAACAGGTACTTATCAGGAATTGCTGGAGCAGCATGATTTCTATATGATTGACGCGAAAGTGGACGAGGTGGCCCGCGCATTAGGTCTGCTGGATCTGGGGCTGGATCGTGACGTCACAGATCTGAGTGGTGGTCAGAGAACAAAAGTTTTACTGGCAAAATTACTGCTTGAAAAACCGGATATTTTATTGTTGGACGAGCCGACAAACTATCTGGATGAGGAGCATATCGCATGGCTGAAACGTTATCTGTTAGATTACGAAAATGCATTTATTCTGATTTCTCATGATATTCCGTTCCTGAATGAAGTGGTAAATATTATTTATCATATGGAAAATCAGGAACTGAACCGATACGTAGGGGATTACGAGCATTTCCAGGAAGTGTACGCCATGAAAAAAGCGCAGCTTGAGGCAGCGTATCGCAGACAGCAACAGGAAATCAGCGAATTAAAAGACTTTGTGGCAAGAAATAAAGCCAGAGTTTCCACCAGAAATATGGCGATGTCCCGTCAGAAAAAACTGGATAAAATGGATGTCATCGAACTGGCAGCGGAGCGCCCGAAGCCGGAATTCCATTTCCAGTATGGACAGACGCCGGGGAAAATGCTATTTGAGACCCATGATCTGGTGATCGGTTATGATGAACCGTTGTCCAAACCGCTGAATTTTTCCATGGAGCGTGGTCAGAAGATTGCGCTGGTTGGTACAAACGGAATCGGAAAAACAACGCTGTTGAAGAGTATTTTGGGATTGATACCATCTATTTCCGGTGAATGTGAACTGGGCGAAAAACTGCAGCTCGGTTATTTTGAACAGGAAGTAAGCCCGGATAATCGAAACAGCTGTATCGAAGAAATCTGGGAAGAGTTTCCATCATTTTCCCAGTATGAAGTGCGTTCCGCTCTGGCAAAATGCGGACTGACAACAAAGCATATTGAAAGCCAGGTGCGTGTACTGAGCGGCGGTGAGCAGGCTAAAGTGCGTCTGTGTAAGCTGTTGAACCGTGATACAAATTTCCTGCTTCTGGACGAGCCGACCAACCATCTGGATGTAGATGCAAAGGATGCGTTAAAGACTGCATTGCAGGAATATCGCGGAAGTATTCTGCTGATCTGTCATGAGCCGGAGTTTTATCAGGATGTGGTAGATGAGATCTGGAATATGAGCCAGTGGTCTACGAAATTATAGAATGTGTTCTGAATGGATATATGTGTAAATGAAGAACACATAAGTTGTTATAGAACGGCTATAAAGATAAAATGAGAAAAATACATCAATAATGCAGTAGTATAAACTAACTGAAATGATTGACAGAGTACCCCATAGGGGTATACAATAATGTTGGTTTCAGAATAAATGATCATTTGAGAAAGAAGGAATCAGGATGGTAAAGACTGTATTAAAAATTGATGGTATGTCATGCAGTATGTGTGAAGCTCATATGAATGAAGTCATACGCAACAATTTTAAAGTAAATAAAGTGTCTTCTTCAGCAAGTGCCGGAGAGACCGTCATTATCAGTGATGCGGAACTTGATATTCCATGGGTAAAAAAGCAGGTAAAAGATATCGGATATAAAGTATTATCTTATAAATCTGAACCTTATGAGAAAAAAGAAAAGAAAGGGTTCTTCCATTTTGGGAAAAAATAATGTGCAGTAAAAAAGCCGACAATTACTACAGAAGAGGAAATTCTGTAATAGTTGCCGGTTTTTTTATTGCAAAGATTGAAAATAAAGTGACAGATTGCAAGGCGACAGCGTTCATGAGCAAGTAGTGAAAGCGCATTGTGATGTCTGCTTTACAGAACTGTTTCAGTAATTGTGCATTTTGTATATGATTAAAGATAAGAATGTAAAAAAATTTCATAGCAGGATTTGTCGAAGCATTGTATAATAAAATTATATGTGAAAAACAGGAGAGACGAAGGATGCACAGAAAAATTGTCTGTATCGTCAGGAACTTGGTTACATTGAGAGCCTGAAAGGAATGACTGTGTGCGAGATCGCAGAGCAGAGAATCGAAGAAATTACAACAGCATTAAGAAAATATATGCTATAATAAATCTGTCAAATAGCTGCATAATACGACTGCTTGCAGGCGGTATCGTGCAGCTATTTGACGGATAAAAAGATTGTGAGGAAAGTTATGACAAAAAAGCAAAGGGCGCTTGAAATCATAGACCGTCTGAAAAAAGAATATCCGGATGCAGACTGTACACTGGATTATGATCAGGCATGGAAACTTCTGGTGAGTGTCCGTCTGGCGGCGCAGTGTACGGATGCCAGAGTCAATATGATCGTTCCGAAACTGTTTGAAAAATATCCAAGCGTGGAAGCACTGGCAGATGCCGATGTGGCGGACATTGAGGAAATTGTCCGTCCCTGTGGACTTGGAAAAAGCAAGGCAAGAGATATCAGCGCCTGTATGAAGATGCTCCGGGATGAGTTTGGTGGAAAGGTGCCAAAGGATTTTAATGCATTGTTGAAACTGCCGGGTGTTGGCAGAAAAAGTGCCAATCTGATCATGGGCGATGTGTTTGGTGAACCTGCTATAGTGACAGATACGCACTGCATCCGTCTGGTGAACCGTATGGGCCTGGTGGATGGCATCAAGGAGCCGAAAAAAGTAGAAATGGAACTATGGAAGATCATTCCACCGGAGGAAGGCAGCGATTTTTGCCATCGCCTGGTATGGCATGGAAGAGAAATCTGTACAGCACGAACACAGCCGTATTGCGATAAATGCTGTCTAAATGATATCTGTAAAAAACACATCTGATGCTAATACGACAGCAAAGATGTGATAAGAATAAAAACAAACGATTTGTAGAGAGAATACTTAAAAATTATTGTAAAAAAAAGGAGAACATGAATGCTGGAAATCAAAGAGTATGTGAAGGCAGAAAGTCTGGAGCAGGCATTTGAATTAAATCAGAAGCGAACCAATCAGATCATTGGTGGAATGCTCTGGATGAAAATGGGAGATCACAGGATACAGACGGCCATTGATCTGTCCGGTCTTGGTCTTGATACCATTGAGGAAGATGAGACTCAGTTTTCTATTGGATGTATGACATCCCTGCGTCAGTTGGAGTTACACGAAGGATTAAACCGGTGGAGCGATGGCGCAGTCCGTGAGAGTGTCCGCCATATTGTAGGTGTACAGTTCCGAAATCTGGCGACCGTAGGTGGAAGTCTGTTTGGACGGTTTGGCTTTTCTGATGTGCTGACCTGCTTTTTAGCGATGGATGCTTATGTAGAGTTATATCACAACGGAATTCTGCCTCTGGCAGATTTTTTAAATCTGCCCCGCGACAACGATGTGCTGATCCGCCTCATCGTAAAAAAGACACCTGGAAAATGCGTTTATCTGTCTCAGAGAAACACGAAAACAGATTTTCCGTTATTGACATGTGCCGTCTGTCTGGACAAAAAAGGAACCAGAGTGGCAGTCGGTGCCAGACCGCAGAAAGCCATGCTTTTGACTGTTTCTGAAGAGCAGACAGAAGAAATCAGAAAAAACGGTGCGGATGCAGCTGCAAAGATTGCAGATGAACTTGCGGCTCAGATTCCAACGCAGGATAACATGCGCGCCAGTGCTGCATATCGGACACACCTTGCCAAGGTGCTGATCCGTCGTGCGCTGCTGACCGTGACAGAGGAGGTGCAGTAAGATGGTTGTGACAATTACATTAAATGGAAAAAAAGTGGAAGCACTTGTAAAACCGGATACATTACTTATTGACTTTGTGCGTGACCATGGTTGCTACAGTGTAAAGCGCGGCTGTGAGACATCTAACTGTGGACTTTGTACTGTATTCGTAAATGATAAACCGGTACTTTCCTGTTCCATGCTGGTGGCACGGGTAAATGGATGTAAAGTAGATACTTTGGAAGGACTTCAGAAAGAGGCCGAAGAATTTGGTGCATTTATTGCAGATCAGGGGGCAGAGCAGTGTGGCTTCTGCAATCCGGGAATGATCATGAATGCCATTGCATTATTCCGGGAAAATCCGGATCCTTCCGATGAAGAAATCAAAGAATATTTAGCAGGAAATCTTTGTAGATGTTCCGGATATGAGGGACAGATGCGTGGAATCAAAGCTTTTTTGGAATACAAAAAGAATGGAGGCAGCAGATGAAAGCAGTAAATCAGCCAATTCGAAAAAAAGATGCCATGGCGCTGGTGACAGGAAAACCGGTTTTTATGGACGATCTGGTTCCGAAGGACTGTCTGATCGTCAAATTACTGCGCAGTCCCCATGCCAATGCAATCATAAAAGAAATCAATAAAGCAGCAGCGGAGAAAGTACCGGGAATTGAAGCAATCTATACCTGGGAAGATGTTCCGCAGCAGCGTTTTACCACTGCAGGACAGACCTATCCGGAGGCAACACCGTATGACCGTCTGATTCTGGATCAGCATGTGCGTTTTGTAGGCGATCCAGTGGCCATTATTGCCGGTGAGGATGAAGCCTGCGTGAAAAAAGCAATGCGTCTGATCAAAGTGAAATATGAAGTACTTCCGGCAATCCTGGATTTTCATGTAGCAAAAGACAATGAGATCCTGATTCATCCGGAAGATAACTGGAGATCTCTCTGTCCGGTTGGTGCGGACAATAAGCGGAATCTCTGCGCTACAGCCAGATCTGAAGAAGGTGATGTGGACGGTGTGATGGCAGAATGTGATACCATCGTGGAGCACACATATCACACGGTTGCGGATCAGCAGGCGATGATGGAGACCTTCCGCACATATTGCTCCATTGATGCCTACGGCAGACTGAATATTTTCAGTTCCACACAGATTGTATTCCATGTGCGAAGAATCGTGTCCAATGCCCTTGGTATTCCGAAGTCTCAGATCCGTGTGTCAAAGCCGCGTGTGGGCGGTGGGTTTGGAGCAAAGCAGACTGCAGTTTCTGAGGTATATCCGGCATTTGTAACCTGGATGACAAAGAAACCGTCCAAAATCATTTTTACCAGAGAAGAATCTCAGATTGCTTCATCTCCACGTCATGAGATGGAAGTGCATGTAAAAGTAGGTGCCATGAAGGACGGAACCATCCGTGCTATTGATATGTATACACTGTCAAATACCGGTGCTTACGGCGAACATGGTCCGACAACCGTAGGATTAAGCGGACATAAATCCATTCCGCTTTATGCAAAAGCAGAAGCATTCCGCTTTGATTATGATGTTGTGTATACAAATGTAATGTCAGCCGGTGCATATCGAGGCTATGGTGCGACGCAGGGACAGTTTGCGCTGGAATCAGCGGTAAACGAACTGGCGCAGAAATTGCATATAGATCCGGTTAAATTGCGTGAGATAAATATGGTGCGGGAAGGCGATATCATGCCGGCTTATTATGGCGAGCCAAACAACAGCTGTGCATTGGACCGCTGTCTGAAACGTGCTGCAGATATGATAGGATGGAAAGAAAAATTCCCTTGCCGGGACATGGGCAACGGAAAAGTGCGAAGTGTCGGTATGGCGATGTCCATGCAGGGATCCGGTATTTCAAATGTGGATGTGGGTTCTGCGACCATTAAGTTGAATGAAGACGGAAGTTATCTGCTTTCCATCGGTGCTGCTGATATGGGAACCGGATGTGATACAACACTGGCGCAGGTGGCAGCAGAGTGTCTGGAATGCAATACAGACAAAATTGCAGTATCCGGAGCAGATACAGATACTTCTCCTTACGATTCCGGATCCTATGCTTCCAGTACCGCATACATCACTGGTAAAGCTGTGGAAAAAACAGCACTTCATCTAATCGAAGAAATCAGAGCGACCGCAGCACAGATGCTGGAGTGCGGAGTGGAAGATACCAGATTTGAAGGAGATCATGTAAGCTGCGTTTCCACGGGAAAATCTGTGACAACAGCAGAGATTGGTGTGCATTCCATGTGTGCCAATAACCATGCACTTCAGGTAACCGAAAGTCATTATTCACCAACTTCTCCGCCACCGTTCATGGTTGGCATGGCAGAAGTGGAAATTGATAAAGAAACTGGTGAACTGGAACTGATCGATTATGTTGCCGTAGTTGACTGCGGAACACCGCTGAACCCGAATCTTGCAAGAGTTCAGGTAGAAGGCGGACTGGGACAGGGCATCGGTATGGCATTGTATGAGAATGTGCAGTATACCGATTACGGAAGAATGATGAATAATTCCCTGATGCAGTATAAGATTCCTGCCCGGGTGGATTTATGTAAACTTCGTGTAGAGTTCGAGAGCAGCTATGAGCAGTCAGGTCCGTTTGGGGCAAAATCGATTGGAGAGATCGTTATCAACACACCATCCCCGGCCCTTGCACATGCGGTTGCAAACGCAACAGGTATCTGGGTGCGTGAACTGCCGATCACACCGGAGAAAATTGCAATGGGTACACCGGAAGAATAGAGAAAAGAAGTAAAACTCAGTGTCTTTCCTTATAAAAAAGGAAAAGAATGTGAAAAAGACTGGTAAAAATCACGTTCAGCACTACCAAAATGCCTTAAAACTTGGTACAATAAGTTTTAAGGCATTCTTTTACTTCTTCAAAGCAAAAGAATACTCCGTAAGGATTGCAGAACTGAACAGCGGAAAATATCAGCTTTGCAGATGTTCAGTTCGCAGCAAGATTTGCAGACAAATCTTGAATATATCAGAAAGGCAGGTGTGGCACATATGATGACCGTATATAAAACAGACAATCGAGTCCTTCATGAAGTAGAAGAGATGGATC
>CAKRKO010000021.1 GCA_934358495.1 uncultured Eubacterium sp. | reverse complement strand
CATAACCGTACAGATATTAGACCTAAATTTACAAAAAGTCAATTAAAAAAGTATAAAATACACGATATGAACAAAAATTTTTCATGTCGCCTTTTCTTTTTGTCTATATCGGTAAAGCGACTGCGTTCAAATTTAGTCTTGCAAAGCAAAAAATGATGTGCTAAGATACAAAATCATGAGCAAATGCGTAGAAGGAGACTCTTGTCTTCAGAAACCGACAGGAATACGGCGTCACCGACTGAGAGCGCTGTTTGGCTGAGGAGATGAAGGGAACACTCTGGAGCAGACAGATTGAATGCGAAATCATATATCAGTTATCAGTGGATTTCAGTAGGTCTGTACGGGTCGCACACGTTACGTGCCTGAGTGGGGAAAGACACAGATCATGAGTAGTTTGTAGTATTGTTTTTCTCAATGCGGGTGGTACCGCGGAATAATAGAGAGCATTATTTCGTCCTGGGATACAAAGAAGTATCCTTAGGGCGTTTTTTTGTCTTTTTCAGAGCCAAGGCAATCCGAAAAAGACAAAAATAACAAAAATAAGAATAATTCCGTCCCGCACCTTACAACATTTTATGCAAAAGGAGTGTACGAAACAATGAAAATGATGACCGGTGTAATGCCAAAAGAGACGATGGAAATCAGTGAAATCCTTGCTTCTGACCTGTATGGTCAGCTGATCAGCGTGAATGGAGCCGTTCATACAGTGCGTGACATGGGTGAGGTAGCCTTTGTGGTTCTGCGAAAGAGAGAAGGCCTCCTGCAGTGCGTGTATGAAGAAGGCGTGACAGCAATTGATCTGAAGGAACTCAAGGAAGGTGCAGCCATTGAAGTGAGCGGTGTATTAAATAAGGAAGAGCGTGCGCCGGGAGGATTCGAGATCCGTATGAAAAAGGTCAGAATTCTTTCCGAGCCGGCAGAGAGCCTGCCTCTTCCGATTGCCAAGTGGAAGATGAACACTTCACTGGAAGCCAGATTAAACCACCGCGCCGTAGCTCTGAGAAATATCAGGGAACGTGCAACGTTCCGGATTCAGGAGGGTATCGTAAGAGGTTTTCGGGATTTCCTCTACAGCCAGGGATTTACAGAAATCCATACACCAAAACTTGGCGCTAAAAGTGCTGAGGGCGGTGCGAACCTGTTTAAACTGGAGTATTTCCACAGACCTGCGATCCTGCAGCAGAGTCCACAGTTTTACAAACAGATGATGGTGGGTGTATTTGACAGAGTCTTTGAGACAGCACCGGTTTTTCGTGCGGAAAAACATAATACAAAACGCCATTTGAACGAATATAACAGTCTTGATTTTGAAATGGGATACATTGACGGATTCGAAGATATCATGGCGATGGAGACCGGATTTTTGCAGTATACCATGGAGTTACTGAAAAAAGACTATGCGAAAGAGTTAGATATTTTACAGATCGAACTTCCGGATGTAAGTCGGATCCCGGCTATCCGTTTTGATGAAGCAAAACAGCGCGTGGCTGAAAAATACGACAGACAGTTTCGCAATCCATACGATTTGGAGCCGGAGGAGGAGCATCTGATCGGTCAGTATGCAAAAGAAGAATTCGGCAGTGATTTTGTATTTGTCACACATTATCCATCCAAGAAACGTCCGTTTTATGCAATGGATGATCCGGCAGATCCGACTTACACCTTAAGCTTTGACCTGCTTTACAAAGGTCTGGAGATCACAACCGGTGGACAGCGTATCCATCAGTATGATAAATTAATGGAAAAGATCGCACAGCGGGGCATGGAGACCGAAGGCATGGAGCATTACCTGTCGGCATTCAAATACGGCATGCCGCCACATGGTGGACTTGGTATCGGAATGGAACGTCTGACCATGCAGCTGATCGGAGAAGATAACGTCCGGGAAGCGACCCTGTTTCCAAGAGATCTGAGCAGATTAGAGCCGTAAAAGCTTATGGCAGAACCCGGAATCGTTACAAAGTGCGATTCAGATGTAGGAGGAGAAAAACGTGAGACATACAGGAACACAGACAATCGCAACAGAACGCCTGACTTTACGGCGTTTTACCATAGAAGATGCAGAAAATATGTATTACAACTGGGCAAGCGACCCGGAAGTGACCAGATACCTGACCTGGCAGCCACACAAAAGTGTGGAAGAGACCGCAGAGATTCTGCAGCAGTGGGAAGCAGGTTACAGCAAAAATGAGTTTTATCAGTGGGCCATCGAGTTAAATGACATCGAGCAGCCGATCGGAAGTATCAGCGTAGTATCACTGAAAGAGGATATCCAGAGTGCAGAACTTGGTTATTGCATCGGAAAATCGTGGTGGCACCAGGGTTACACAACGGAGGCTGTGGAGGCAGTCATCCGTTTCCTGATGGCAGAAGTCGGAGCCGGACGT
The DNA here is from genome assembly GCA_934358495.1 of uncultured Eubacterium sp. Classification (GTDB taxonomy): domain Bacteria; phylum Bacillota; class Clostridia; order Lachnospirales; family Lachnospiraceae; genus Eubacterium_I. Next base: position 30,102 of record CAKRKO010000021.1, on the reverse strand, counting down.
GTCTGGTCACAGCATGATGTGGCAAATCCAAATTCCGGTGAAGTGATGAAAAAAGCCGGTATGGATTATGAAGGAACCCTGCGCCAGTCCCTAAAGGACAATCAGGGTATCGTGGATGCCGCTGTTTATGCAAAAATCAGTCATGTGGCACTGGACGAAGAGCCGGAAGAAGAGGATCAGGCCAGCGGCGCATCCGTCACAAAAGTAATGGCAGAGGACGGAACTATGAAAAATGTCATTTCCGATGACACCATGGAATATGTCGGCATTCTGGCAAAACTGGAACTGAGTCCGGAAGAAGCAGAAGCAGCGAAAAAAGATATGGAAGATATGCTGGATTACATCGATCTCTTAAACGAGCTTGATACGACAGGCATCGAGCCGATGTCCCATGTATTCCCGATTGAAAATGTATTCCGCGAGGATGTTGTGACAAACGGAGATGGCAGTGCAGATACACTGAAGAATGCTCCGGAGCAGAAAGATGGCGGATTCAAAGTACCGAAGACAATCGGCGAATAAGAACGGAGGACATGGAAATGAGTTTGATGAGTTTGACAGCAGTAGAGCTGGGAAAAAAGATAAAAGCAAAAGAAGTGACCGTGGAAGCAGCCGTTCGGGAAGCTTTGGATGCGGTACGCGCAAAAGAAGAGCAGGTGCACAGTTTTGTGACAGTCGATGAGGAAGGTGCACTGGCCCGCGCAAAAGAAGTACAGGCACAAATTGATGCCGGAGAGCTGACAGGACCTTTGGCAGGTGTTCCGGTGGCCATCAAGGACAATATTTGTACCGAAGGTCTTTTAACGACCTGCTCTTCAAAGATTTTATATAACTTTATACCGACTTATACGGCAGAAGCAGTGAAAAAACTGGAAGAAGCCGGAGCAGTCATTATCGGAAAGACAAATATGGATGAATTTGCCATGGGAAGCACGACAGAGACTTCTGCCTACGGCGAGACAAAAAATCCATGGAATACCGCGCATGTTCCGGGCGGATCTTCCGGCGGTTCCTGCGCAGCTGTGGCAGCAGAGGAGTGTTCCTTTGCCCTTGGTTCTGACACAGGCGGTTCCATCCGCCAGCCGAGTTCTTTTTGCGGCGTAACCGGTATCAAACCGACCTATGGAACCGTTTCCCGTTACGGACTGATCGCATACGGTTCTTCCCTGGATCAGATTGGACCGGTAGCAAAAGATGTGACCGACTGCGCAACGATCCTGGAAGCAATCACTTCCTATGATAAAAAGGATTCAACATCCGTAGAAAGAGAAGACACCGATTTTACGTCGGCCCTGGTAGACGATGTCAAAGGCATGCGCATCGGTATCCCCAAAGATTATTTCGGGGAAGGCTTAAATCCGGAAGTAAAGGAAGCGGTACTTGCAGCAGCAAAAGTACTGGAAGAAAAAGGTGCCATCGTGGAAGAATTCGACCTTGGTCTCGTTAAATACGCGATCCCGGCCTATTATGTCATTGCCTGCGCGGAGGCAAGCTCCAACCTGGCACGTTTTGACGGTGTCAAATACGGCTATCGCACGAAAGAATATGAAGGTCTTCACAACATGTATAAAAAATCCCGTTCCGAGGGATTTGGCCCTGAAGTAAAACGAAGAATCATGCTTGGCTCTTTCGTTTTAAGTTCCGGATATTATGATGCTTATTATCTGAAAGCACTGCGCGTCAAAGCACTGATCAAAAAAGCATTTGACGATGCATTTGCAAAATATGACATGATCCTTGGACCGGCAGCACCGACCACAGCACCAAAGCTTGGCGAGAGCCTGCAGGATCCGATCAGCATGTATCTTGGCGACATTTATACAATTTCCGTCAACCTTGCGGGACTTCCGGGAATTTCCCTTCCGTGCGGCACGGACAGTCAGGGACTGCCGATCGGTTTGCAGCTGATCGGAGACTGTTTCCAGGAGAAAAAGATCATTCAGGCAGCATACAGTTTTGAACAGACACGCCCATATCAGCACAGCCCGCTGAGTCAGGCGTAGGAAGGAGGAGAAGATATGAGTAAGAATTATGAAACAGTCATCGGACTGGAAGTGCATGTAGAACTTGCAACCAAAACCAAAATCTTCTGTTCCTGTTCCACAGAGTTCGGAGGAAAACCAAATACACACACCTGCCCGGTTTGTACCGGTATGCCGGGTTCCCTTCCGGTATTAAATAAACAGGTAGTGGAGTATGCCATGGCAGTCGGTCTGGCAACAAACTGCAGTATTACCCGATACAGTAAATTTGACCGCAAAAACTATTTTTACCCGGATAATCCGCAGAACTACCAGATTTCCCAGTTGTATCTGCCAATCTGCCGCAATGGTTATGTGGAGATCGAGACACCGGCGGGCAAAAAGCAGGTGCGTATCCATGAGATCCATATGGAGGAAGATGCCGGTAAATTGGTGCATGACGAGTGGGAGGACGTATCCATCGTGGATTACAACCGTTCCGGTGTACCGCTGATCGAGATCGTATCCGAACCGGATATGCGCTCTGCCGATGAAGTGATCGCTTACCTGGAGACATTGCGCCAGACGATTCAGTATCTGGGCGCATCCGACTGTAAATTAAACGAAGGCTCCATGCGTGCCGATGTCAACCTGTCCGTTCGTGAAGTTGGTTCACCGAAGTTTGGAACCCGTACCGAGATGAAAAACCTGAACTCCTTCAAAGCAATCGCACATGCCATCGAAGGAGAGCGGGAGCGTCAGATCGAACTTCTTGAGATGGGAAGAAAAGTCGTGCAGGAAACCCGTCGCTGGGATGACAACAAAGAATCTTCTCATGCAATGCGTTCTAAAGAGGATGCACAGGATTACCGTTACTTCCCGGAACCGGATCTGGCTCCGATCGTTATCTCTGAGGAGTGGATCAACGAGATCCGCAGCCGTCAGCCGGAACTGCGTCCGCAGAAGCTGGAGCGTTACCGCAGAGAGTACGACATTCCGGATTACGATGCACAGATCATCACCGGAACAAAGCACATGGCAGATCTGTTCGAGGAAACTACCAAACTCTGCGGCAAGCCGAAAAAAGTATCCAACTGGCTTATGGGCGAAACCATGCGTCTGCTGAAAGAAAACAGCATGGAAGCAGAGGAAATCTGCTTTGCACCGGAGCATCTGGCTGCACTGATTGAACTGGTTGATGCAGGTACTATTAATGGTTCCGTGGCAAAAGAAGTATTCGAGGAAATGTTTAAATCGGATATTGATCCGGAGAAATATGTGGAAGAAAAAGGACTGAAAGTGGTCAATGACGAAGGCGCACTGTGCGAGACTATCGCACAGGTGATCGCAGAAAATCCACAGTCCGTAGAAGATTACCATAATGGCAAAAAGAAAGCCATGGGATTCCTTGTCGGCCAGACCATGAAGGCTATGAAAGGAAAAGCAAACCCGGCAATGGTAAACAGCATTGTGAAAGAACTGCTGGAGAAATAAGATAAATATGGTATGGCTTATGAAAACATCTTTGTGCAGATTTATGCAATTTGCATAAGGATGTTTTTTTATTTTGAAAAATGTAATTAGACAGGTTGGAAACTTGCTTTGATTCTGATTTTCCTGTAAAATAAAAATGCTTAGAGAGAGGTCACTTCGTAATGAAAGCAGGAGGTGGTCATCACTAATGAATCGCAAAAGAGAAACTTATTCTGAGAGAAAGGAACGATACAAAGAGAAGATAAAGAATCTGACCATGATGAGCGACATTCTTGCGAGAAATGTGCTCAAGGATCGGGAAGTATGTGAGTATGTTCTTGGTATTTTGATGGGAGACAAATCGATATACGTTGAAACTTTAGAAACGCAGGCGGATTATCGAAGTCTTCATGGGCGTGGAGTCGTTCTTGACTGTGTTGCTGGAGATGACAGAGGCAGAACATTTAACGTAGAGATCCAACAGGATGATGAGGGAGCACACCCGAAACGAGCCAGGTACCATCTGGGAATACTGGACAGCAATACGTTGAACCCGGGGGAAAACTTTGACAAGCTTCCGGAAACATATGTTATATTCGTTACCAGAGATGACACGTTGGGATTGAATCTTCCAATTGCACATATCGACCGGACTGTGCTGGAAACGTCTTCGCAGTTTAAAGATGAGGCACATATTATTTATGTGGATGCCAGCAAGGAAGATGAAAATACGGAACTTGGGAGGCTGATTAGTGATTTCAATAGAAAAAATGTAGCAGATATGCAGACAAACGTATTGGCAAAACGTATATGGGAAATGAAAGAGACGGAGAAAGGAGTGGAACATATGTGTAAAGAAATGGAAGAAATTCATGCAGATGGAATTAGAGAAGGCTTTGAGGAAGGAAAAGAAATAGGCAGAGAAATCGGAATAGAAGTAGGGAAAAAAGAAGGAATAGAGGCGGGCCGAAAAGAAGGAATAGAGGCGGGTCGAAAAGAAGGAATAGAGGCGGGCCGAAAAGAAATTGCACAGACCATGGCCTCTGAAGGCATGAGCATCGAAATGATTGCAAAAATGACGAAGAGTAGTATCGAGACAATACAGAAATGGCTTGCAGAAGCTTAGAAAACTGACAACATTATATTAATCTATATGTATCATCCAAGCAGCCACCAATCCAGTGGCTGTTTTGGTGTAAACCATAAACCTTTTCTAAAATGCGGGACACACCAGTTGAAAACAACCTTCCATCTATGGTAAGATAAAAAAGTCTCAACGGCAATTTTGAGGAAAAATAATATGCACTTTGAATTTTCAGGGAGAGGGATTCCAAGTGTATGAAAACGAATGGAGAAATTCTTATGATAGATAACGATTACAGAGAAGTAGATACAGATGAAAAAGACGAGACTGTATCTGAGAAAAACGAGACAACGGACACTCCGGCACAGACCGGTGAAGTTCCGGTGGAAACCGGTGAGGTAGTGACGGACGATCATGCAGAGGAGCAGAAAAAATCAGATGATTTTGATGAGTTCTGTGCGATGTGCAGACGTCCGGCAAGCAAGGCAGGAAAACTGATACATGTGGCACCGAATATGGCCATCTGTCAGGATTGTATGCAGAAGACTTTTGATACTATGGGACAGATGCCGGGGATTCCTGGACTGGGTGACATCAATATCGGAGATATGCTGTCCAGTGGTAAGATGCCGAATATTCAGTTTGTAAATATGTCTGACCTGCCATTTGGCAATCAGCAGAAAGTAAAGAAGAAAAAGCCGAAAGAGAAAAAGAAAGAAGAGCCGGTTCTGGATATCCGCAAGATTCCGGCACCTCACAAGATTAAAGCCAGTCTGGATGATTATGTGGTTGGTCAGGATTATGCGAAGAAAGTTATGTCTGTGGCTGTTTACAACCATTACAAGCGTGTGGCAGCAGGTACTGAGGCAAATGCAGATGGTATTGAAATTGAAAAATCCAACATGCTGATGGTTGGACCGACCGGCTGCGGTAAGACTTATCTGGTAAAAACCCTGGCAAAACTTTTAGATGTGCCGCTTGCTATCGCAGATGCAACTTCCCTGACAGAAGCCGGTTATATAGGCGATGATATCGAAAGTGTACTGTCCAAGCTTCTGACAGCAGCAGATAACGACGTGGAAAAAGCAGAGCGCGGCATCGTATTTATCGACGAGATCGATAAACTTGCCAAGAAGAAAAATGCGACACAGCGTGATGTCAGCGGTGAATCCGTACAGCAGGGAATGTTGAAGCTGTTAGAAGGCGCGGAAGTGGAAGTGCCGATCGGAGCGACCAGCAAAAATGCCATGGTTCCGATGACAACCATTGATACATCCAATATTTTATTTATCTGCGGTGGTGCGTTCCCAGGATTGGAAGACATCATCAAAGAGCGTTTAAACGAGCATGCATCCATCGGTTTCCAGGCGGATCTGAAGGATAAATATGATAAAGAAGAAAATCTGCTTCGTCAGGTGACCACAGAGGACATCCGCAAATTCGGTATGATTCCGGAGTTCATCGGACGTCTGCCGATTCTGTTTTCACTGGATGCATTGTCTGAGGATATGCTGGTACAGATTCTGAAAGAGCCGAAAAACGCGATCATCAAGCAGTATCAGAAATTACTGGCAATGGATGAAGTAAAACTGGAGTTTGACGATGGTGCATTACGTGCCATTGCAAAACGTGCCAAAGAGAAAAACGTGGGAGCACGTGCATTACGTTCTATCATCGAGGAATTTATGCTTGATATCATGTATGAGATTCCGAAGGATGACAATATCGGTGCTGTTACTATTACCGAAGGCTATATTGAAAAAACAGGTGGCCCGCTGATCCAGATGCGTGGAACACCGGAACTGGAAGACAAATCCGGAACAAATTAGAAAAAATTCAAGTCGAACGCACGTGAGACTTGGTGCGTGATTCTGGTCAGCGAAAGCTGATATATTCTTCTCGGAATCACTGCACATCTAAACGAGGCAGGAGAAAAAGCAAAGGTGCTTATTTCTCTTGCCATTTTTTTAAGGAGGAATCTGAATGAGAGAATTGAACCCGAAAATGCAACTGTTGTTAGACTTTCTGATGTTGACCGTGGGATCAGCCATCGCAGCCTTTGCCATTGAAGAATTTTTGGTGCCCTGCACGATCCTGGATGGCGGTGTCATTGGTATCGGCATCATGGTAAATAATCTGACCCACATTCCGTTAAGTATTCTGACCATCGTTCTGAACATTCCGTTTCTTCTAATCGGTTCCAAAAAACTTGGTGTGACATTTATTGTAAAATCCGGTTACGCTATGGCGATGTTTTCTATATTTCTGGAAGTATTTGCGCCATGGGTGAATGCAACGGATCAGTATCTGCTGGCGGTATGTTTTGGTGGTGTGATCCTTGGAGCCGGTGTCGGTCTGGTCATTCGCTTTGGCGGATGCCTGGATGGAACGGAAACAGTGGCAATTTTGCTGAACCGCAAATTCAAGCTCCCGGTGGGACAGACTGTTTTGATTTTTAACGTTATTATTTATATTGTAGCGGCGCTGCTTTTTGGATTTGACCGCGCAATGTACAGTCTTCTTACTTATTTTATTACATCAAAGATCATTGATAAGGTAGAGACCGGTCTGGAGCAGGCGAAAGCTGCCATGATCATTACCGATGAGGGAAAAGAGATTGCGGATCAGATTTATCAGAAGCTCGGAAGAACCGTGACGATGCTGGAGGGCGAAGGCTTGATCAGTGGGAAAAAAGTTGTATTGTACTGCGTATTGAACCGTCTGGAAATTTATGAGCTGAAGCGCCTGATCAAAGAAGTGGATACATCTGCATTTATTACGGTCAGTGATGTGTCTGAAATCATAGGAAAGCATATTAAGAAAACTGCGACAGAATAAAAAAAAGACAGCCAAATCCGAACGGCTGTCTTTTTAAGGAGAAGGTATTTTTTACTATGGGGGTAGTAAAAAACTTATAATGTATTGGGGGTTTTTACAGTTATTATAATAGCAAATGTGCGTGCATAAGTGTTCACAATCATTCATAAAAAATCATAAGAAAACTATGCAATTTTTATAAGACCAGAAAGTAATCAGTTTCAAAAGCCTTGTTCTAATTGCACAGGAAGGACCAAAAAGTATTGCAAACAAGATATAGTTATGCTATTCTAAAGTCACGCAATTACTATTTCTATGTAATTGCAAAAAAGTTCTTATATATACCAATTAGCAGGTTTCTGAATTTCGGAAGCTCAGATTTCGAGCATTTTCAAAAGGAAGAAGACAGACAAAGAGCAGACAGGAAAGGAAAATGTACATCAGATACGTGATGGTTTTCACTTTTATAGGTGATGAGCAGAAAAATCCATTTTTGTCATGTTCTGCATAAAAAAGAAGGGGGAATGTGATTGAATGCAGAACTGAAAAAATCAATGAAAGCAGCAGGAAATGAAGCAAGGTATGATGCATATGCCAAACGTTTGTTGAGTGAAAAGATTGTGTTGGCATATATTCTGGTGAAAGTCGTGGATGAGTTCCGAGGGATGAAACCACAGGATGTAGTTCGGTACATCGAGGGAGATGTGCGGATCAGTGATGTGCCGTTAGATCCGGGACTTACAAATATCAGTGCTGAAATACAAGAGAAAGCAGGTGATGTAGCAGAAGAAATATTTTTATCAGGTGATTTAGATCAATCAAATGTAGAGGTTGTTCCGAGTGTGGGAACCCGTATTGTAGGATTGAATACCATTTACCAGGAATTAAATGAAGGGATAAATATTTTTGACATTATCTTCTATGTAAGAACAAAAAATGGAATATCCAAGATAATTATTAATGTAGAAATACAGAAAGACGAACCTACAAAATATCATATTTTAAACCGAGTTATATTTTATATTGTCAGAATGATTTCATCGGAGAAACAACGGGATTTTACTTATTCTAATTATAACGATATGAAAGACGCTTACTCTATTTGGCTTTGTCTGGGAGAAAAAGAGAATACGCTAAATTATCTTCATTTATCTGATAAGAAAGTCATCGGTTCTAAAAACTGGAGGGGAAACCTGAATTTACTTAATGCGGTAATTATAGGACTGAGTGATGAATTACCAGAGTACGACGAAACCTATGATTTGCATCGATTTCTTGGAGTATTACTGTCAAACCGTTTGGATTATCGTGAAAAAATCGAAGTCATGGAAAAAGAATACGAATTAGAATTATCGGAAGAATGGAAGGAGGAGATACAGACTATGTATAGCTTTGCAGCAGAAATTAGAAAACAGGCAGAACGCGAAGGCTGGGAAAAAGGAGAAACAGAAGGACGAGCAGAAGGACGAGCAGAAGGACGAGCAGAAGGTGAAACACGAATGGGAAAATTAAGTGAATTACTAGTTCGTCTGGACCGCACGAAGGATATCATCAAAGCTGTCCAGGATACAACATACCGACAGAAACTATATAAGGAATTCGACCTGTAAAAGACAAAAAATAAAAGACAGCCAAATCCGAACGGCTGTCTTTTTAAGGAGAAGGTATTTTTTTACTATGGGGGTAGTAAAAAACTTATAATGTATTGGGGGTTTTTACAGTTATTATAATAGCAAATGTGCGTGCATAAGTGTTCACAATCATTCATAAAAAATCATAAGAAAACTATGCAATTTTCATAAGACCAAAAAGTGATCAAGTTGTGAAGTATCGTAATAATTGTACAGGAAGTACCAATTTAATGAAAAAATAGTATATAATCACAAGGCGGATCTCCAACACACCCATCGGAGCTCTGCCTTTTCTGTCCCCCCAAAACCCATCTCCAAAGAAGTCCAAAAAAATTCCATCCCCCTGAAATCCGGAAAAACGTGTATAAAATACGATCGAAAAATCATGTCTAACCATAAAATCATAAAGAATTACAATCCATTACAAAAATTACAACAAAAATAAAAAAGCACAAAAGAATTAATATTTTTTGTATGAAAAGTAATGTTTTTTGTAATGGTCTGTACTGTATAATACTTTTATAAAATTAATGACAGAAAACGACAGAAAAAAACAGAACACTACAGAATAGAGAGAAAGATAAAAAGGTACTGGCATGAGTGATAGACAGAAAAAGACAGAGACATTCATAGTAAAAGTCATGAATAAGCAAAATGCGACCTGGCAGGGCAGTGTTACCTGGGTCGATGAGCAGCGCGAGCAGTACTTTCGCAGTGCGCTGGAGCTGCTAAAGCTGATAGACGGAGCATTGGAAAAGAAAAATAATCAAGACAGCGATAATGATAAAAGGAGGACGCCATGAAACATACAAAGAAAAAACGGATATTAGCATTGGTACTTTGCATGGTGCTGGTGTTGAGTACAGGAATAGCAGCCTTCGCAAATGAAAATGTCGGACTTCAGTCCGTGGCATGTTCGGCGACAAGTCTGGAAAGAGTGATCAAAAATGCAAACGGTGAGCAGATCGGCACACTGACAGCCGATGTTCCGGAAGGTGCATTCTTTGCAAATTCCTCAGATGCCAATATACAGATGGAAGTAGAACCGGATTCCGGAGAAGCCGGCGTGCTGAACCGTGTACAGCAGCAGATGGAAACTGAGGGCGCGACCGGATATGCAATCAATAATTATGTAATGTGCGACGTTACATTTTATGTAAATGGTGAAAAGCAGATACCTCAGCAGCCAATCACATTCCATGTGTCAGGAACAAGTATTGATACAGAGAATGTAATGGCTTTCGCAGATGACAGACAGAATACACCGACTCTGATGGATGCGGACACAGATGAAAACGGTGGATTACAGTTTACAGCACAGCCATTCGGTACGGAGACAGTTGTATATGGTATTTTCGATGTAACTGAAGCAGAAGAGGAAAATGAAAATACCGAAGAAAAATTTGCTGCTGATCCTGTAACCACAGGAGCAATGGTAGAGGATGAAACAACTACTCAGAAAAATGATAATGTGCCGGCAGTAGCAAATGTAGAAAAAACCGTAAGTATTACAGAAAATTATGGAAAACTGACAGCTAATTACAGTGATACAACGGCAGATGTTGGATATGTATGGTACAGAAGTGTTAATGGAGCAACAGCGGAAAGACAGATTCCAACACAGTATTCCAGTACAACAGGAACAAATCTTGGAAAAGATATCAGTTCAGACGGTAAAGAACTTTACATAGCATTGAATGGTGGCGCACTCGGATATAATGGAAATAATTCAGTAACTTATACAGTAGAAGCTTATAGTAAAAGCGATCTGAACGAGTATGGATTACCAAACGATGATGCGACAGTTCTTGCAACAAGTTCTGTATATAATGTGACCGGATACTATGAAGTACAGAATGGAAGTTTTGAGACACCAAGTGTTACGGATTATCATCAGAATACAAACAACTGGCAGTTTTCAAATAAAAATTATAAAACATTAGACGGTGTTTGGCAGACAACAGGTACACATGCTGCAGATACCAGATGGTCTGATCCGGAAGGCGCGGATATCGAAATTGTTACGACATTAGGACCATCATTAAAACGTCAGGATGACGGAGAGCGATATAATTGGCATGGAGATGAGATAGCAGCAGATGGAAATCAGTTTGCAGAACTTAACTGTGCAGCTGCCGGAGCATTATATCAGGATGTCCTTACGACACCTGGAGAAGTTTTAAATTATCAGGTGGCACATAGAGCACGAGGATCGAAAGGAAATGATAACTCTGAGGTAGAATATGATACAATGTATGTTGTTGCAATGTCCAGTGAACTGGCTAAAAATATTACGACCCAGGCTCAGGTGTTAGACGTTGTCAATCATAAGGAAAACTATCCGGGAGCAATGGTTGCTACCTATACAGACGGAGATCGTTCTTGGACAACTCATCAGGGAACTTATACGGTAGCAAGTAATCAGTATTCTACACGTTTCTTCTTCGTTGCAGGTAGTACAGCATCCAATGATGCTACAGTCGGAAACTTTATTGATAATGTAAAATTTACACGAGACAGATTGACACCAGTAGCAGGTACCGCAAATGTTACTGTAACCAAAACCATTACCGGTTTGAGTGCTGCAGATGCAGAGACATTGGCTAAGAAGCTTTCATTTGAAGTAGGAAATGTAAGCACTTTATCATATAATGATATGACCTGGACATATGAAAATGGTGTTTACAGAGGAAGTACGATTGTAAATATTCCACAGGATAAATGTGGTAACATCAAGGTCGAAGAAACAGGTAGATTAGATGTATCGGGATATACTAGAAATACATCTATATTCGTAGACAGTACGGTAGCCGGAAGCGGAATTACTTCTACAAATATGAACATTGCAGTTGGAAATTCCAGGAGCGTAGAATTTAAAAATAACTATTCTCAGAATGGCGGTTCCGGTGAAACTGTTGAAAGCAAGATGTTTCATGAAAAGTACATCAAACGTAATACCGATGGTACATATGATATTACACTGAATGCTTCCGGAACAATTGGTTCCGATGTAAAGAAAGCTTTTGTTGATATTGTGTTGGTGGTTGATACTTCAGGTAGTATGAAAGGAAGTAATTTAACAAATACAACAAATGCAATTAACGCTTTGGTAGATGCTTTCGATGCAAAAAATGAAACAGTAGATACAAAATATAAATTAGTCACCTTTAGTTCATCAGCTAAAATAAAAACAGATGAGTGGGTTAATGGAACAAACCTGAAGAAAGAAGCAGAAAAATTGTCCGCAGATGGCGGAACAAATTATGACCAAGGGTTATCCCAAGCTGCCACCGCAATAAATAGCAGTAGTAGAGAAAATGCAAAGAAAATTGTCATTTTCCTGACAGATGGAGAACCGACCTACTATGGAACAAAACCATCTGGATTAGGAAGTGGCACAAGTAAAAATACACTGGAAGCTGCAGTAGAATCTGCTGGTAAGATTAACTGTGAGAGATTTTATGCGGTTGGAATCGGACTTTCAAACTCTATTAATATTTATACACATGATGATATGAAATATTGGAACCATAGAGAAAACTGTTCGGAGAAAGGTCAAAAAGTACAATCTGAATATTATGGAAATTGGTACTACAATCGATATTATTGGTATTATGATATCTTTCAAACAATCTCAGGATTAAATATTTTGGAGCAAGTAAAAAACGCAACTACAGCGAGTACCAAAAGAGCGATTAATTATTCAGATCCTTCCGATCTTACAGGAGAATTTACAAGTATTGCAGGTGACATCTTAACTCTGGCATGCTCGAATGTTACAATTACTGATACATTAAGCCAGTATGTTGATACAACAGCTAATACAAAAATCAAAGTAAATATTGCACAGAAAAACGCAGATGGTTACACAAATGTGTCAGGCAATGGACGTGAATTTACATTAACAGATGGTTCTTTAGCAGCCAGTGATGTTTACGAAGGTACTACTAAAATTGCTACGGTAAGTTATGATAAAGATAGTAAAACTGCAACACTAATATTTGAAAATGATTATACTTTCAAAAAAGATTACTATTATTATCTGTCTATTACAAATGTTGTGCCAAACCAGACTGCATTTGATGAATATCAAAAGACAGCTTATCCTAATAAAGGTGATAAATACACAGATGCATCTTCAGATGGTTATTCTGCAGTTGAAACTGGAACATCATCAGAAAAGGCAGGTTTCTATTCAAACAGCGCAGCAACGATTTCTTATAAGTGGAAAGGCAGCAATGTTACAGAAAATTATAGGAAACCAGTTACTCAAGTTGAACAGATTACAGTCAAAAAAAATTGGGTGGGAAGTGATCCAAAGAAAACCATTTTAGTACAGTTAGTTGATAAAACTAGAAATCCGGTTTCAGGACGCATTCTTGAATTGTTACCTGGAAATAATTACAGCGGTTCTTTCACTGTAGAAGAAGCAGATAACTATGGCGGTGTTCGTGAGCTGAAGCTGGATGACACAAACGGGACAATTGATTATAAGGGTCATAAGTACAGCATGATCGAATCAGATGAAACAACAACCATCAGCGGAACGACATACACAGTAACTTATAATAGATCCGGTAATCAGTATACTATTACAAATACCAAGAGTGCTCAGAAAATTAAAATTCTGAAAACGAGACATGCAGAAGGTACACCGGATATTTATCTGGAAGGTGCAGAATTTACCTTGGCAGACAGTAAGGGAAATGTAGTAAAGATTGGCACAAATACAAATGGGACATACATTTCAGATGAAAATGGTCTGGTCTTGGAAGGTGATATTGCTTATGGTACTTATACACTGACTGAGGCGAAAGCACCATCAGGTTATACCAAGTTGGCAAATCCTATCACTGTAACAGTAAATGATGAAGGTATTACCGTTTCAGAAAATTCAAATATAAAGGTTACAACAACAAATAATACATATGTCATTACAGTGGCAAATGATTTGCTTTATGAACTGCCTCACACCGGAGGCACTGGAATTTACTTGTATATGATCGGTGGAATGCTTCTCATGGGAGTAGCCGCATGGATCTTATACAAGAACAAATGCAAGGAGGTGCTGAAAAGATAAAAATAACTGCTTTAGCTTTTCAGCGGCCTACCGCCGCTACAACAACTAATTAATTTAACTATCTTCCCGAAACGGGACAAGATAAATGGGCAATGCCCTAAAAGAAAAGGAGACAACGAGATGAAAAAGATGAAAAAAATCTTCGCAGTGATTTTATCACTCGCAATGGTACTCGGAATGAGTATGACAGCGTTTGCAACTCAGGTTGGAACAAAAACAGCTACAACTGGTTCTATTACGGTAAATGGTCTGGTTCCGGGAGAAGCAACAGAGGTAAGTATCTATAAAGTTGTTACATGGAATGAGGCACAGAGTAAATGGGTACTTGCAACCGGTGTTACAGCAGATGATGTGGATCTTAAAGAAAATACCAAAACTGTAACAGATGTAAATATTAATTGGGCTAATTTTGTTGACAAGAGAGATCAGCTTATAAGGGTAGGTACAGCAAATGTTACCGATGGTACAGTAACATTTAATGGACTTGAAATTGGCGCATATTATATTTATGCACAGTCCCAGAAGACCACTTATAATCCAATGGGTGAAGCTGTATATGAGTACGGTACAGATGGATTAATGAAACCAGCAGATAAAACAATCAATGCCAAAGGTTCAAACTATACACTTACAAAAACTTTTGCAGGTGAAAATGGAACAACTACAAATCAGGTAGTAAAACGTGGACAGGTAGTTCCATTTACAATTACAACAGTATTCCCAAGTTATGACAAAGATGCAACAGATAAAACATTCCAGATTACTGATCAACCTACAGGAATGAAAGTTACTAGTGTAAATGTAAAAGTTGGAGACACAACACTTGAGGCAGGAAGTGATACTTATTCATTAGTAAGTGTGAATGATGATGGTACTGATGGTGCTGCTATAAAATTACCTGCAACAGAAGGACAGAAGGTAAGAGTAAGATTTGCTTCTTCCTTTATTGGAGCAGAGAATACATATGCAGGTCAGACTGTTACTGTTACTGTAAATGCAATTGTTACAGATGCAGCTACTTTTTCCAATGCAGCTTCAAGTGATAAATCTAACAATATTCCACATGTAGATGGTAAATTAGGTTCTATTACTATCAATAAATATGATGAGAATTATGTTGAGGGAGCTAATAATAATAAACTTTTAGCAGGTGCAGAATTCAGTATCGCACCAATTGGCGAAAATGGAGAAGCAGGAGCTAAGCTTCAGTTTGTATTAGTAAAAGATGGCGAATACAAATTAGCCACAGATGATGATAACGATGCAAACAAGGTAACAAATGTAGTAGCAACAAATGGTACTGTTAAAGTGACTGGTCTTGATGATGGAACATATAAAATTGTAGAGGAGAAAGCTCCGGCTGGATATTCTGTAGTAGATGTAGCTAATGCAACAATTGAAAATGGAAGCAATCCAGTAGCAACAGTGAATGTTTCCGATACAAGATTACATGCACTTCCGCATACTGGTGGTATCGGTACTACAATCTTCACAATCGCTGGTTGCGCAATCATGATCGCAGCAGCAGGTTTCTTCTTCGCAAGCCGCAAGAAAGCAAACAGATAATCAAACCCAATAAGTAACATTATTGAGTGAACAATAGAATCCGGGGCGATAGCCGCCCCGGATTCATAAAAAGAGACAAATTTGAATTACAACAACAAGGAGAGCCCGGATGAAAAAGAAAGTCAACAAGTTATTTATTATCATCATTTTTTTAGCCGGTTTGTCCTTATTGCTGTACCCACTGGTTGCGAATCAGTGGAATAATCACAGACAGAAGCAGCTGATCAGTAATTATGAAAGTTCGATTGAGGATCAGACAGCAGCAGGAACCATTGATTATGAAGCTGCCTTGAAAAAGGCACAGGCATACAATGATGCATTGCTTCCAAGTATTTTGCCAGACTCTTTCGCAGTGGCAGCGGCCAGTGAGGAGGATGCGACATATGAGAATTGCCTGAATCTGACTGGGGATGGCATGATGGGAATTGTAGAGATCCCGAAAATTGCGATTAAACTTCCAATTTATCATGGAACCAGTGATGAAGTGCTGCAGAAAGCGGCAGGACATCTGGAAGGAAGTTCACTTCCGATTGGCGGTGAGAGTACACATGCAGTTATATCCGCGCACCGTGGATTGCCGAGTGCATCACTTTTTACCGATCTGGATCAGATGGAGATCGGAGATCATTTTCTGATCCATGTGCTGGATGAAACTCTTTGCTACGAAGTGGATGATATTTCCGTGGTAGAGCCTGAGGATACAGCGAAACTTGCTGTAGTAGATGGCGAGGATCTGGTGACATTGCTGACCTGTACACCTTATGGTGTGAACACACAGAGACTTCTGGTACAGGGACACAGAGTACCGTATGAGGAGCAGGCAGTAGCGGATGAGAAGACACCGCTCAGTGGAATCAGTTTACATACAAACTATTTGCTTTGGGTAATTGTCGGAATAGTAGTTACCGGAGTATTTATCCTTATATTATTTATCAGAGAGAAGAGACTGCGTAAGAAAGCAGAAGAGACAACAAAGGAATCCTGAGGATGAAAGAGCAAGAAAATGAAAAAAAGCCTGTGAAGAAGAAAAAAGGAAAGCTGGCGCCGGTTTTATTTGGACTCCTGTTTCTGATTGGATTCGGAATCCTGGCTTATCCGACGATTTCCAACCAGTGGAACACGTATCGACAGAGTCAGCTGATCAGCAGCTATAACAATAAAGTAGAAGAAATGACACCGGAGGATTTTTCCGAGGAGTGGCAGAAAGCAGAAGATTTCAATGCTACGATCACACACAATAACCTGTATGGGGATGTGTTTGGAGAAGACGACGGAGATTTGAAAAATACCGATTACTGGAAAGTACTGAATGTGGCAGATGATGGAGTCATGGGTTATCTGTCCATTCCAAAGATCAACATCAAACTGGCGATTTATCATGGCACAGCAGATGATGTATTACAGACAGGTGTCGGACATCTCAATGGTACCAAACTTCCAATCGGAGGTGAGAGTACACACAGCATACTGGCAGCACACAGAGGTTTGCCAAGTGCAAAATTATTTACTGATATCGACCAGTTGGAGGCTGGAGATAAATTTTACATCCATGTCCTGGATGAGGTACTTGCCTATCAGGTAGATCAGATTTTACCGATGGTGGACAAGGATGACCATGAGACGCTGCAGAAAGCACTGCAGATCGAAGAAGGAAAGGATCAGGTGACATTGTTTACCTGTACACCATATGGTGTAAACTCCCATCGTTTACTTGTAAGAGGAACGAGAGTACCGTATAATGGAGAAGAGGATGCATCTGCAGAGACAGTGACAGACACGATGTTGCATACGATTCAGAATTACTACATGCTGTATCTGATTCTGGGAATTGCGATCACGATTCTGATCATCCTTATCATGAAATTAGTATCAGGAAGAAAACAGCGTAAGTCATAAACAGACATCTTGAAGGAGGAGACGAGGCGATGATGAGAAAAAGAGTAAAAGAAGGAAGTGCCATTTTCCTGGCTCTGGCGGTGGCGTTTTCCGTATTTGCTTTGCCTGGCGTATGGGCAGCGAATGCAATACAGGTGGACAGGACAGATTGCTCCGTAGAATTTTCTGTCGGAAGTGATTATACAGAGCTGCAGAAATCAGATGTGACAGTTGATTTATACAAAGTTGCTTCTGTGGACAAATCCAGTGAGTATACCGTAGTCAAAGATTTCAAGGGGCTGGATGTAAGCGGACTGAGCATCGAAGACAAAGACGGATCCGCAGCGGAATGGGCAAAAAGAGCTGAGACGGCAGCCCAGATGGTGGCAGATGGCAGCATTGCACCGACGAAAAAAGTCGTGACAAAAAATGGTATGGTGACAGCCAATAATCTGGAGACAGGTCTATACCTGATTTGTCCGAAACAGGTTGTGACAGATAATTATACTTATACATTTGCTCCGTCTATGGTTTCTCTGCCGAATAACTATTATGGAAATGGCGGCAGCGACACATGGGTATACAATCTGACCGGAGAAAACGGCATTACATTAAAGCCGGAACAGCATGAGCGGTTTGGTGATCTCCTGATCAACAAGACACTGACTGCATTGAATGCAACGTCCGGAGACAAAGCAACCTTTGTTTTTCAGATTGATATCACAAAAGCGGACGGAACAACACAGAGTAAAGTGGAAGCTCTTACCTTTGATGCGGCAGGTAAACAGTCCGCAAAGATCACCGGTTTGCCGGCGGGTGCACAGGTGAAAGTGACAGAGGTTTACAGCGGAGCTTCTTATGAGCTGACATCCATGAACGGAGTTCAGACAACAATTACAGCAAATGATGAGTACAGCGCAGCTGACGCACCGACTGCAGAAGTATCCTTTATTAACGAGACAGATGGACGTACAAATGGCGGATACGGCGTAGTCAACCATTTTGAATTAGATGAAAATGGTCAGTATCAGTATATTGCTCAGGAAAAGTAAAAGGAGGGATGCCAAATGAGAAAGCTACATAAAACACCATTGGTTCTGGCAGCTGCAGCAATCGCTCTCACCGGCTCCCTGACCGTGGGAAGTGCTATGGCGTATTTCACGACATATGCCACAGCCCAGGGTGGTGTCAAAATGAACATGGGATTTACACAGACAGTCCCGAAGGAAGAAGTCGATGAAAACGGCAAGCATGTAACAATCCAGAATACCGGCGATTATGACTGCTTCGTCAGAGTGAAAGCATTTGCTCCGGTAGATTTAAGTTATAAAGCCCCGGATGGCGGCTGGACAGCCGGTGAAGACGGTTACTGGTATTACAATGAAGTACTTCCGGCAGGACAGACTACCGCAAATGAGCTGAATGTAAGTTATACATTCCCGGCCGGGGATGATAAAGCTTCTGAGTTCAACGTAGTTGTTATCCAGGAGTGTACACCGGTTCTGTATGATGCAGAAGGAAATGCGTATGCAGACTGGAACAAAGTAGTGACAGCAGACAGTGACGAGACACAGGAGTAGGAGGTACATGAAAATGAAAAGAAAGAAAAAATGTTCATTTCCAAAAGTAACAGTCCTTCTTCTGGCGGCATCCGCAGTGCTTCTGGTTGGAAGCGGCGTTGGAAGCGCAAGGGCTGCACTGACATATTACAGTGAGAATTATTCCGTACAGATGAATATGCAGAGTATCGGTGTATCTCTGGTAGAAAATGACCAGGTGGTCAGCAGCAGAGATTACGCAGATGCGGATAAGTGGGAAGGAACCACAGAAGGTTCCCTGCTGAGCAATCTGCTTGGCGAGGACGAGAAGTTTACACCGGGCAAGAAATATGACGAAGCCATCAGCGTAACAAACAGCGGAAACATCGACACATTCGTTCGTGTCATTATCACAAAGAGCTGGCAGGATGCAAATGGTGGCAAGAATACGTCACTGGATCCGCAGCTGATCGAGTTAAATTATCTGACCGATAACGGCTGGGTAGTCGCAGAAGATCAGTCCACCACAGAGCGTACTGTTCTGTACTATACAAAGGCACTGCCTGTGGGAGAGTCCACACCGGCATTGTCTGATACAATCAGAATCAATGAATCCATCGCTTCTGAAGTGAACAAAACAGTAAAAGACAACACGATTACTTATACTTATAAATATGACGGTTATACCTTCCATCTGGATGCAGAGGTTGACGCAGTTCAGACGCATAATGCAAAAGACGCGATCAAGAGTGCCTGGGGTGTGGATGTCAATGTGACAGAGGATGAGACCGGATTGAGTCTGCAGTAAGGAGGTACAGAAAGATGAAAAAGAAAATTTTGTGCCTTGTGCTGACACTTGCACTGACAGCAGGCATGGCAACAACTGCATTTGCAAGAGATTATCAGGGCGCTGACGGATGGAATGTCACATTCGATGGCAGCAAGATGAACAGTAATTTTCAGGATTCTGATGTGACGGATGAGATGGCAAATATCCAGCCGGGTGACAGCATCGAACTGAAGGTAGAAGTAACCAATTCCGACAGTGGTAGGACAGACTGGTACATGACCAATGAAGTGATCCAGACACTGGAAGATGCGCAGGCGACTGCTGAGGGCGGCGGATATACTTATCGTCTGACCTACGTGGGAGCTGATAATACAGAAAACGTTCTTTACGACAGCACAACTGTTGGTGGTGAGGGTGAATCCCAGTCTGGTGAAGGTCTGAAACAGGTAGATAATTCCACGCAGGATTATTTTTACCTTGGCAGACTTGCTTCCGGCGAGAGCGGAACCGTACATCTGACGGTTGGCGTTGACGGCGAGACACAGGGTAACGGCTATCAGCTGACTCTGGCAAAGCTGCGGATGAATTTCGCAACAGAGAAAGTGACAGAGGCAACAACTACCATCAAAGAGAACAAAGTCGAGAAGAAAGTTCCGGGAAAAGACAATGTCATTACATTGACAAAACGCGTAAAGACCGGTGATACAAATCTGATGCTCAGATATTGTACCATTGCTCTGTCAGCCGGTATCGTGTGTCTGATCCTTGCAATTTTCACTATGAAACGCAGAAAGAAAGAAGCTTCTGCCACACACAGGAAAGGAGAGATGTAAGATGTTCCGATTCAAAAAATTACTCGTATCTCTTCTGAGTGTGACTGTGATCGGAGTTATGGCTCCGGCAGTGACAGCCATGGCAGCACCGACGACACCGTATACTTATAAAGTGACGTTATCTGCGGGAAATAAGGGAACCATCGACGGTCAGCAGAAAGTGGAAGAAGCGAATCTGAACGCCGGTTCTACCATTTCTTTTGATCTGAATGATATCCAGGTGACAGATGAAAAGTATTATGTAAAAGGAATCCGCCTGAGCGGACGTGACAATGCGGAAGCACTGTCAGCTCCGGCGTTCACTGTAAATGGCGATGCTGATTATGTGGTTGCATATGGTATTAAAGGTGAGCAGGTGGCATATACCGTAGAGTACAAAGATGCGGATGGCAATGAATTGGCAGAAAGCCAGACGTTTTATGGAAATGTCGGTGATAAACCGGTAGTAGCATATCGTTACATTGAAAATTATGTACCGCAGGCACTGGCTCTGACCAAAACTTTGAGCAAGAATGCAGCAGAGAATGTATTTACCTTTACTTACAAACCAGGTGAGACCAATCAGGTGATTGAGACAACCACAACCATCACAACCGTTGTTCCGGGCAATACGATTTACAATACTGTAACTGTACCGGCTGGTACGACAGGTACAACAGGAACAACAGGAACAACCGGTGGAAATGCAGGTGGCACAAACGCAGGTGGTACAAATGCAAATGGTACGAATGCGGATGATACGACCACACCGGGCGAAGGCACAGATGCGAACGGTGGTCAGGATGCAGATCAGGACAATACAACAGAAAGCCCTGATGAAGAGACACCGAAGGATCTGGTAGATCTGGATGACGAAGACACACCGACAGGTAATATTGATGCCGATAAGTCAGAAGGCGCAAAGACAATGAAATTCAGTCTTGTAATCATCGTTGCAGCTGCAGCGGCTCTGATCGCACTGATCGTGGCTCTGATGCGTCGTTCAAAAGAGAAAAAATAAAAAGTATTAAGTAAATAAAATGAATGCTCCCCGGAGGTTTGGCTCCGGGGAGTTTTTCTATCATGTAAATTAAAGTAGTAAATATTACGGAAATCAGTTATAATAAATACAGATAACAAGTTTGCGAAAATGGGGTGATAGAGTGAACGAAGCTAAAATCATGGAAGTTGTTACAAAGTTCGCTGAAGAAGCAAAGAAAATATATGGAACAAAATTAAAGGAAATTATTTTATATGGATCCTGTGCACGAGGCGATTATAAGTCTGACAGTGATGTGGATATCATGGTACTTTTAAATGTTCCACGAGAAAAGATAAATACAGAAAGAAACTTAATTTACGATATATCTGATAAATTGGATTTAGAATATGATGTTGTTTTGACACCAGTATTTCAAAATTATGATTTTTTCCAGAAATATATGTCAGCATCTGTTTTTTATCAAAATATTCAGCGAGAGGGAAAAAAGATTGCCTAATTATGATTCCATGCATATGGACTATGCAAAATACAGGCTGGAGAGAGCAAAAGATGATTTTGATTCAAGCAAGCATAGTGGTGTTATAGCCAGTAAATCAGATACACAAGAGCAGATAGAAAATGCAGATTATGTATATGAACTGTTGGCAACGTATATTAATGAAAAAGTCGAGGAGAAGTAGTTTTGAGCAGAGAGAAGCACAAGAGAAAGAATCCGATTGCAACGTTACTTAGTGTGATTGGAACATTTTTACTCATAGTAGTAGTGGCAGCGTGTATTCCGCTGACAGTCCCGAAAGCCATGGGGTATCATTTATATACGGTGATCAGTGGAAGTATGGAACCGGAAATTCCTGTTGGAAGTCTCGTATATATCAAATATGTAGAGCCGAAAGAGATTGTCGAAGGTGACGTTATCGCTTTTTATGGTTCTGATGCGGATGGCTCGATCATTACCCATCGTGTCGTATCAAATAGTACCGCCATGGGTGAATTCATCACAAAAGGCGATGCAAATGAAGAGAATGATATGAATCCGGTAATGTACAATCAGTACATGGGAAAAATGGTTCGTTCCATTCCGAAAATCGGAGGTATTGTACAGACTATCATGGGAGGATCCGGTAAAGTTGCCGTTGGATGTGTGATCGGACTGGCAGTGGTGCTTGAAATCATTGCGACGTTGCTGAATCGGCGGCTGGAAGATGACAAGGAATAAATTTTTATTGACAAAGAAATGTCAATGTGATATAAATATAGCATACATGGTGTGTTACTGATTAGGCAGGCATTAACCGTGCATAGATATTTTTTTGATATTTATGTAGGGTTAGTGCCTTTTTTTGTGGTTCGGCCGACATGAAAAAAGCTTCTTCCTGCTATGTGAATTCAAAAAATGGGTACAATATAACAATGAATGTCTATTTTGAGAGTGAGGAAAACTATGAAAGACAAAATTTTTGGAGTTTTGCAGAGGGTTGGACGATCCTTCATGCTGCCGATCGCAATTCTGCCGGTAGCCGGTCTGCTGCTTGGTATTGGTGGATCTTTTACAAATGAAACAATGCTTGAAACTTACGGTCTGCTTGGTGTTATGGGACCAGGTACAGTACTGAACCAGATTTTGCAGGTTATGAATGCAGCCGGCAACATCATTTTCACGAATTTGCCGATTATATTTGCCATGGGTGTAGCCATTGGTATGGCAAAGAAAGAAAAAGCGGTTGCAGCGCTGGCAGCAGTTATTGCGTTTTTTATCATGCATGCCTCCATCGGAGCACTGATCAATATCAAGGGTGGCGCTGAGACAATGCTGTCCGGTTCTGTGACAGATGTATGCGGTATCACATCCTTACAGATGGGTGTATTTGGTGGTATCATCGTAGGTCTTGGTGTTGCAGCACTGCATAACCGTTTTTACAAAATCGAGCTTCCGCAGGTATTATCTTTCTTTGGTGGAACCCGTTTTGTACCGATCATTTCCGGTATCGTATTTGTTGGTGTCGGAATCCTGATGTTCTTTGTATGGCCGGTGATCCAGTCCGGTATCTACGCACTTGGTGACCTTGTACTGAAGTCTGGTTACGCAGGTACATGGGTGTATGGTTTCCTTGAGCGTTTACTGCTTCCGTTTGGTCTGCATCACGTATTTTATCTGCCATTCTGGCAGACAGGTGTGGGCGGAACACTCGAAGTTGGTGGAAAACTCATCGAAGGCGCACAGAACATCTTCTTTGCACAGTTATCTGATCCGACCGTGGATCATTTCGCAGTATCAGCAACCAGATTTATGTCCGGTAAATTCCCGCTGATGATTTTTGGTCTGCCGGGAGCAGCACTTGCAATGTACCGCACAGCAAAACCGGAAAAGAGAAAAGCTGTCGGTGGTTTATTACTTTCCGCAGCACTGACTTCCATGCTGACAGGTATTACAGAGCCATTAGAGTTTACATTCCTTTTTGTAGCACCGCTTCTGTATGGTATCCACTGCGTATTTGCAGGTCTGGCTTACATGCTGATGCATATTTGTAATGTTGGTGTCGGAATGACATTCTCCGGCGGATTTATCGATCTGTTCCTCTTTGGTATCTTACAGGGCAACAAGAAAACAAGCTGGGTATGGGTAGTGATCGTCGGAATCGCATACTTCATCGTATACTACTTCCTGTTCAGCTTCCTGATCAAGAAACTGAATCTGAAAACACCGGGCCGTGACGATACAGAAGAAGTAAAACTGTATACAAGAGCAGATGTTAATGCGAAAAAAGAAGGCGAAAATGGTGCCGCAGGGGATGATCCTGTTTCTGAGGGAATCCTGAAAGGTCTTGGCGGAAAGAAAAATATTTCTGATGTAGACTGCTGTGCAACGAGACTTCGTTGTACGGTATACAAACCGGAACTGGTAAACGATGCAATTTTGAAAGCAACCGGAGCTTCCGGTGTGGTTCATAAAGGAAATGGTGTTCAGATCATTTACGGACCGAAAGTAACTGTGATCAAATCCAATTTCGAGGATTATCTGGAGAAAGCGCCGGATGAGGAGATCAGCACAAATGAACCGGCCGTTGAATCTGCACATACAGCAGACGACAGTGCAGCAGCAGAGGCAGCTGTTTCCAATGCAAACGAGCCAAAAGAAGTTGTAAAAGAGACAATCATCGTATCCAGCCCGATCACAGGTATCGCTGCTGATCTGGCAACTGCACCGGATGATGCCTTTGCAGGAAGAATGATGGGCGATGGCGCAGTGGTTACTCCGACAGCAGCGACGATCGTAGCACCGGAAGACGGACAGGTTATTTTTGTATTTGACACAAAGCATGCCATCGGATTTTTGACAGACAGCGGTTTATCTATGCTGCTTCACATCGGTATTGATACTGTAAATCTGGAAGGCAAAGGATTTACCTGCTTTGTAGAAAATGGACAGAGCGTGAAAAAAGGTGACAAGCTGTTGGAGATCGACATTGATTATCTGACCGCAAATGCTCCGTCACTTTGTTCTCCGATTCTGTGTACAGAATTAGAGGATAATCAGAAAGTCAGACTGCTGGCAGAGGGCGAAGTAAAAGCCGGTGAGCCGTTATTTGCAGTAGACGTTTACGAAGAAGCGTAAATAAAATCGAAACAGCCTCTGGGGTGGAAAAACAAAAACCCCAGGCTGCTTCACAAAAAGAGATTAAATGATAAAGTGAAAAATGAACCATCGTCAGGGTAAGGATAAGGAGAACAGTATGGCACAGGAATACAAAGGAAAATCCGTTTATAAAGGAATTGTTTTAGGACCGGTTGTAGTATTTAAGAAAAATGATGTACAGGTAAAACGGGGAAAAATCACTGATGCAGAAGGTGAGATCGCCCGTATGCAGGAAGCGGTAACAGCTTCACAGGAGCAGCTTCAGAAATTGTATGATAAGGCAGTGAAAGAAGTTGGCGAAGCCAGTGCAGCAATTTTTGAAGTGCATCAGATGATGCTGGAAGATGAGGATTATCAGGATGCAATCTGCAATATGATCCGCAACGAGATGGTAAATGCAGAATATGCGGTTGCTGTTACCGGAGACAATTTTGCAGAAATGTTTGCCAGCATGGATGATGATTACATGCAGGCGAGGTCTGCTGATATCAGAGATATTTCCAACCGCCTGGTCCAGAACCTCTCCGGTAATGCACCGGTAGATATGAACGATATGGAACCGTCTATCATCGTGGCAGATGATCTGTCTCCAAGTGAGACTGTTCAGATGGACAAGGACAAAATCCTCGGATTTGTCACAGTACACGGTTCTACGAATTCCCATACTGCAATTCTTGCCCGGATGATGAATATTCCGGCGCTGATCGGTGTGCCGATGGATCTGGATGCGATGCAGAATGGCATGCAGGCAGTAGTTGATGGCTTTGAGGGCACATTTGTCGTAGAGCCTTCCGGGGAAGTGTGTGAGCAGACAAAAGCACGTATGGCAGAGGAAGCGGAAAAGCAGCAGCTTCTGCAGCAGATGAAAGGACAGGAAACTGTTACAAAAGATGGCAAAAAAGTGCATTTGTATGCAAATATCGGAAGTGTGTCCGACATTGCAAGTGTGCTGGACAATGATGCAGAAGGCGTCGGTCTGTTCCGAAGTGAATTTCTGTATCTCGGAAAAACAGATTTCCCGACTGAGGAAGAGCAGTTTGCAGCTTATAAGCAGGCACTGCAGCTGATGGCTGGCAAAAAAGTGATCATCCGTACGCTTGATATCGGTGCAGACAAACAGGTGGATTATTTTAATCTCGGCGAAGAGGAAAATCCTGCAATGGGTTATCGTGCGATCCGTATTTGCCTGAAACAGCCGGAGATTTTCAAAACACAGCTTCGTGCATTACTTCGTGCAGCTGTCTATGGAAATCTGTCTGTCATGTATCCGATGATCACTTCTACGGAGGAAGTGGAGCAGATTTTTGCCATTGTAGAAGAAGTGCGTGCTGAATTGGAAGCGGCAGAGATTCCGTACAAAATGCCGGAGCAGGGTGTAATGATCGAGACACCGGCAGCGGTTATGATCAGCGATGAACTGGCGCAGATGGTAGATTTCTTCAGTATCGGAACCAATGATCTGACACAGTACACATTGGCCATTGACCGTCAGAATGCGAAATTAGATGATTTTTATAATGCACATCACAAAGCAATTTTACGCATGATCCGCATGGTTGTGGAAAATGCACACAAGTATGGAAAATGGGCCGGTATCTGCGGTGAGCTTGGCGCAGACCTGGAACTGACAGATGCTTTTATGGAAATGGGTGTGGACGAACTTTCAGTAGCTCCGTCCATGGTACTCAAAGTTCGTAAAAATATCTGTGAATACACAGAAAAATAAATATAAAAGTGAATGAAAAGCCAAGGTAGAAAACGGGCAGCAGCAGATCCTGAGCGGATGTGTGGCTGCTCTTTTTTGGATTTTTAGTTTTGTGGGTTTGAAAATGTAGTGTTCTATGCTAAAATACTTTTATCTCAGTCGAGAAGACACCCACTTTTATAGGTGGGGAGCAACAAGAATGCCGAGGGCATTCTTAAATTCAGTGGGAGAAGGAAGAAAGAAGATGTATCGCATATGTAAAGTTTTAAATCATAATGGGGTAATTGCTCTGGATATGAATGATAGTAAAGAATATGTGCTTTTGGGAAAAGGGGTTGGATTTGGGAAAAAGCCCGGCGAACGTTTTGAACAGCCGGCAGATTGTACGGTTTATTCAATTCAGGAGACATCCTCCAGAGGGGATGCTTCGGAACTGATCAAAACGATCCAGCCGGAATATTTTCAGATGGCAAACCTGATTTTAAATGAGGCAGAACGGCAGTTTGGAAAAATAGACCGGAGTATTTTGTTCCCGATGGCTGACCATATCGCATTTGCAGTGCAACGTCTGCAAAAAGGAGAACAGATTTCCAATCCGTTAACAGAAGATATCAAGACATTGTTTCATTCGGAATTCAAAGTGGCATCCAGGATCCGACCGATTCTGAAAAAGGAAAAACAGGTCGATATTGATGAGGACGAGATTGGTTATGTGGCATTACACATTCATTCAGCACTGGAAAAAGAATCTGTTTCCGTGTCCATGCAGATGGCGCAGGCAGTGCGTGACTGTGTGTCATTGATCGAGGATCAGCGCGGCATTCAGATCAATGTGATGTCATTGAGTTATAATCGCCTCATGAATCACGTGAAATATATGGTGGCCCGGGTGCTCAAAGGAGAATCGCTGAAAGTCAATATGAATGATTACGTACAGCATAATTTCCCGGAATCCTATCAGCTGGCTACAACTGTCTGTGATCATCTGAGCCATGCATTGCATAAGCAGTTAGAAGAGTTGGAGATTGGCTATCTGGCGATGCATATTGAACGTGTCAGCCAGGATGATGAAAACTAGAATACCTGAAAGATGTATATGAGTTGTTTGAGGGGGGATTGGATGAATGACCTTTTGACACTGTAAACACCCAAATCTTGATTACACGGATTGTTCCGTGCTATGCACTCTCACAATCCTTCCCGCTATTCGCATATCGTGGGATAAAAATCCCACTTTTATGCTCATAGCGGGGCGTGCCCCAAGGTCATTCATCTTAAATAAGCATTTAAAAGCTCAAGTGTATTTTTGACACCATCCACATGAGAACGCTCATAGTTATGGGATGCATAGACACCCGGACCGATCAGTCCGTGACGGA
Source organism: uncultured Eubacterium sp. (assembly GCA_934358495.1). Lineage (GTDB taxonomy): Bacteria > Bacillota > Clostridia > Lachnospirales > Lachnospiraceae > Eubacterium_I. The sequence continues at coordinate 1,754 of CAKRKO010000021.1, read as the reverse complement.
TATCAAAACCGCCTCGCAGTGTTGCCTCTACGTCAGAACCATAATGCGGATATACGTCAATGGCGTAATCAAGATCATTTGCTTTTGCAAGTTCGGACAGTTCTGTCACCAGATCGTAGTTATAAGGTCCGCCGGAATCTTTGGCGCAGATGGAAACCATGCGCTCGGTGCATCCAAGATCATCGCCGACACAGCCCATATCTACACAAAGCATTTCCTCAGTATCAGCCGGAATAAAACTTCCACCATGTCCGACTTCTTCATAAACGGTAAATAATAAAGAAACTTTGCGATTCAAAGTAAGTGCGCCGTCAGCAACTTCCTTTGCAACGCCCAGAAGAATAGCAGCCGAAAGTTTGTCATCCAGGAAACGGCTTTTGATGTAACCGCTTGGAGTTACCGTCGTGCGTGGATCCATTGCAATAAAATCACCGACCTGTATGCCAAGTCCTTTCACGTCTTTATCCGTGCTTACATTCTCGTCTAACAGGATTTCCATATTTTCCTCTGTCGCTTCTACTTTCTGATCCGCTACATGTGCGGATGGCTCCCTGTTTAATACGACACCGGTGTATACTTTTCCATCTCTTGTGTGCACGGTGCAGTTTTCACCGTCAGCAGTGCACCACTGATGTCCGCCGATGGTAGTCGGGCGCAGGCGTCCGTTGCTCTTGATAGAACGCACCATAGCGCCAAGCGTATCCACATGAGCAGCAAGGATCAATGGGCTTCCTTCCCCACCAATTGTTACAAGGACATTGCCTTTGCGGGAACATTCCGGTGTATATCCCATCTCTTCCAATGTGGAAACGAGATACCGGGTCACTGCTTTTGTGAATCCTGACGGACTCGGAATAGAAGTCAGCTGTTTTAGCTGATCGGTAATAAAACTAACAGTTAAATTTTCCATAATCAAACTCCTTAATAGTATATTTTTGATCTGATGTTGGGGGCAAAAATAGCAAAGTATTTTTCTCTGTTATTCTATAACGAAATAGAAAATAATGCCAGTACAAAAATAAGGCAGCGTCAGCTGTGGCACCGTTTGGAGTGAATGAAATGCGGAGGCTGGCAGGAGGACATGCACAAAGGACGGTAGGGCATTTTTCGTCGCAGGAGCGAGCATAGCCCGCCTCCGGGAGTGTGTCTGAGCACGCTGGTTTTGCGTGCGAGTTCGCGGGAGGAGGCGGAGATAAGCGGCGCAGCGTATGCAGAAAAATGTCCGTGTCCGTGTGCATGCCCTCCGCCAGCCCTCCCCATTTCAGGAAGGTAAAATTATACAAAAAAACCGGATTTTTCAGTGCTGACTTTTGCCTGTTTTTACTGTATTATGGAAAGAAATCTGCAAATTATGGACAAAAGGAGGAAAAATGTACGCGTATCAAAAACAGCTGTCCGAAAAATAAATACAAAAAATAGCTGTTTCGGTTGACCATTATGTAAAAAACAGGTATAATATAGAATATTGTCGACAATTTACAATAGTAAAGCATTACAGAATTGTACTAGATTGGCGACAGCGTGACGTATGAGAATGAGAGAGGAAAGGTGTAAAAAATGGCAAAGTACACAGCACGAAGAGTCTTAATGGCGATTGTCACGGTGTTGGTAGTTGCATGTGTTACGTTTTTCTTGATGAATGCAATCCCGGGAAATCCGTGGTTATCTGAGAAAACACCGACACAGGCCACTATCGACGCTTTAAATGCTAAATATGGACTTGACCAGCCCAAGATTGTTCAGTTGGGCAAATA
>CAKRKO010000020.1 GCA_934358495.1 uncultured Eubacterium sp. | reverse complement strand
ATACCACACTCCGGCGGCAATCGGAATACCTATTACGTTATAAATGAACGCCCAGAACAGATTTTCGTGAATATTCCGGAGTACTGCACGACTCAGACGAATGGCAGCCGGTACATCGGAAAGACTGCTTTTTACCAGAACAACATCTGCCGCATCCAGGGCCACATCTGCACCTGCCCCGATGGCAATACCCATATCTGCACGGGTTAACGCCGGGGCATCATTGATTCCATCACCAACCATCGCAACTTTTCCACGCTGCTGCAGTTCACGAATGACTCGTTCCTTGCCATCCGGCAGGACACCTGCGATCACCTGATCTACGCCTGCCTGCGCACCGATTGCTTCGGCGGTACGCTCATTGTCACCAGTCAGCATAACAACTTCAATCCCCATATTCTGAAGCTGAGAAATTGCCTGCGGACTGTCTTCTTTGATAACATCAGCTACCGCAATAATACCAAAAAGTTTCTCCTCTGTTGCAAAAAACAGCGGTGTTTTTCCCTGTTTTGCAAGTTCATCTGCCTGACGCTGCATATTCTCTGAAACAATTGTTTTCTCTGAAATAAATTTCAGATTTCCGCCAAACACACGCGCACCGGAAACAATTCCTGACAGACCGTTTCCCGGCATTGCCTGAAAATCATCAGCGGCAGAAACTGTGATCTGCTGTTCCTCACCGTAAGCCACAATCGCTTTTGCCAGCGGATGTTCACTTTTTAACTCCAGAGCCAGTGCGGTCTGTACCAATGTCCCTTTTGTAATACCCTCACCAGGTATCATATCTGTTACTTTCGGCTCGCCCTGTGTGATGGTACCAGTCTTATCAAGTGCCACAATATCCACTTTTCCGGTTTCCTCCAGAGATACCGCCGTTTTAAATAATACGCCATTTTTTGCACCAACACCGTTTCCGACCATGATGGCAACCGGTGTTGCAAGACCTAATGCACACGGACAGCTGATCACCAGTACGGAAATTCCTCTTGCCAGCGCAAAACCGAAATCCTGACCGACCAAAAGCCATACAATAATTGTCACTACTGCGATAGAAATAACTGTCGGCACAAAAACACCGGATACTTTATCCACCACTTTTGCGATCGGCGCTTTTGTTGCTGCTGCATCACTGACCATCTGAATGATCTGGGAAAGTGTTGTATCATTTCCGACTCTGGTTGCCCGGCATTTTAAGAATCCAGACTGGTTTAATGTTGCGGCCGATATACTGTCTCCCTCCCCTTTATCTACCGGAATACTTTCACCAGTCAGGGCAGATTCGTTCAATGCACTGTTTCCATCAATGATCACACCATCCACTGGAACACTCTCGCCCGGATGAATGACAAAAATATCTCCGATCTGTACCTGTTCCACCGGAACAGAAGTTTCCTCTCCATCCCGCAGAATCGTTGCTTTTTTCGGAGCAAGCTGCATCAGGCTCTTCAACGCATTCGTTGTTTTTCCTTTCGAATAAGCCTCCAGCATTTTTCCGACTGTGATCAATGTCAGGATCATCGCTGCAGACTCAAAATAAAACTCATCCATGTACTGCATTACAGCATCCATATCCATCCGCATCTGTGCGCCGGTCATGGCAAATAATGCATATGTACTGTAAGCAAAAGATGCACCGGAACCAAGGGCTACCAGTGTATCCATGTTTGGAGACTTATGCAGCAGACTTGTAAATCCACTGACAAAGAACTTCTGGTTGATGATCATGACCAGAATGGTCAGAAGCATCTGATACAGTCCCATTGCCACATGATTTCCTGCCATAAAAGAAGGAAGCGGCCAATTCCACATCATATGTCCCATAGAAACATACATTAACGGAATCAGGATCACAACAGATGCGATCAGACGCTTCCGCAATTTTGGTGTCTCATGATCCTTTAATGCCTCCTCATCAAATGACGGCGTGGAAGTATTCTGTTCCCCGCCCTGCAAAGAAGCGCCATATCCGGCCTGGGTAACCGCCTGAATAATATCTGACGGCGCTGCCGTACCTTCCACATTCATGGAATTGGTCAGCAAGCTGACAGTAACCGAAGTTACGCCTGGCACCTTCGCCACTGCTTTTTCCACATGGGCACTGCAGGCTGCACAGCTCATGCCTGTTACTGAAAATTTATCCATAAAAATATTCACCTCATATATTCTCTCTGCCTATGCAGATTTTATCCATTTGCTTTTGTCAAAATCATATTAAATCAGACTAAATATATAGTTTAAATTTTATCTATACAGTTCTGATCATTTACATATGCAACAAAATTCTCTATTTCATCAGTTTCTGCATTGTTGTAACCAGCTCGTCAATGACACTGTCATCTCCATTTCGCACATTTTCAACCACACAGGTTTTGATATGATTTGCCAATAGCACTTTATTAAAACTGTTCAGTGCCGCGTTGATCGCTGCCACCTGAGTCAGAATGTCCACACAGTAGGCATCTTTTTCCAGCATCCCTTTTACGCCGCGCACCTGACCTTCAATACGGCTGAGCCGGTTCATCAGATCTTTATACTCTTTTGCGTCACGTTCTTTTTTCTTATGACAACAGCAACAGGATTCTTCCTGCACCGGAGTAGTTTTCTCTTTTTCCATCTATTCTATCCACTTCCTTTTTTATTCAAGAATGCCTTTGACATTCTTGCTGCGAGATGCACGTCATGCAACACATGACACATTCTTCTGTGCATCTCTGTAATCTATCAGTTTTTCTGATCAATACTGGTTTATTATATACCCCCTAAGGGTATATTTCAAGTGAAAAATATCCGGAAAACACATCAATGATAAAAAATATCAAAAATGCATTTTCCGGATCCGTCAATTTCTTATTCTCTCTTTGTAAAACTTTTCTTTACTATAATCTCTCAAGAATAGCATCCAGAATACAACCTGCAGCTTCTTTTTTGCTCATCAGCGGCAGCTCTTTTTCCATATCATCAGCGATCAGTGTGATCACATTGGTATCGGTACCGAATCCGGCACCTGCCACTTTCAAATTGTTGGCTACGATCATATCCAGATTCTTCTTTGCAATTTTGGTTCTGGAGTTCTCCAGCATATTCTGTGTCTCCATGGAAAAACCGCATAAGAACTGATGTGTCTTGGAAGCCCCAAGAGTTGCCAGAATATCTTTCGTGCGAATCAGCGGAATCGACATATCGTCCTCTTTTTTCTTGACTTTCTCTGGGCTGACCTGTGCCGGACGATAATCCGCCACTGCAGCAGTCATGATCACGATATCTGTCTGCTCATATTCCTCTGTCACTGCCTCATACATATCCTGTGCGGAGATTACCGGTTTTACATTGACAAACATCGGTGGCTCAATCGCACAGGGTCCTGTCACCAGTGTCACATCCGCGCCACGCAGCATCGCATTTTCTGCAATGGCATAACCCATTTTTCCGGTGGAATGATTTGTGATATAACGCACCGGATCAATGGCTTCCTGTGTCGGTCCTGCCGTTACCAGTACCTTTTTGCCTGCCATATCTTTTTCAAAGGCGATCACGCGCATGATATGCTGGAACAGTACTTCCGGCTCCGGCATCTTCCCTTTTCCCACATCTCTGCAGGCAAGCATACCGCTGGCTGGTTCAATGATTTCTTTTCCATAGGAAGCCAGCACCTTTAAATTATCCTGCAGAATCGGATTTTCATACATATTTGTATTCATTGTCGGCACGATCAACATCGGCGCTTTGCATGCCATCGCAGTAGTCGTCAACATATCGTCTGCGATTCCATGCGCCAGCTTTCCGATCACATTTGCAGAAGCCGGTGCGATCATCATCACATCTGCCTGTTGTGCCAGACTTACATGCTGTACATCAAACTGAAAATTCCGGTCAAAGGTATCCACCAGACATTTGTGTCTTGTTAATGTTTCAAATGCGGTTGGATGGATAAAATTTGTCGCATTCTGCGTCATGATCACATGTACGTCTGCATGCTGTTTGATCAGCATACTTGCCAGCGATGCAATTTTATAAGCTGCAATACTTCCTGTCACACCCAGTACAACGGTTTTTCCTTTTAACATGATTTCTTTTTACTCCTCATCCAGTCTTGCTTTATCGAATAACTGACCATGTTTCTCATAGTTTGTCACCCGGTCAATTCGATTGATCTCGTCCACAAAAACAACTGATGGTTTGTGTGTTTTTGCTTCTTCCGGCGTCATATCCGCATAAGACATAATGATAACTTTATCTTTGACGGAGGCACAGCGCGCTGCTGCACCGTTTAAGCAGATCATTCCGCTTCCACGTTCTCCGGCAATAGTATATGTCTCAAAACGAGCACCGTTATTGACATCAACGATCTGAACTTTCTCATATTCAAGAATACCTGCAGCATCCAGAAGATCCTCATCAATTGTGATACTTCCTACATAATCAAGTGCAGCCTGCACCACAGTTGCACGGTGAATTTTTCCTTTTAACATCTGAAGGGTCATAAAAACTTTTTCCTCTCTCTTTTTACTTTTCTCCGCAGTGCGCATTCGAAAAATCTCTGATTTTTCTCATTGATCGGCATTCGCCGAATAAAAATTCAGTCTTTCAATCTTGCCTGTACAACAGTCAAATTGAAATCCTACGAATTTTTGCACTGCTCATTAGCATACAAAGTTATCAATTAATCTTGTTTTTCCAATATACACTGCCATAGCAACCAGCGCCGGACTCTTCAGTTCTGTTACCTGCTGCATTGTCAGACCGTCTACCGCTTTGACATAATCAATTTTTGCCAGCGGCTCTGTCTCAATGTTCTTTTTCATTGCTTCTACTAATCTTACCGCATCTGTCTCCCCTTCTTCAACCATTTTCTGGCCCATAAAGATGGTTTTGCTTAAAATAAGTGCTGCTTTTCGCTCTTCTGCGGACAGATAGGTATTTCTGGAGCTCTTTGCCAGTCCGTCTTCCTCACGGATGATCGGGCAGCCGATTACTTCCACATTCATATTCAGGTCATCTACCATATGTTTGATAACGGCCAGCTGCTGTGCATCTTTCTGTCCAAAATATGCACGATCCGGCTGAACGATATTGAATAATTTGCTGACTACAGTACAAACACCACGGAAATGAACCGGGCGGCTCAGTCCGCAAAGTTCCTCTGTCAGAACCGTCATGTCCACAAAAGAACTGAATCCATCGTGATACATTTCTTCCGGTTCCGGATGGAAGATCAGGTCAGCGCCAAGGCTCTCACAGAATTTGCTGTCTTTCTCCAGATCTCTCGGATAGCTTTCCAAATCCTCTGTCGGTCCAAACTGCATCGGATTGACAAAAATGCTGACAACAGCTTTGTCATTCTGCTCTACGGCTTTGCTGATCAAACTTCCGTGTCCCTCATGAAGATAACCCATGGTCGGTACAAATCCGACGGTCTTTCCTTCTTTTCTCCATCCTGCCACAATATCTCTTACTTCTTTTATTGTTGATACAACCTGCATTTTTCTATTCTCCTCTATACTTGTTTTTGGTTTTCATTTAACACTGTTAACCAATTTCATTTCTTAATATAACTTTTCAATAACTTCGTCTGAAATCGCGTATGTATGTTCCGGTGTCGGGAATGTACCCGCTTTTACCTCTGCGGAATAATCAGCAAACGCCTGTTTCATGATTTCACCCACATTTGCGAAACGTTTCACAAACTTTGGTGTAAAATCAGAAAACATACCAAGCATATCCTGATTTACCAGAACCTGTCCGTCACAACCTGCACCGGCTCCGATGCCGATGGTCGGAATGGAAACTGTCTTTGTGATCACTTCTGCAAGTTTTGCCGGAACACACTCCATTACAAGCATAGAAGCACCTGCTGCCTCAACTTTTTTTGCATCCTCTACCAGCTGACGGGCTGCTTCCTCACTCTTGCCCTGTACCTTAAATCCACCAAAGGCATTGATGGACTGCGGTGTCAGTCCGATATGTGCGCATACCGGAATATCTGCTGCCACAATGGCCTCAATCTGAGGGCACACTCTGGCACCGCCTTCCAGTTTTACTCCATGTGCATGTCCTTCTTTCATCAGACGTCCTGCATTTAAAACTGCATCATAGACAGATGTCTGATAAGACATAAACGGCATATCTGCCAGAACAAAGGCATTTTTTGCGCCTCTGCTGACTGCCGCTGTATGGGCGATCATGTCTTCCATGGTAACCGGTAACGTATTTTCATACCCCAGCATGGTATTTCCGAGAGAATCACCGATCAGTAAAATCTCAATTCCTGCCTCATCCATGAGTTTCGCCATGGAATAATCATAGCAGGTGAGCATCGTGATCTTTTCTCCGTTCTCTTTTTGCTTCTTCAATGTAGAAACTGTTGTTTTCATGATTTTATAATCCTTTCCATCTCAGAATAATCCCGCTCCGGATGTTTCATTTTTGCAATCTTCAGCACTTCTTCGGACAAATCTCTATAAATCTTCTGTTCCTGTGCAGACAGGCTGTCTAAATGATCCATAACCGTAGACAGGTCATTTCGCTCAATCGGGCCTGTCAGGGCACCAACCGGGCCGTACTGGATGATATTCTCCGTATTTCCGATCATCAGCGGTGATAATGCGCGATGTGCATTTGCTGCAGAAAAGCCACAATTTCGCAACATTTCCTCACACATATTTGCCAATCCCACGTATAGATTGCTGGCCATAGCTGCCGCTGCATGATAACGTACTTTGTCTTCTTTTGAAATAACCTCCACCGGATTTCCGAAACTTTCAAAAAGCCGTACAAACCAGTTCAGATATTTCGGATCTCCCTCAATCGTAAAAAACGCCTGTGAGATCACTTTGTAAGATTCATACTTATCATTGATGGCGAATAACGGATGGATAGAATACCCATAAGCGCGATAACGCTCAATATCCGAAAAGACAGCGGAACTCAATGAGCCGCTGAAATGACTTATAATCTTATTCTGAATCGGAAGCATTCTTAACTGTTCCCACATTTGGGCAATTGCCGAATCCGGAATTGCCACAAAAAGGACATCACTGTCCTCTACCAGATGTCTTAAATTCAGGTACTGTCTGGTATTTGTAAAATCTGCTGCTTCTCTGGATGACTGCGGATTACGGCTGTAATATCCGGTCACCCTGACATTGCGCTCGGTTAGATATTTTCCAAGTGAAAAACCAACTTTTCCTGCGCCAATAAATCCAATATTCATAAACATCCCTCCATTCTCTCGATGGCGGGACAGTGAGTCTCGTTTGCGACCTGCAATACAAGCTCCGTTTCAAAATAATAAATACAAGGTATCGTTTCCTTTCGGAATACCATCCGCTCGACATTATACCACCACGGATGGCATTCGTAAAGAATTTTCAAGAATACATTTCCTCATATTCCCGTATCCACCGGGTACGGATCTCCTCCTCCCGGCTTTTCCAGTTAAACGCATGGCTCGCATCCGAGATTTTTTTGCGCTCCTGATAATACTGTTCCTGATCAGATACATCCGTAAAATGTGAAAACGCTTCTTTCATTGTACCAAAATGGATCTCCGGTGCCTTCTCCTCCATCTGCTCCTCATCATTGATATAATTCATAGCATACAGATAGCAGAGCTTTGACCGCTCTTCCCTGGATTTCTGATAAGCCGCCGAAAACATCCGCGCCGCCTCCGGGAACAAAAACAGCCTTGCATATGCCACTCCAAGATTATGCATGATATGCCCCTGCAGTTCCTCCGTCATCTGAGCCATAAATTCCGGCTGTAACAGTTCCAGATAACCGTAAGCCGCATAACGATACCGTTTTCTTGAAAGGAAATAATCCGCCCGCATTTTTCTGCGTTCCATCTGATTTTTCCCGCGGATGCGCTCGATTACCTGCTCCAGATGATTCAGTTCCGCTCCGGAATAATATCCCGATGACGCAAAAATCAGTTCCGCACAGGCATACACATCCCGCTTTCTGTGATACAGATGCTGCAACTGTGCCGCCAGTTCCTTTGCGTCCAGCGCGTCCTGCAGCCACGAAAACAGCTCCTTATTCATCCAGCCATCGTCCAGCAAAAACAGACTGGATTCCATGGCATAGCACAGTTCTTCCATCGTCTCGATCTGTACCGATAACGTCTCCAGATACAGCGGATACGCCGCTTTTTTATATGTACATAATTTTAAAGCACCCATTGTCTGCTCTCTCCATCCATAAAGTGGACATTCAAGATCCACTTTTTCTAATTGCCCGTGAACACAATCACATTTTCAGATTTTGCTCTATCATATCCATGCTGCACATCTACACACTATAACGTCCATGTTTCCCATTGTCTGTATCAAAAGACATTGGCACTGTCCATTTTTTTCCCGTAGATTCAAAAAACGCTCCAAAACCGGTGTCCGAAATATGCACCTGCGCTTGTCTGCCATTCTGTGCCACTGCCTGAATCCGAAGTCGGATCGTTTTGTCCGGCCGCTGCGGCAGATCTGTCAATTCAAAAGTCTGTTTGCGATGATTGATCTGTCCGATCCTACCGATTTCAAATACCAGTTCCGGTGTACCGTCATACAAAAATTCATAGGCAGGTGTCTCATAATACCAGTTTCTTCCTGCCTCCAGTAAGCGGATCAGCGCCGGACTTCCTTCTTTCTGAATATGCAGGAAAATCTCTCCCTGGGTCTTGTAATCACACTGATAGAAAAATCCCCAGTTGGCACTGTCACTATAACGATAAGCCGCGTAGCAGACTCCTTTCGTAAACAGATTTTTTCCAAGGAATACCCGCTTATTCGTGCCAAGCACCCGCAGAGACTCTTTCAGCCAGCTGCCGTCAAAGCCATCTCCCACAAAATAAACCGCAGAAATCATATGGTTTGCAAAGGATTCCCGGATAATATTTGCGAAAAATTCATCCCGCACCTGTGAATCCGGCACTACATAATCGGGAACATCCCATCGCTTTTTCTCCGCCGTCACCATCTGAAGGTTTCTTCCACCCCGCCGGTGCAACAGATAAAAACAAACTTCGCGCTCTGAAAAATCAAACAATACTACCTCATGCTGCCAGAGCATATTGTCCTGATGATACGTATGGGCGAAAAAACTTTCCGCATGATCCATCAAAAAGAACCTCTCTTCTGAAAAATCCAGCTCCTTTCGAATCTGCTCAAACAGGCGGATCACATCGTCCGTAATCTCCGGAACTGTGATGCCAAGACAGATTTCTGCTGCATTGGCCGCCGAACCATAACGATCTTTCAAGTGGAGCAGACGCTGCAGGAACTGACGTAACAACCCCTGATAAAAGGCAGACTCTTCCTCAAATTCCTCCAGTGCTTTTCGATACAGACCGGCAAAAAATTCTCCCTGCGGATTCTCCCGTCTGCGCAGAGCTTCCTCCCCATAAAATGTTTTTCCCGTACTTGACAGATACATCGCCAGTGGAATTCCATACCGTTCTTCCCCGCCAACTGCAATTGTCTCCGGTTCTTTCATTCCCGACCCGAACAGGCTGACCATCGCCTGTGTTTCTGTCAGGTCAATTCCAATATATATTTTTCCAGGTTTCACGTTTCTACTCCTCTATGGGCTGAAATAAAGCGTCTGCCAGATCGGTCAACTCTGCATACTGATAATCAAGCTGGGCCTCCCGTTTTCCGGCAAGCATTCCAAGTTTTCCAAATCTCGTATCCTGCCATTTTTCATAGTCCACCGGTTCTAACACACCAGTCTCCATACAGCTGCCATCCGCTGTCTGAATCTCGTAAGATTCCGGTTCCTGCAGCAGTTCCCGGCAAATATAACTGTATATGCCCGGAAGCACTTCCTTCGCTGTTCCCAACATGCGATGTCCGTCCAGCCGATTCAGATGTACCACATGTAAATTCTGCCCCGGTGTTCCGGCAAAACAAATCGTTCTGGAACCATACAGCAGATATTTTCGTTGCAGCTTCTCCGGCAATGTATCATAAAAATCAAAAAATCTGTTCTCCAGTACAAACTTTTTCAGCACCTGTTCCGCCTGCTTCGCATACGTCTCATCCGCATCTTTTACATATGCTTTCAAAAATGCTGCCGCGCATACATTCTGTCTGCAGATTCTGCGTGCCATCCGTGCTCCAATATACGTTCTGGCCGCTTTCGGCAGATCTGCTTCCTTTCGCATATACAACCATGAAAACCATACCGCATAGGACTGCAAGATCAGTTCATCCGTCTCCTGTTCCAGCAGATCTTCGTATATTTTCTCATGTTCCGGTGCAAATTCTCCGGTAAACAACATATACAGCATCAATTTTTCCTCATACTGTGACACATCCAGTTCCTGCGCCTTTGCCTTCTGAATGCATTCTGCCAGAACCGCGATCGGTGCAGCAAATCGTTCCAGACGCTCCTGCAAAGATAACTGTACCAGTCCTGTTTCAGCATTCGAATCAGACATTTTATCCTCCTGCTGATCCTGATAAACATGCTTTCCGGACATCATTTTTTTCAGATGGAACTGATCCTTTGCTGTGTAAAGCATGCCGGAAGCACTCTCATACAAAATAACAAAGGGTTTTGTCGTCAGATTGACATAAGTACCCTTCTCATATACCGGCACTTTCTGGATCTCCGTAATACCGTTCTGTAAAATATGAATGCCTGTCATATCCGCATTGATCACGCTGACACGGTAGCTGTTCTCTGCCTGACCGCACCACTGTTCCCAGTCAGAGTGCACGGACTGCTTCTTCACTTCTTCGTAAATAACTGCAAGCTCTTCATTCATATGTCCCTGCGTCAGTTCCTGCTTTGCAAAATTACGCAGAAGAACCAGATAAGCTTCCCAGCTCTTTCCAATCCTGCTTCGATTTCTTATGAGGTAAGCGAACAGCATGGCTTTTCTTCTGGCCGGCAACGAACTGTTTCTGGAAAAATACCGTAAGATCTCATCCGGCAGCATACCGTCCGTCTTACTCCAGGAAAGCATATATGCCTCATATAAACCTGCAATTTTCAAATGCTGTGCCACACCTTTCTGGAACCATGGGAAATATACGGCTCCATAACGGTTGCACTTGATCAGATAGGTACAAATGATCTTCACCGCATTATTATCTGCTGCCAGCCTGTAACTGCGGCATAGTAATTGAAAATACACAGTATCAAACGTCTTTTGCGACTGCATCAGCGCAAACAACCGATTTCCGATATTCGCTGTCAACCGCCCATTTTTCATCATCCAGAAAAGCAAACGGCGTTCAAAAAGTTCAAACTGGAACAGCAGTTCCGGATGATTTTCCAGTAATCTGGCTGCCTCATCATAAAAAACAGGGCTTGCATTTCCCGTCAGCATAAGCTTGCGGATCCATTGGTATTTTCGCTCCGGATTACGCAATAATGCCTCATCAATGTGAAGCAAAATCCACACAAGTACCGGGTGAGACGGGTATTTCAAATAAATCTCCCGCACTCGTTTCGTCACATCACGAGTATAAGAAGTTGTCTCACCAATGGTTGTCAGATACAGATAAAACGCACTGAGTGGTGTCCGCTGGTTCTGGATCATACGAGCCACTTTTTTTGAAAGCAGTTCTGCCTCATCCTTTCGGTCACAGGAAAGTGCCACATACATCCGATACAGCAACAGCCACTCATTTTTGTCATCCAAAGCTTCCGCCTGATCAATGAGCTGTTCCATCTCTTCACTCCAACTGTCATGATCCGTCTTTTCACAACGATAATCCAGATACAGCTGCTCCATTTGCGCACGGATTTCACGATTCTTCCATGCCTTTGACTTCTCCGTCTGTTCCGAAACCGTCACCGTAATTTCTACTTCTACAGTCTGAAAGGCTGTCTTTAATGTGATTTTTCCAAAATTTTTTCCACCATGAAGCTGTCCCGGTAAAATCTGATAGGACAGTTCCGCATGCTTCCCTATGAAGTCATAGCTTCGGATCTGCTGTTTTTCCAGACGGATAAAATCCGCATCGCAGGATGCCTCCACAAAACTATAACCCCATTCACTTTTTTCAATATCCAAAAAATCCGTCTGGATCTTCACACCGGCTTTATATTGCCGTTCAGGGCGTGCCACCTGAATGCTGCTCCGTTTCTTTTTGCCACAGCCAATCAAAAATTCTTCCATTTCATGCGCCCCGCGTCCGTGCTGAGTCAGTCCGCGGTACAATAACTTCTGAAATCCGGTATCGTGATGCAGCACATTTACAAAATACGGGGACTTAAAAATCTGCAGAGCCTCGTCCCAGTTCAGTTTGCACAAATTTGTAAAATCATTTAACGTCTTGATCTTTCCAATCGAAGACGGCAGATAATGCCGTGAGATATCCGCACGAAACGGCAGCTGGTATTCTCCCACATTGCTTGTAATGACAAAAATGCCACGATCCGTCATGCCTTCCGTCATCGTATCCGCATGATACTGAAAACGGATCTGAATCTCCGTTCCATGAAATTCCGCAGTCTCACAGGTAACATGTGGATTTTCGCAGGATACAATACCACGCACTTCCTGATCACTGCTGCTGTGAAATGCAAAGGTTCCCTCAAACACTTCATTCTCCGCAGCTGTAAATTTCAGATCCATGTCCGGCAGCAGCAGACATGTGTCACCATAATTAAATTTTTCCTGTATGATTTCCTGCAATTTTCTCTTCATGGTAATTTCCTGCCTTCTGCAATCTTTTCCGATTGCTTTTTTCCGGTTTTTCTCTATAATATTAAAGTATAAAACATTTTAGATGTTCTTGCAATGTCGGGAAAATAAGACGGGAGAAAAAGTTATGTTTGAATCATATATCAATGTATTAAAAAGAGGCGGTTCGCACCTTGTCTCATCACTCCGGGCTATTATCTTCGCGGTTCTGACCGGAATTATACTGGGATTTGTCGGAACTGCTTTTTATTACGGCATGCAGTTTGTGACAAACACAAGATTACAGCATCCGTGGCTGGTCTTTCTGCTTCCGGCTGCCGGTGCGGCCATCGTAGGGCTTTACCATTTATTACATGATGAAAAAGACACCGGAACCAACCTGGTACTTTCCGCGATTCATTCCAATGAAAATATTCCGCTGCGCATGGCACCGTTAATCTTTATTGCCACACTGCTGACCCATTTATTCGGCGGTTCCGCAGGCCGTGAAGGCGCTGCCCTGCAGCTTGGCGGAAGCATCGGAAATTCCCTTGGAAAACTGTTTCACTTTGATGAAAAAGATCAGCACATTATGATCATGTGCGGTATGAGCGCCGCCTTCTCCGCACTGTTTGGCACACCACTGGCTGCTGCCATTTTTTCCATGGAAGTGGTCAGCGTTGGTATCATGCACTATTCCGCACTGCTGCCATGCGTCATTGCATCACTGACCGCTCACGGAGTGGCCACAGCCTGCGGCATTGCTCCGGAAATTTTTCCGATCAGTTCCATACCGGCATTCACGCCGAAAACAGCCTTGATCATCGGTATTTTCGCCGTGCTTTGTGCTGTTGTCAGCATCTTATTCTGCACGATCCTGCACAATGCGGAACGTTTATACAAACGATTTTTCAAAAATCCATATCTGCGGGTAGTTGTCGGCGGATGTATCGTCATCGCACTGACCATGCTGGTAGGCGATCAGACCTATAACGGAACCGGTATGAGCATTATCGCAGGATGTATGGAAGGAAAATCTGTATTTCCACTTGCGTTTCTTCTGAAAATGATCTTTACCGCCGCTACACTGGGAGCAGGATACAAAGGCGGTGAGATCGTACCAACCCTTTTTATCGGTGCGACTTTCGGAACCTTTTTTGCAACCATTGCCGGATGCTCCGTTCCGCTGTGCGCCGCTGTTGGTATGGGCGCTGTGTTCTGCGGAGTTACAAACAGTCCGATCACTTCACTGCTGATCTGCTTTGAATTGTTTGGATTCGATGGAATGCCGTATTTTCTGATTGCGATTGCACTGAGCTACATGCTGTCCGGGTATTACGGATTGTACAGCAGCCAGAAGATTATTTATTCTAAGTATAAGACGGAATATATTAACCGTAAAACACATTAAAGTGTGAAAAGCCGATGGATACTTGGTCGTTTCCATCGGCTTTTATACATATAGTAGTTTAAAAATGGGTAGCGACACAACATCTCTACCCACATTAGAAATCCGAAAGATTTTAATCCTTCCCCTTCTCCAAAGCTCTACAAATCAACTAATAATAGTTCACCCATCCTGGCTGTTTTTCTCCTACAACTTTTTCAACCGCACTAATCCAATCCGCCACTTCCATTAACTTTTCCTGCAATTCATCCGGTGTGAGTTCACCATCCTCTGCTTCTTCCCACAAAGATTTCATCGCATACTTTACTGCCTCTTCTGGATAAAATACTGCTTCATGTTTTAAATTATTATACAACCACGGACTTCCTTCCCGATCACAATCACCATGCAAACTAATATATGATACATGCCAGCCAGATACGGTTCTTTTAATTCTATATGTTTCACTATGCCCCCATCTTCTAGTATACACAGGAAATTTCATCTCCTTATCCAGAGTATCATCCCCTTTATTATTCATTATTACACCTTCTCCTCTCAACTCTGATAATAATGCTTTTATACAATGAAATTGATCATAAAATTCTTCAATATCATACTCAGGTATTCTATTTCCATTTACCATAAGATACTCAGGTATAATAGGCAGCAAACTCCAATGAAGAATCATCAAAACATCCTTTACTTTTTGATAAACCTCAGAAAACTGATCTATCAGTTTGTAACTATAAGATGTTAGTTCTAACTCATCCATATAACTCCCATATATTTTTTCAAACTTTACTTTAGCATTTTGCATATATGGCATTGCAGTCTCATGAATTTCCATCATTTTCTGCATCCGTTCTTTTTCCGCTGACTTCAAAACATATTTTTCATTCACATAATCAAATAACGCTGGAACATAAAATGCAATATCACTCTTTCGGAAAGAAAATACTTCCAATAATTCTTTTTCTGAATAACAATAATCGATATTAAAATCCCCGGATACTAATTTTTTTAATACAGCAAAACGCAAATTTCTGATTCTGGCCTCTCTTTCCGTAACCTCATAATACTCCATATTTTATGCCTTTCCTGAACCGTAACCACATTTATTAATTGGGAAAATCGAACACCCTCCATGACACCAATTCCATACGTCACAGGTTCTACAGATAACCATCCCATCCGGCTTTTCTTGCAGATGATCCCGTACTTTTTGAAATTCATAATCATTCTTCCATATCTCCCGCAAAGAACCATGTGTTATATCTGCTCCACAAATGCTTGTATCATTCATAAATGAGCATGGATACATTTTTCCCGTTTCCGAAATAAATGCCGAAAATCTTCCTGCCTCACAGAAATCAATAAGCTGTCTCGGGAAATATTTTTCCCCTAACGGTAAAAATGAAACCATGCAACTATCAAACCCGATTTTACATTCTGTAAACATTTTGACGCATTCTACAAACTCTTCCACCTGCTCCGAATATTTTAAACATAATTTTTCTGAACTGTGAACCGGCTTATAATTCAGGAAAACAATGGCATTTACCCGCCTAATATAAGATGGTGGATTTTTCAAAAATGCAAGTGCCTTTTCTATTGTTTTTCTATTTAGCATATAATGAATATTAATTTTCACACCATATTCGGACGCTTTTCTAACCATTTCTTCGACGTTTTTTTCCTCATAGTAACTAATTGCAATCGCGCCACAATATTCTCTGGTTGCCGCCCATATTTCATCTGTCATTCCATCTCCATTTGTAGTATAAGATGGAATCATTCCAAGCTGTCTTGTCAATTTCAATATTTCAACAAAATCTGGATGTTGATTCGGGTTTCCGCCTCCTAATGCCACTTGTAAAACACCCGCCTGCACCGCCTCAGATATTATCTTTTGATACAGTTTTAACGGCATATGCAGTCCCTCTTTTGATGATTTGCGATAACAGAATTCACATCCTCGTTCACAAAAATTTGTAATTGAAATGTCTAAGAGTTCCGGTCCCTCTACGTTCATAAAGGGTTCCTGACCATAAAAACCAGATCTCACGCTCAGACCACTGCCTTTATCAAAAAGCAAATAATAATTACTGCTTTTACATTTTCTCAATATCCAGTCTTTCATCTTTACCATCCATAATTACTTCCATTGAAATAAATTTCATCATCACAAAACACAAAACTTTCTCCACAAAAATATACTTCCATGCCGAATCCATGTGTTCCATCCGACGCTAAACGTCCAAAATATACTTTCCTGTTCTCCTGTTGAAAACGCTTTACAATTGCTACCGTTTCTTCGTCAAATCCTTCTCCTCGCAAGAACTCCTCTGCTGACCCATACCCAACCTCGCACGATTTCATTGCTTCATAAATATCTTGCTTATTGGCATCAATGGCAAGAAATAGATTTTCAAAAAAATCTTTCATATCCTCATTCTCTTCCACACCAATTGCCTTCATAAAATTTTCTTCTGAAAATTTATCTTTTATTGACAAAATAAAAGATGTAGATGAACTGTTAGTCACAAAATCACTTCTTATCTTCATATATCTGCTCCAATATTCTATTTATTCGATTTAATTCATTATAATCGTCCTCATATCCCAACAATAAATTGTCTGTATTATAATCATTAAGATCTAAATACAGGCGATACAGTTGCTCCGATACATTCTTTCCCAGCGTATCTGCTATATCTCTGCCCAACAATTCTTTCTGAAATAAAAAATCACTAAAACTGTCATACTCGTCTCTGTAATATAATTCATACTCATCTCTTACATTCACAGCATAACGAAATAAATCCCTCAAAATCTTATGCATGCAACGGTCAACAAAAGATCCCTGTCTGATTCCCTGAAATACCACATTTTGATAAAATTCTTTATCATCAATGCGTATCGATGACATACAATAATATGTTCCTTTTAAAAGTACAATTTTCATCATTTCTCCCATACCCCCGCAGACATGTCCTCCAACAAAACACTGATATCCGCAAATTCCTGTTGAAATGTATTTTTTATCAAAAGTTCTTCCACAATCTGATCATAGGAATCACCTCTTTTTTCCGAAATCAGATGGTTCAGGATATCCCTCGTATTACTCTGAAGAAATGGATATTTTCGTTCATTTATCTCCTGCAAAAGTTCTATCGCCACATCTGGTGAAATATGGTACAATTTTCCCCATAGTTCTTCCACTAAAAAACTACTCATTGACAATAAATAGACGGTCATGCGATACCATTCTCTGTATTTTTCATTAAAGGAAGCGTTCTCCACATCCTCATCCAGGAATTTCAGGAATTTATCTATTGGATAAACTGACTCTGATTCAAGCAGTCTTCCAAATCGATTTTTCCTGCATATTCCGAACATATCTCTTATGAATTTCAAATATCGGCATTCGTCTTCCATTATTTCTTCCATGATTGCCATCAGCAAATGAATATTTCCGCATTTAAAATATTTCACATCATAACGGTCAAACAGAAATTTCACAATTTTTCTCGCATATTTTCCACCAGAGACCAGATGTGATTTCCACAAACTGATATCCTCTTCCGTAAAATAATTATCCTCCACATGCCACACATAACTCCAATACATCTGAGGATATTCCGGTAATTTCTTAACCATAGGAAGCAATGTGTCCCGACATTCTGTATAAGCAAGATAGAACACATATTTCTCGATTCCTTCCCGAATCGTAAGCTGCCGTTTTTTCATTTCATTCCATAAACTCATAAACTCCTGTTCTTCCGACTTATACTGCAATAAATATCTGGTCAGGCAAAAATCTCTGAACTCATCAAAGGCAAAACTGATTACCTCCGAAGACAAGTGTAAAACTCCTTTTTGTATTTTCTGTTCGCTTTTGAAAATCACATCATTTTCCAGTAATATCTCCAAAATCTGTAATTCTTCCGAATCAAAAATATCAATTGGAACCTGAAAAAAGACAAATTTCTCAACCATATAAGAAACAATATGATTTATCAGTTTATCCAGCAACATCTGTGAGCCAAAAACATTTTTCTTTTTTCGGTATTCCTCGCTTTTTTGTCGTAGATATTCATCAAATACATGATATTTATATACATCATACATATAAAGCTGTCTTGCACCATGATTCACTTCGCAAAAAAATCTCAGCAGCAAAATATCATCTGTTAATTTATCATATGTGTTTCTCATTAATGTATCTTCTCGAATTTCTATATCAAAAAATTTCAGATATCCCCAGAAAATACGTTCTTTAAACATTTCATCATTTTCCTGCATGAAAAGCTTTTCAAAATCATCATACTGGATCTGTTGCAATAATGTACTAAATCTTTCCTGCAACAGTTCTGACCGGGTTGTCATAATCGCCTTAATGAATGGATAATTTCTACATTTCTCTATAAATGTATTCATAATTCCATCAAAATCCTGTGTCTTTGTATTCTCGTTTAAACCATCAATTATAATCACAACAGGTTTTCGATATTTTATCCATTTCATTCGAAACACCTTGCACATATATTCACGAGAATATGTACTTTCCAGACACAACTTATCCAGAATCAGCTCCATAGGATCTGACTGTAATTCATAAGCGTTAAAATATAACGTGCATATCTGTTTACGAAGCAAAAAATTACGTGTAAAATCACAGACAAAATTTGTTTTGCCCTGTCCAGCTGCTTTTGTAAGTAAGATATATTTTCGGGACATATAACATACTTTTTCTAATTCTGTCTCCAGATAAAATCTAATACTATAACATTCTACGCTCTCTCTGTTAAAAACCAGCTTTTCCCCTGTCTCTTCTATCTTTCGTGCTAAATCTTTCAGAATCTTGATAACGGCTTGAAGTTTGTCACGCATTGTCAAAATCACAGAATCTATTTCCTGCAAAGGGAAGTCTGAAGCTACATCCATAAACGTAATCTGATCTTCCGGAGGAATAAATCGATTGATAACAGAAAAATCTAATCTCTGACAATCCAGAATGCACTTTTTCAAAAATAATGGTTCATCTGTAAAACAACGCATATACTCTTTATATGTTTCCTCTTCGACAAAAATATCTGGAATATATTTTCGATTCTTAATATTGTTTTCCACCTTATTTTTCGTATATTGGTAACAATACCTACGAACCTTGTCATAATATTCATTTTCTATCAGATTATGTTCCTTAAGCAGCTCCCCAAACATTTCCACCGCTGAAAACTGTAATCCCAGTTTTCCATCTTCATTCATATATTCCTGTTGAAGAATTCCAATAATACGATTACATGAAAATACCGGCGAGCCAGAAAGTCCACTATAATCACCAGCTACGCCTGCATAAATGTTATACAAATTATGACTCCAGATCTCATCAGAAATGTTCGTTTTACTGATTCCACGTCCCTTTACCTCATGTTCGTATTGATCAACCGTAATAAAGCCTTGTATCAGCCATTCCGATTGCTCATCTGTTATTTCCTGGCATGAAAAAATTCCCGTTCCAGAATTTAATGACACTTCTTCCACCCGAAGAATAACAGCCACTTTATTTTTCTTCTCAACAAAAGCAGGAATTTTTTCATTGGAAAGAATAAGTACCGTTTCACACCCATCAATAACAACATGTTCAGATGTAAGTACATGGTGTTCGTCCAGTATAATTCCTGTACCTGCTTCGTAACTATCTTCCGTAAGGTATGTCCTTAATTTTACGATTGCCCCATTTATCATTTTTGTTCCTCAATCAAAATCTCTCTTTCATCAAAATGCACCCTGTAACCATACTGCTCCTGCTGTGCAATAAGTACATTTTTTCTCGCTATATCATAATTAAAATACAGTTCTTTACATGCTCCTAAAATAGCCCGTGCAAGAAACTCATCATCAGGATGCCTCATATGCTTGCTTCCATTCGTAGATATCAATAGCTTATCAATTTGTGTATGTTCCAACATCGCCATATTGGGTTTTGTAGTACCATGATGTGACGCTTTTACCACAGAATACTCTTTATCTATATAAGGAATCCAATCCATGCTTTCTGCATCTCCTGTAAACAAAAAGCAATATCCATGATATTCAATTTCAACTACGATAGATGCCCGATTTTCTGCATTCATAGCCGCCAGTTTCGAAGAATTTAACCAGGATTTTATATCTGTACTTCCTGCTGAAATTTTTCTGGTGGAATCAACAATCTCCTGTTTTGCAGATCGCAAAAGTTCAAACAATTTTGCAAACTGTTCTGTTTTTTCGATACAATATCCTTTTCCAAAACAACGCATCAAATATACATCCAGCTTATTTGCCAATTCATGTAAACGCTTGTCATCTGGATTCAATATTCGTACTGAAATATCTCCAAATTGTTTTGTATGATCCTTTTTCTCCTCGTAACTACTATAATCACGCTTTGCTATTCCATCTACAAAAGATGCATTTATGGCGTAACCATTTTTCACACACAGAGATTCAAAACTAACACTATCTGCCGCTGAAACAGTTCCATTTGTTCCAATGTTCTGCAATCGCAAATTACGCTGCAGTTTCTTCAGTTTTCCATCCTCAATATTCGTAACTCCGACTCGTTTATTAAACTCCGGTTCCCGAAACAGCGTATTAAAAAATCCATTAAACCAAATTTCCTGCACTTCTATAATCTGAAAATGATCAACCTGACCATTTTCCCGAATAAATTCGACAGCCCCCTGAATATGATCCTGATCAATATGAGTAACTATCATCAATACAATTCTGCATCCTTCCCCATTTAGTCGAATCAGTAAAGGACGTAAATATTCCATATATGTCGAAGAATATCCACAATCAATTAAAATACAATCTTTATTATCAAATTCTAAAACAAAACAATCTCCTGCCAATGCAGGCAAAAAATGAATTTTGCATATCATATATTCAACACCACTTTTATTAATTGCACTATAAAAATTATTATTGTTTATTTTTGTTCTTTTTACATTGTAACATTTTTGCACACATAATCAAATATCTTTTTTAGTTTATTCTATTGCAAGAAAGGGAGCTCTTTACAGCTCCCTTTCTCTTACGCTTAATGTTATCATGACTCAGTTTATGTAAGAAATCTGCTTGCTTTGTTGTCTTTTGGGATTCAAGCATTAAGAAATTCTGTCGATTATTTTAGAATAAAGACTGGCTTTTGCCTATCAAAAAGAAAAATAGAACACTAAATGCTTATACAAAGAGTAGCATCTGTGTTCTATTCCGTTAATGACGATTGACGTAATTTATACAATTTTTATTTATCCGAATTTTACTTTTTGACAGCATCTCCATGCTCCATCAACCAGCATACATCCGACCATGCAACCAAGCGCATTGTGAATCATATCATCCCACTCAAACAGTCCTCTTGCAAAAATCAGCTGACATGACTCAATCCCAAAGGAAATCAAAAATCCTACCAAAAAAGCCACTTTTGGTTTTATCCGCTGCTTCGCAATAAATGGTAATAAAATGTCTGCCGGAAGAAGCAACACGCAATTCAGTAAATTTTCCTTTAATAATTCCATATCGTGATAACGTATGATCGCACGCCAGGACCAAAGCGGAACTAATTCCACCTGCCTTGTAATCGTCGTTCTTGTAAACACAGTGGACTCAAACACAATTGCCAGAAATGTCAGAAACAGCATCAGCGCAATGGCCTGCACTTTCTGTACTCTTCCGTGGCAAACAGCCCGGATTAGAGCAAACAATGTCAACGCAGCAACTACAGTAAAACAAACTATTTCTCTCCAGGACCACATCGGGTTATAAGTGATAAAAATCTGATAAATGTCCATATCAAAAGCCTCCTGAACAATTTATGCTTACCAATTATAACAGAATCATTTCATAGTGCAATCCCGGGACATAGTTATTTCACATTTGCGATGCCGAATTCGATTACTTCGTTGTTCTTTAGAGTGATTATTATTCTACCGGAACATTTCTGTGCGTAGTATGTGTATGTGCTATCTCCCGCACCACTTTTTTTCCTCGATGCTTACAATATCACTTTTTGAGATGATATGTAAGTCTGCCAGACGACGGATGGATCCTTCGTCTTGGATGGGTTGTGAGGGTGAAAATATTGACTAAATTTCGAAACACAATAATATATGTAATCGTATTTAAGCAAATCTTCTATTTATATTTAAAACTTTCTTTCTCTTAGTTATCTAACTAACATCGGTACAATATATATACCAAGTGCAATGATTGTGATTGCAATGGTTGCATATTTCCATATAGAATATTCTTTATCAATTTTCTTCTTTGTTTCAGAATCAGGCTCTTCAATAACTCCAATCTCTTCTTCAATCGTCGGCATACTATATTCTTTGTTATGTGAATATAATAAATAGAAAATAATACAACATACTGTTATTATTCCAGCTGTTATCAATGCTGCCCTTTCAGCAAAAATTAGCATAAAACTATAGATCACAATTGTAACAATACAGCCAACCTTTCCTAATGGTGCTTTATATGGCCGCTTCATTTCGGGATACTTCTTTTTAAGACCAAGGTATGATAAGCATCCGATCATATAACATACCGCCAATGAAATAAGTGATACTGACGCTATATAATTTATGGATCCCGTTGCAATAAGGACAAAATTAATAATTCCAACTACAATAACTGCTATATGCGGTGTTTTAAATTTAGGGTGAATTTTTCCTAAAAATGCCGGTAATGCTCCATCTTTTGCCATCGTATAAATATACCGGGCCGGTGCTGCGATTCCCGGATTAATCGTAGATAAATCGCCACCAAACGCAATTCCTATACACAATAATATAATAGGAAATCCTATTAATCCAACCGCTTTTAAACCTTCTGCATAAGGTGCATCAGCAACTGCCAATACTCCATATAATTTTTTCGGTACCAGTCCTACCAAAAACCATTGGAATAAAGCATTCAATGCAAACACCAAAAACACTGACAATTTTAATGCTCTCGGCAACGTGTACTGTGGATACTTTGTCTCTGCTCCCATAGAAACACAAGTTTCAAATCCAGTATAGCACCACCACACCAATCCAAATATATACATCAGCTCATGAAATGGTGGCAGGGAATTCATTGAAATACCGCCAAAATATTCAACATGAACTTTTGGTATCATACACAAAAACCAGCAAACCGCACATCCCCAGAAAAAAAACATAAAAGCTGTCTGCGCTTTTCCTGATTGTTCAATACCTCTGAAATTTAATACCAGAAATATTGCAACAAGAATTATTGCTATTAATCTTGAATCAAGCCATACGATATTAATTCCTAACTGTTCCATTAGTATTTTGAAATAATTTGCAAATGCCAACGTTTCCCCAGCTCCAATTGCGACTACAGAAACAATGTAATGCCAACCAGCCATATTAGCCCATACACGATTCAAACCACGTTTTGCATAATTATAAGTACCGCCAGCACATGGCAGCGCAGCTGACATTTCTCCATATATCAAACACGGCCAAATAGAAATAAGTAATGCGATAAACGTAAACCCAATGATCCAAGATCCGACTTTTCCTATTTGTGCAGAACCACAAGTAAATAGTCCTACTCCGACAACGGTTCCAATCGTCATACTAATAGACTCTTTTAAACCTAAAACTCTAACTAATTTTTCCTCTTTCATATTCTTCCTCACATGTTAATTAAATAATCTACATATTTTTCAGCCATTATTCTCCAGTTTACCAATGCCTCTCCCATAGGTGCTCCACAGGATTCTCTATACATTGCCCACACAAACCAGTAGTATGCAATAATCGCTACATATGCCATGAAATGGAAAAATCTTGTATCTGTATAATTCTCACCTAAGTATTCCTTTATAAATCGCTCAGCATCTTCAAATCCGTACATTGCATCAACAATATAATAACCGACATCAATTCCGGGATCTGAATACCCAGAATATTCCCAGTCTATCAAAATAACGGAGCCATCTGGTTTTATCATCCAATTCGGTTTATATGTATCCCCATGACAAAAACATTTTTTTACACCGTCATTTAATGTTCTTCTGTATAATTTCTCTATTTTTACTTTCAAACTCTCATATTGAATAAAACAATCCGGGTTTTTACTTTTTAACAGATTTTCCATATCACATGCATCTTCCCACGGCTTCATACCATAATCCATATCAATATCAGACGCATGCAATTTTTTTAATACAGAAATTATTTTTTTTGAATCCTCAAAAGATGAATATTCTGGTTCCCTAAACTCAGGAATAAATAATGATATCTTCCATCCCTCGTTGATATCTGCATAAATATAGGTTGGATCTACACCTATTTCTTTCGCTTTGATCAAAGATGTTTTTTCATTTCTTCTGTTAATAATACTTTCTGTGCCATCTCCTGGATGCCTATAAATATAATCGACTCCATCAATTTGAAAAATGAAAGATGTATTTGTCATTCCTTCACTTACATTACGGAAATTCACAATATCTTCTTCATCACATCGAAAGACAAGCTTAATATTTCGAATTATCTCACTATGCGTATGTCCCAGATATTGCTTGTCAAAATCACGTAATTCATCAAAATAATCAAATTCAAATATACTTTTACTCGTATACTCTTTAAAATAAATCGGTGGTAAAGTTTCAAGATTATCTTTCACCAACCACTCCCAGAACACATTATCATACTTGCCTTCGTTTTTATCAGCCTCAACAATATCAATAAATTTGTCTGCAAATTGCTTTGTCCAATATGCATGTCCAAGCAAAATTTGTCCCTGTGCTCTGTTTTTTTCCATGTTTACAATACGACCGCTTGCATCCGTATCAATATACATTTCATTTGTACTCTTACTGGTTGTAATTCCTGCATTAAATGTTCGGTATTCAAATTGATTAAATGGGTTTTCAACAAAATAACTGTCACTTACACATATATATGTATTTTTTAACTCGTTTCTCGCCAAATAAATACTCTCTATATTGTTTTTTATATTGAAAGAATCATTGATAATAATTTTTACACCATACTTATCTTCCAGATATAAAAACATTTCTTTTTTATATCCCAGAACAATCGTAATATTTCTGATTCCGGCTTCCTGCAGTTGTTTTATCTGACGTTCTATTAATCTTTCGCCTTTAACCTCAAACAATCCTTTCGGTTGTTCTAGAGACAGCGGTATGAAACGTGTTGATGCCCCTGCTGCAAGTATGATTGCATTATTAACGCGATATGTTTCCAATGCATTTAATCCATTATCAGTCAAACTATTCGTCTGTTTTGAAATATATCCTTTCTGAATAAGTCCTCTAATTGCAGCTTTTTTAAGTATAGCTTTTTTACTTTCTATATCACCAGCGCACGTTGCTCTTCCTTTTTTTCCATTATAAAGGGAATTTAATATATTAAATTCTTCTTTTGTCATACTTCCTAAGCCTTCCTATGTGACATAATTCCATTCACTATCGTAGTTACAATATTTTTTTGACAACTTTCATATGGTTTGCCTGACAAAATTAACCGTTCCACTTTAAGGGTGCTAATTCTTGACTTTGGAATCTCATTTGGATTTTCAGACAAAATAACCATATCTGCGACTTTTCCAACTTCCAAACTTCCTCTCTCTTTTTCATCGAATCCCGTATAGTAACCGTTGTATGTGCACATACGTAATGCGTCCTGTATTGTAACCGCCTGCTTCGAATTACTATTATTAACAGCTCTGTCCATCCATGAAATCGGATCAGGATCTGTACATGGTGCATCTGAGCCAAAAGAAACCACAAGATTATTATCATAAAAAGTTTTAATCGGATTTAACATTTCCAGACGTTCTTTTCCCAATATACTTTTCAAATATTCATCTGGTTCCTGTCTCCAATTAATAAAAGCACTTTGAACCGGCATCAAAATGTTATATTTTCTGCAAATTTCTATTCCCTCTTCTGTTGGAAGACAATCATGTATGATTCCATGTCGATGATTTTTTCTAGGATAATCATCTAATGCAGCTTTTATAGCCATCGTTGCCTGATCAAAAGCTTTATCACCTATCGCATGCAATTCTATCTGCAAACCTTCTCTGTTTGCCTTTTTACAAAATTCTATAACCTTTTGATCATCATAATATAAAACGCCATTTCCACCAGTTTCATCAACATACGACTGTTTCACAGCTGCATCATGCGATCCAAAACATCCATCTAATGCACACTCAAAGCATCCACCAATTCTTGGTAATTTTCTTCTTGTTGCAACTTTTGTGTTTAACGACTGAGGAAAAACTCTGATTTGAAATCCATTGTTCAGACTTTGAGAAAATAATTTTTCTATTGAAATATCAAGATTCCCGATAAATCCTACTCCACTGACACTGTGAATACATCCAATTCCCTTTTTTGCCTGATAATCCACTGATTTTTGCATATTATGAAAAAGTTCAATGATTGAAAGAGAATTTGTAATGTAATTTGAAAAAATAAAAAAAGCTTCCTGATTCATTTCACCAGTATCAGCATGATATCCGCGTATTTTTTCTACTTTCTTTTTCAATTTTGAAAGTAATTTTGAATTCACAATACAAGCATGTCCGTCATATTTGACAACCATGATTTCTTTATCTGCGCAAACATCATCCAGCTCTTTTCGCGTTATTAATCTTTTTTCTTTTACAGAATATGGAGATGCGCCAAATACTATAAATGTTTTCTTATGTGGATTTTTCTGCACAAATTCCAATATCATTTTCTGTATATCAACATTAGATTCCGCTTCCATTACATTGAGTCCGGCATGGAACGTAGAAAAAGATGCAAAATGCTGGTGTGTATCTACAAAAGATGGTATCAATGCTCTTTTCCCAAGCTTTATCTTTTCACACATTGCATATATACTTGGCAGATCATCTCCCACATATACAATCCGCCCTTTATCTTCAACAAGATACCTGCATACCGAATTTTCATTATCAACTGTGACGATATTCCCTTCATAACATTTCATTTATTTATCACTCCCCTCGCGCAAAATATTATCTTCCATCTGCATAGGAAGTATCTAATTGTGCAAGTTCATAATAATTATCTATTTCCATAACATCAGCTTTCAAACATGGTCTTATTTCAACTTTATATTTTTCTTTTCTAAGGACTAATGGAATAAATTCCCAGAAATAATCCTTTCCATCGCTCTCTTTTTCATATACATCTCTAAAATCTGATCTTAATTTTGCTGAATCCTCTGCTGTCCAATAAGAAATTCCATAATAATTGTAACAATATGTATTTCCTTTTTGATAATCAGTAATGTATCCGTCCGTCTGCTTGAAACTCCAATCATCTGTTTCTAACGAATATGATCCCAAAATATTACTACAGTACTGGTATTTGGTAATAATATCCGGATTTGAAATATATAAATCCGCTTCACATAAATAGCAGTTATCGATTTCATCTAACACAGCCATAGCAGAAGATATATTATTCGTCTGATCATATATATCATTATCAACAAGTTTTAAAAATGGATATTTTTCAAGAATCTCATCGAACTTTTCTTTTTTATACCCTCTTACCAACGTAATATCTGTAATTCCAACACCCACTAACGCATCTAATAATGTATCTATAATCCGAATACCATTTACTGTTACTAATGGTTTAGGACGATCTGCTGTTGCTGGCATCATACGTGAGCCAAAACCAGCTGCCATTATTACGGCTCTTTTTACTCTATATGGTTCTAATGCCTCATAACCATTGGATGTCAAAGATAACTCCAAACCCTTTTTATCAACTAGTCCTCTTTTTACTGTTTCTTCTAATTCTCTACTGATAACAATATTTGAAATACCGATAGAATCTGACAGAAAACGCATGGAATATTCTCGGCATCCATTTTTTTCAATAAAGGTTAATAATTCATATTGATATCGATTCATAGTCACTTCTCCCTTGTAAAATAATTATTAAATCCAGAACTTTTCTTTCGGAGTATTCATCTCTATATTCAGTAAATTTTCATTTTTCCCTATCATTTCATAAATATGTGCTGCATAATTAATGTCATGAATCGATAATCCAATATTATATGCTAAAATTCTTTCTCGATCATTTTCTCGCCCTGGAGCACTTTTATTTACTACATCGCTAACTTCTGCGAAAAAATTGAATTTATCAAAATTTTTAAAATGACACACATGTCCTCTGTCATCAGCATATACCTTATCAAAAAACAAATCGCAATTCGTAAATCCCCTTGTATGAACAGGAACAACAAGTACTCCCTCTTCAAAACAATCATTTGAGCAAAAATCATTTTCAGTATATGTAACACACGAAATTACAACATCTGATTTTTTTACCAATAATTCTACATTATCAACATAAGAAAAATGCAAATTCTTATACTCACTAAATCTCTCTACAAATAACTGTTCTTGATCTTTATACTTTAGCAATTTAATATTTAAATCTTTATCTTTATATTTTTCGGCTAAAATCAACAACGTTGCTCTCGCTGTATTTCCTAAGCCCATAATGGCGACTGTCTCAAAATCCTTCTTTGCAAGCAGATTAATGCTATGAACCGCAACCGCTCCTGTTCTCATAGCAGTAATCCAATTTGCATCCATCAATGCAAGAAATTCCCCATTATCCATATTGATTAACAGCAATCTGCTATCTAAACTGGGTTCCCTATCCAAATAGCGATTTACAATCTTCACTCCACCAATTTTTCTATGCTGTTCCATATCTATCACACAAGGCATTACATTACAAAAAGCATCATCTGGAAGATGTAAACTAATTTTAGGTGGAAGAACTGATTTTGATTTATTTTTGAGCATCTCTTCTACCCATGCAAAACACTGTAATGGAGTTATGCCTAATGCCTTTATTTCATTAAATGTCACTATTTTCATTCTTACATATCCCTTCCGTCTCTTTATAACTATGATTCAAATCTACTAAAAGTGGCTTATGAGTAATCTGTTTATCTTTTGGCGGCAAAGTCATATAGTCACCATATAATTTTGACAATACTTCATCATAATTGTCAGGTCCCCAATACTCTTTTTTTTCAAATATATATTTCTTTCTTTGTACAAAAGATGAATACTTTCCTGTTATCTCTCTATCCACCGAATAAAAAGTACAATCATCACCGTTTAAATGTAATTTTCGTCTTCTATTATCCTCATGTTTCAAGAAATCGGCTCTTTTTATCGAACGGAATAAAAATTTCCAGAAAAAGTAATAAACAAAATATCCGATAAAAATACTACTCTTTCGTTTTATTCCTTTTATATAAGCTAAATCATGGCATTCATTTAATACATTAAAAATTCTTTTACGCCAATATTCTGCTTTAATATCCCATTTTCCTTTTTTTATTTTGTCAATTGGGAAAATATCAATAAATATCCCTTGATTAATATTCAAATCCACATGCTCGCTATGCAAAAAAGTAGTATTACAATCTCTTACTTTAGCAAATAAATTTGGACATTCTTTCTCTGTAGAATAATGCTGAATTTTTAAATTTTCTGGTAAATATTGAGGACCTATTTCCATGAACTTATCATAACTTTCTCTAGGCATACATATGTCTATATCATCATCCCATGGAATAAATCCTTTATGTCGAACAGCTCCCAGCAATGTGCCATGCATAATTATGTATTCTAATCCATGTTCATCACACACTTTTGCTACTGCCGCTAATATTTCAGCAACCTTATTTTGTAATGCTCTCAAATCATACATTATTGTATTTTCTCCTATCACTTTTTTATCAACAACTTATATATTCCTGTTAATAGTTCCTTCAAGTCGCTTCCATTAATTACTAAAAATATCAATATGCAAATAACAGAACTTAAATAACCATAAAAATCTAATGATACACATATTCCATTAAGAACTAAAAGAATTCCATTAACTATAAACTTTGAAACACCAATCTGAAATTTCACAAATCTATTTACATCAATCATCCGAACAGCCGCCAATACTATATAAGCTATCAAAGTTCCAATAACAGCTCCCATAACACCACATAATTTTATGGCCACGAAATTTACTACAATATTCGCAATTGCCGAACATAGCGTCGAATACATGTTATTTAATGATTTTTTCAATGCTCCATACATGCTTCCATAAAAAGCAGAAATTGCAGAAAAAACAGCGCTAACTAATAATAATGGCACTAATTTCCATGCACTCTCATATCCATCACCACTTGCATATATTCTCATAAATGGTTTTATAATTAATATCAAAAATAAACATGCCGAACATGCAAACACATATAATGTATTAAGAATTTTGGTATAAAATTGGGAATCATTTGTTGAATCCATTTCTTTTATAGATGAAATTCCCCATGCTTGCTGAAACACTGAAACAAAAACACTTATTAATGATGGTATTTTGCATGCAACCGTATATAATCCTAATGCAGCGGCACTAACCATAACTTCTACCATCAACTTATCCGAAGATTGAACTACCCACCATGATAAATTGTTTAATATAAGAGGCGAAGAATAGACAATCATTTCTTTTGCAACTTTTTTATTAAAATGAGATATCTTCAAATCAGGAATAATTTTTCCCAAGAATGTAGCCATAACCACTGCAACAATTTGTGCAAAAATATTTGCCAGAAGATACCCTTGTATTCCCATATCAAGCTTTAATAAAAGAATAATATTACTAAAAGCCAGCGATGCTGTTTGTACTATAGAAATCAATGCATATATCATATTTTTATCTTTAACTTTTAGATAATTAAGCTCTATAGATAAAAGAATATTGATCATAATATATACGCAAAGATATGAACTCCACTCTCCAACAGAAGAAATCTTATGTAAAAATGGTGATATACATAAAAGAACTATGCATCCTACACCCCACACAAAAATTCCTACTAACAAAACATCCTGCGGATTATCACGATACATTAATCCATATCGTACTACACCATCAAAAATAACCAACGACAAAAATGGTATTATCAATTGTGCTATTGTAAATACTAAATCCGCAATTCCATATGCTTCTGCCGATAAGCAATTTGTATATAATGGAACCAAGAAAAAAATAATTGCTTTTGAAGCTATGCTCCCAAGTGCAAAAATTGATGTATCTTTTAATAATGTTTTATATTTATTCATTTGCTATCCTTTTATCATAAAATATTGATTCATTGGAATATATGCAATCCAACTATAAAAAACTAAGGTTGCCAAACTACAGATCATGAATACTATAAAATAGACATTTCCGCCTAATGAATTGCATTTTATTAGTAAATGCCCATTTTTAAAATCAACAAATTTTTGAACAAATAGCATCATGTGTGGTAGTAATAAAATTACAATCAGCTCAATATTTCTCAACAAGATGTCATACTGTGAACTAGCTCCCAACGTAAATGCAATAACATATATACAAAAAGTGCTATAATTTTTTATCCGAATTTCCCTTATATTTTTCTGAACATATAAAAATCCAACAAAAAATACCGCTAATATTAAAAAAAACATTATTGCACCGTGCCAATTATACTCAGTACGTCCAAAACGATATACATGGATTTTATAAGCTAATCTTGATAGATATGCACTTCCAGAAAATTTACCAACAAAATTCATAATCACTTCTCCCATAGGGAAAATACCTATCAACAAAATAGTTGCTAATCCTTTTAAATATTTGTTAGAAAGTAAAAGTAACAGCCTAATCGCAAGTAAAATTAAACACGCCATATGGAATGTACATAACAATATGTATATTATGAAACAAAACACTTGTCGTTTCTTTTTTACCAGATCCTGATATATAGCAAATGCAAAAATAACATATGCTAATATATTTCTAATGCAACTAATATCACGAAAATCAATAAATATAAGTACTATACTAATTCCCAATGCCATACAATAATTTGGCATTACAAAATCGCGAGCAATATTTTTTATTCTATTGAATAATAAACCGTACGTTATAATTCCTGTAACTACAGGTAAAAGTTCTTTGATTTTCAAACGACTAATGGCAAACAAATAAAATAAATATCCCTTTGCGCTATCTATATAGTCAGCCATTTGTGCACTATTTCCTTTATAGTCGCTGAAAAATAATTCTTTAAAAGACATTTTCTTTATTGTATTAAACAATTCAAAATGTCTATACAAATCAAAATCACGTGGCGGCACAAAACCTAAATATAAGCACGATAATATAATTGTTATTAATCCCATATACAGACCAATTCTTCTTTTTGGCACAAAATACGAAATTATAATCGAAAAAATAATTAATGATACTATAAGCATTTCTTCTCCATTTTTAGGCTATTAACAAATTTTTTATAACTTGTATCTATACCATATCCCTTGTTTCTTACTACACTTGAATATTTTTTTCGTTGAACATTTTTAGAATACTGTAAAATCGCATTACTCCACTCATCCTCTAAACAAATATTTCTATATTGTACCAAACCCGTTATATTAAATTCTCTTGTAAGAGAATCCGATGCAATACAAGGCAAGCCTGACGCTTGTGCTTCAATAATCGAAAAAGGAATCCCCTCATTTAAAGATGGTAATAAAAACATATCCATTGCCAAAAGATATGAGCTTACATTTTTACAATTTCCAAGCAAATAACATCTATCTTCTAACTTCTTCTCCTGAATTTCTTTTTTCAAAGTTTCATATAATTCCCCGTCACCTAAAATAATTAATTTATATTTCACTGGTAATTTTCCTAAAACATTCAACAAAAAAGAATAATTTTTAACTTTTGTCAATCTCCCTATTGCCCCAAGCAGGATTTGATTTTCTTCAATATGCAATTGATGTCGCCTTTCTACTCTTTCTTTTTCTGAATAAATATATTTATCAACATCAATTCCATTAGAAATCACATTAACTGAACATAGTAATTTTTTATTATATTTATAATAAATTCTAGCAGCTTCTTTAGAACAAGCTAAAGGTACATCTACCATTGCAAACATAACAGGTGTATTAATAGCATTTATTACTTTAAAAAAAACATATTTCAAACCTTTTTCTTCAAAATCCACACCATGTGTATGTGTTATTATTTTTGCCATTCCTATCCTTTTTGCTAATAATGGTAAAATAACATTAACCTTACTGGTATTATTGAACCAAAGATAATCATACTTATTTACATCAAAAAATTTTCTCACAAAGTTAAAATATTTAATTGTCTGAGAAAAATCTGGAGTTTCCCAGCACTGATACCCGTTTTCTTCTAAAATCTTCTTGTATTTCGAGCCCTTCGGAAGTAAAAAATCAAAAATCAAATTATCTTTTTTTTGCTTTGAATAATTTACAATATTCATAACTAACGAGCCTATGCCACCAATCCCTCTTGGCATTCCATCTACTAGTATTTTCAT
>CAKRKO010000019.1 GCA_934358495.1 uncultured Eubacterium sp. | reverse complement strand
GAATTAGGCAGACTGATGCATGATCTTCACTGTAAGAATGCAGAAGATATGCACAGTAAGATACTTGCTGACAGAGTATACGAATTGAAGGAAACACAGAAAGGGGTGGAATTCATGTGCCGTGAGATGGAACAGATTTACAGTGAAGGTATTGAAAGCGGTGAAATGCAAAAAGCAAAAGAGACAACGATTGCCCTTGCAGAGATGGGGTTACCTGCTGATAAGATTGCTAAAGCCGTTAAGATTGGCGTTGATATCGTACAGAAATGGATTGATGAAAGCATGAGTGTTGCACATTAACAAATGCTGAATTACAATGAAGCTGCCAGAAGATATGATTTTCTGGTGGCTTCTTTTTCTGATATCACTGTATATAAAAATATGAAAACTAGTTCTGCGGAACTACGACTTGATTTGTAGATTCTGTACCTTTCGATTATCCATCAGTATACTAATTTTAGACCGAATCATCGTTCTGAAGGAGGTGTTACGATGGATTTAAAAGCGGTTGGTCAGCGAATCAAGGCTGCAAGAGAAGCGAAGAATCTTACACAAGAAGAACTGGCGGCGCTGGTAAATTTAAGTACAACACATGTCAGTGTGATAGAAAGAGGACTGAAAGTAACAAAATTGGATACCTTTGTAGCAATTGCCAATGCACTTGATGTATCGGCTGATGCACTGTTGATAGATGTTGTGACACATTCTGTCACAGGTGTTACCAATGAATTATCTGATATGATAGGAAAATTGCCAAAGAACGAACAGAAAAGAATTTTAAATGCGGTCAGGGCTTTGGTAGACTAATGAAATAGGCATTGAAATCGAAGGGCATTAAGCTCTTCTTTTTTTACGCTTTTTTATGGATTCGTTTGTGAAAGCATCTTTTTTCATAGGGAGAATCATGATATAGTAGTTCTAAAGAACTACAAATAATTCTTTAAAACCGGAGGACGGGTAAATGAGAGAGAAAACTATTTATGAGAAGATTGCAGAAAAGTACAACACAACACCAGAAGAGGTATGCAGAGAAATGCAGATAGCCATAGATGCAGGATTTGATAATCCTGATCCGGCTGTGCAGGCAGAATGGAAGAAAGTAACACTTAAAGGAGAAAGACCTACACCGGAAGAAGTAATCAATTATGCAGTAAAACAATTAAAAGGAAATTGATGAAAATATGAAGAAAAGGATAATTGCAGTAATCTCAGGAGCAGTCATCTTGATAATTGCTGCAGGAAGTATTTATGGGAAACCTGAATCTGGTCATAAGGAAGGTGAACCTGATGTAGTAGGAACATTTTCCGTAAATCGGGATGAAAATCTAACCGTAGTAGCTAACCGGGAAAATATTGAGGATAGAGAAGCGTTTGCAAGAGAACTTTTGCAGATGTACAAGGAGGATTCTTTTCATTCGACAAAATTCTCCACAGACAGGGGATATGCGACGAGTCTTGATATGAACATCTATTTATGGAAAGAGGATATTGAAGATGGGGAATCAGTAATGACAGCCGAATACAGACCTGTAGAATATGGAAAGGACTATGATGTTGTCAATAATCCTGATAAATTTCAACTATATATAGATGGAAAAGAAGTAGAAGAATAACACGGTGAACTTTTTATACTGAAATATGTACGATTTCAATAATGACGTGAACTTATAGGAATGTATTGCGGATACTTTGTGAACTTTATCCTGATACAATGATTATGCTGATGAAAGAAGGCATAGATAACTGAATATAAGAAAGAGACGAAAGCCTCAGTAGTTAAGAAAAAAACTACTGGGGCTTTTTTTCGTGCCTGAATTTCTCAGCCAATAACTGCGGGCGTGTCCCGGCAGGATAAAGGCGGAGCAGGCATGATCCTAAACAGAGGTCCGCCTTCTGGATTTGAAACGAGCAACAAGATTTCAAATTCAGGAGGAACGGATATGTATATTGAACACCCATATTTTTACGAAGGAAAGTATTACGCAAATATTGATGGAGAAATGATCGAGATTACAAAAGAAGTTGCGTATGCGATGAATAATTTTTACAGAAGCAGCAAGGCAAAAAAAGTTGAGATTAAGAATGAACTGGGTGAGGTTGTGGATAAGATGCTGAGAGAAGTACCTTACAGCGGTCAGTCCATTGATGGAGAAGGCTTCATGATTGAGGATTTTCCAGATCTGAACTGTGATGTGGAGCACTGTGTACTGACAAAAATGGAACAGCAGGATATTCACACAGTGATCAATCAACTGAACTCAGAGGAACGCATGATTATTTATGGTATTTTCTTTGAAAACAAGACACAGACACAGATGGCGGAGATTATGGGGATTTCCAGACAGATGCTGTCATACAAGTTGAAATCCACTCTTAATAAGATGCGTGAAATGTATATGAATAAATTTTTTTAAAAAATTTTTCAAAATCTTTTGCATCTGCCAAAGTCATTTGACTTTAGTAATTAGAGGAAGTTAAAGGACTTCCTAAAATGAACCATGATAACTGAATATCCAATAATAACTGACGTGACATTTCATGCAAAGAGCACGAGGAAGATGCCGCTATAGGATTATAAGACAAAACAAAGATTTTTAGTTCAGTCCGTAATGCTGCGAAAAAGCACTGACCGAAGCCAGCTGGCAAGCTGGTGATGCGATGATATGTATGAGATGCGATACACTTGCAGATCCTGAGAAGTCTGTAACTGGTAAACCTATGAACTGCTGGAGCCTGGAAACGAGAGTTTCCGGGTTGTGGTCCGGAGTATGCATCCGGGCAGGTTATTATTCCCTTCCTGCATATGCGGGAGTAACGATTCGGGGTATCGAGGATAAATAGAATCGAGCGAGCACTGTTTAATAATCAAATTGGCTATAGAGGTTATGCGGCAGAGCTTTCCGTCTTGGAAAGGAACTCTGCCGTATTCCTGTGGAGCCAATATAGCGCTATGAATGCTTTACAAATAAAAAAAAGATTGGAGAGATGACAAGTGATGATTCGAAGAGGAGATATCTTATGGGCGGATCTCGGTATGTTCCCGACAACTTCGGTTCAGGGTGGAGTAAGACCGGTGATCGTAGTAAGTAACAACAAAGCTAATACATACAGTTCAGTCATTACAGTAGTTCCGCTGACGTCAAGAATATATAAGAAGCGGTATTTACCAACACATGTATTTATCAGTAAATACGATATGATAGGGATCCGAAAAGGAAGCCTGGCATTGGCTGAACAGGTTATGAGCATTTCTACAAAATGTATTATTGAGAAATGCGGAAGAGTAAATAAGTGGAGCCTGGATCGGGTACTGAAAGCAGTACGTATTCAGATGGGAATGGAAGAGAAGACTACATAGCTGTTACGAATATTTATTTTCGATAATGGTAACTATAGGAAAAGGAGGCGATGTCCATGACAGCAGTTGAAAGATTAGAAGCATTGAAAACGGTTGATATCAAAGAGATTGACCGAGATAGTTTGCCAAAGTACAAGGATTTGATTTCAGAGCTGGATAGCAGGAAAAGCAATAAGATGGAAGTGCTGCTTAATCACTCTGATAATCCGTATGTATATGAAGATATGGGCTATGTTGTAAAAAGTGTTTTTAATGCAGCAACTTCCCTTTCCTATATAGACTGTACAAAACAGCTTGTAGCAAAGAAAGCTGGATTGGCATAAGGGAATAATTGGAATAACAAAATTTCATATTCACACAGAAGACGAAGTGTGCTATAATGCTAGCAGGACTAAATTTGAATAGAGCACTTCTATTTAAGGGTTCTGTTTTGGCAGAATCTTTGGATAGGAGTGTTTTTTATGCAAAAAAATATCTGGATAGCAGCCAAGTACCTTCGTCTCAGTATTGAGGACGGAGATAAGGCTGAAAGTGAATCTATTGTAAATCAGTCAATTTTGATTGATAGCTATATGAAATCGACGTCTGATATTACTATTGTTGAGACATTTAAAGATGATGGTTTTTCAGGCACAGATTTTAATCGACCTGGTTTTCAGGCAATGCTCAAAGCAATTGAAAATAAGGAAATCAACTGTATCATTGTAAAAGACTTGTCTCGATTCGGTAGAGAGCATATAGATGTAGATCGGTATATTCAAAAAGTGTTCCCACAACTGGGGGTACGTTTTATAGCAATCAACGATAATTATGATTCTGAAACAGCAAATATTACAGATACACATCTTGTGTTACCGGTAAAATCATTTGTCAATGACACGTATTGCAGACAGAATTCTCAAAAAGTAAGAAGCCACTTGAGTGCAAAAAGAAATATTGGAGAATATGTGGGAAATTACGTGTCATATGGGTATAAAAAGTGTGATACTGATAAAAGTCAGATAGAAATTGATCCGGTTGCTGCAAAGCATGTAAGAGATATTTTTAACTGGAAGATGGAGGGCATGAGCAATCAGCTGATTGCAGATAAACTGAATGAACTGGGAGTTCTTGCACCGGCTGATTACAAACGTGCGACCGGAGTAAACTTCAAATCGTCATTTCAGACACATCTGACATCCAGATGGTCAGCAGTAGCAATTATCCGTATTTTAAAGAATCCAATCTACTACGGGGTGCTTCAACAGGGAAAATCCCAAAGAATTAACTATAAAGTTAAGGTGCAGAGGGCATTACCAAAGGAAGAATGGGTGATTTTTGAAAATCATCATGAAGGCATCGTTACAAAAGAAGAATATGAAACAGTTCAGATGTTACTTGCAAAGGATACCAGGATAGCACCCGGAGAAACCAGACTTTATTTGTTTGGTGGGTTATTATCCTGTGGAGACTGTGGAGGTAATCTGATCCGGCGAACTAACAGTTATAAAGGAGAAAAGACAGTTTTTTATATCTGTTCTTCTTACAATAAAAAGAAGGATCAATGCTCCAGACATAGCATCAGAGAAGATGTGCTGATTCAGCTGGTGATGGATTCTTTGAAAATGTACAGTAAGATGACGGATGCCATACGAAGTGCCGTAGAGTATTTGAAAGAGAATTCTTTGGATACACAGACATTGATACAGCATGATGACCAGATACTTGAGTTACGAAACAAAGTCAATAAATATTATA
Organism: uncultured Eubacterium sp.; assembly: GCA_934358495.1. GTDB lineage: Bacteria > Bacillota > Clostridia > Lachnospirales > Lachnospiraceae > Eubacterium_I. The sequence goes on along the minus strand of CAKRKO010000019.1, from coordinate 28,759 downwards.
AGTTGTTACATTCATTATCGGGGAATCTTGCATCAGGAGTTATTTCCAAAGACGATTATGCTTTGCTTAGAGAAAGGTATCAGACAGAAATTAAAAGTCTGGAAAGCAATATTGAAAAGCAGGAAGAGTATATGGAAGATCTCCTTGAAAATAAACTGCTGTGCGAAGAATGGGTAAACACATTTCTTGAGAAACCGTCGCTGGGAGATCTTGACAGAGATATGCTTCTTCAGTATGTGGAAAAAATAAATGTCTTTGAAGGGAAAAAAATAGAGATTGTTTACCGATTCCAAGATGAGTTGGTAACAGCTGCAAGACTGGCAGAACAGATTGGAAAAACAAAACAGGAGGTGGCTGTATAATGGCAAGAACAAGAAATCGCCAGATGAAACAGGCTGAAGCATTCGTACAGGCATCACCGCAGAAAATCTGGAAAGCTGGTATTTATACCCGAATATCTGTAGACATCAACGGTGAGAAGAGAGAATCGCTGGAGACACAGAAACTGATCGCTCTTTCTTATGCAGAATCTCATCCGGATATTGAAGTTGTAAAGTTTTATAAGGATGACGGTATATCAGGTACAAAATTTGATCGAGATGATTTTGTGAGAATGCTTGGTGACATCAAAACAAAAGAAATAAATACGGTCATAGTAAAGGATTTATCACGATTTGGTCGAGATTTGGAAGAAGTATCAAAATACCTGGAAAAAATATTTCCATTTATGCAGGTGCGCTTTATATCAGTCAATGATAACTATGACAGTATCAGTCCAGAATGTGACAATCAGATGCTGGGAATCATGATATCGAATCTTGCAAATGATATGTACGCAAAAGATGCATCAGTAAAGATGACAAGTGCTATGAAAATTAAGATGGAGTCAGGTGAATATTGTGGTGGAGATGCTCCTTATGGGTATAAGAGAGCTAGAGATGAAAAAGGAAAATCTACTACTGTTCCCGATCCTTTAACTGCACCGTATGTAGTAGAAATATTTGAAAAACTTGCTGCAGGGCAGTCATATTTGAAAATTTCGAGAGAGTTTAATACCATGCTGCTAGCTTCGCCAAGGGTATACGCAAGAACTGGGAAGTTATTCTTGGATAGAATTGACGAAACGGATATGCATTGGCAATCATCTGTAATTAAACAGATTGCGGAAAATAGGCACTATTTGGGAAATACTTATTCACATAAAACAAGAACCTCACTTCTTACAAAAGAAAAAAATGTAATGCTGGATAAAGAAGAATGGATTGAACATGTGAATACCCATAAGGCTATAGTGAGTGCTGAATTATTTGAAAAAGTACAAAATGTAATCAGATTAAAGCAGGAGAAAGCATTGCCCAAAAAAGATTTGTCGAATATGCAGACTCATGGAAAACAGGATAATAAGTATGTTGGATTGATATACTGTGGTGACTGTGGCGTTAATATGGTTCGGAGATACTATTACAGCGAAAAGAATGGTGTTTTGTATTACAATTACTATTTTATTTGTGGTAATTATGCAAAAATTTCCAAGGAAAAATATAACTGTAATCGCTGGAAAGAAGAAGTAATTGATGAACTGGTGTATCGGGCACTCATCATGCAGCTAAAAATAGTATGTGAATTAAAAACGCAACTGAAACGCTTTAATGATGAATATTTTGAGACATTCAAAAAATATTTGAACAAGGAACAGAGTAAGATTGTTCAGCTCAATAAAAGGAACGAAGCAAGACGATTTGAATTATATGAGCAATATGTTTCGGGAGAGATTGATACGGATGCATATAATCGTATGACAGAAAGAATAACCGTGGTCGAAAAAGATCTGGTTACAAGACAGAAAGAAATTGAGAAGAGTCGAAAAATTACAGAAAAATTGTGTAAAAAGAACTTCTCGTGGCTTGCTGAATTCAGTAAAGGAAAGAATTTGGAATTCCTTACAAAAGATGTTGTCCGTTCTTATATAAAGAAAATCTCTTTATATGAAGACAAACGTATAGAGATCGAATTTAAATTTCAAGATGAAATACAGGCGCTATCAGATATTTTAGAGGAGGGGGTGATCAGATGTCAGATGATAAGTGCATAGTAAAGTATTTAAGATTATCTCTGGAAGATGAGGATATGCTGGATGAATCCAATAGTATTACCAATCAGAGAATTGTGATTGGGCAATACATAGCCAGTAAAAATGAGTTCAAAAATGCGGAAGTGTTAGAATTCAAAGATGATGGCTATAGTGGAACAAATTTCGATCGCCCAGGATTCCAAAGTATGATGGAATTAGTAAGAGATGGAAAAATCAGCACAATTATAGTGAAAGACCTTTCTCGATTCGGCAGGAATCATATAGAGGTTGACACATATCTGGAGCAAATTTTTCCTTTTATGAATGTGAGATTCATAGCAATCAATGATAATGTTGATAGTATGAAATATGAATCTGGTATGCCGGGAATTGATGTCGGTTTCAGAAATATTATTAACGAACATCATAGCATTGATACTTCCGTTAAAGTAAAAAAGACTTTGTTACAGCGTCAGAAAGCTGGAAAATATATGGGAGCGAGAGCACCGTATGGATATTTGAAGCCTGACGAAGATGTGACAAGTCTTGTGATTAATCCGGAGACAGCGCCTGTTGTGAAGATGATCTTTCAGAAATATCTTGAGGGAATGAATATCACTCAGCTGGCACGTTATCTGAATGAGCAGGAAATTATGAGTCCGGGTCAATATAAAAGAGAAGTTCTGAAAACTGGTGTAAAGAAAACAACAGAAAAATATATCTGGTATCCGGTAACTGTAAGACTGATACTGATGACAGAAACGTATACGGGAACTACGATTGGCGGCAAGTGGAAAGTTGCTTCGGTAGGAAGTAATAAGCATTTGAAAACAAAAGAAGAAGACTGGATTGTGGTTGAGGGGACGCATGAAGCAATTGTTTCTAAAGAGGTGTTTGATGCTGTACAGGAAAAGCTGGAATTAAATTCCAGAAAGAGGAGCAAAACTCACAATAATAATTATCCGCTGAAAGGCTTGGTAAAATGTGGGGGATGCGGTCAGAATCTACAGCATGTAACCAGATGCAATCCGCATTTTAAGTGCCCAAGGAAATTTAATGCGGCAAATCAAGATTGTGTAACAGACAATTTATATGATGACGAGTTCAATGAGATGATTTTCAGGGCGATAAAGCTGTTTGCAAAGATTAGTGATGATGCTGAACCGGTACTCGAATTAGAGAAAGCAGAATTAAAATCAAAAGTGAATGGAGCTGCAAAAAAGATTCGGGATGCCAAAGACAGTATTAGCAGATACAAGCACCAGAAGACTGAACTATATATGCGATATGCAATGGAAGAAATCTCAGAAGAGAAGTTCACCAGAAAAAATGACAGGCTGGATAAACAAATTGAGAAAGAAACCTTAGCGATAGCGCAAATGGAGACAGAACAGAGTGAAGCGGCTGAACAGTTATTTGAACTTCCGCCCGATGGCAGACAGTGCCTGACAGACTTGATCGAAGGAAATAAGCAATTAACCAGAGAGATAGCAGTAACTTTTATTCGTGGTATCAAGGTATATAATGATAAGCGAATAGAAATTGAATGGAATTTTGCTGATGAGCTTGTGAAGTATGTAGAGCAGGTGCAGAAAATCTGCAGTTGAAGTGATGCTGGACAAATTACAAAAATTTTGTGTCATTAGCTTGACACAAGGAGGACGCCATGCGGATAATACTGTGGATTTTCAGGAGTTTATGATCATGCCGGTGGGCGCACGGGATGATGATGGCAATTTTATTTTTCGGGATGGACTACGCTGGTGCGTGGAAATTTATCATACGTTAAAATCCATTCTGGAAAAAGATGGTTATACGACTTCTGTGGGAGATGAAGGCGGTTTTGCACCGGATTTAAAAAATGCAGAGGAAGTGCTGGATTATCTGATGCTGGCTGTAAAGGAAGCTGGTTATGAGCCGGGCAGACAGATTGCCTTTGCGTTGGATGTGGCAGCAAGTGAACTGTACAATAAGGATTCCGGACTTTACGATTTTTCGGGAGAAACAAGGTTGAAACTGGCAGAATTGATGGCAAAAGGAAATTCGTTGGAGAGTAATTCCGCACAGGAAATCCTGCATTCGGATGGACAGAAACTGCCAAAAGCGGAGACAGCAGGAATGCTGGCAGATACCATTTCGCTGTCTGTGCACCGGACAACGGAAGAGATGATTTCTTATTATGAAAAATTGGTCAGCAAGTATCCGATTATATCCATTGAGGATGGTCTGCAGGAGAACGACTGGGAAGGCTGGAGCGAGATGACAAAGCGGATCGGTGATCGGGTGCAGCTGGTTGGTGATGATCTGTTCGTGACCAATCCGAAGCGGTTAAAACAGGGCATTGCACAAAAAGCGGGAAATGCGATTCTGATTAAAGTAAATCAGATTGGTACATTATCCGAGAGTTTTGAGGCAATCGTGCTGGCAAAAAGAAATGGTTATCGGACCATTGTATCGCATCGATCTGGGGAGACGGAAGATCCGATGATCGCGGATATCGCGGTGGCGTTAAATTGTGGACAGATTAAGACCGGTGCACCGTGCAGAGGAGAACGGACGGCAAAATATAATGAACTTTTGCGTATTGAGGAGGAAGTCTGCGAGAGATAGAGAAAACTTACTGTTAGTTTACTTGTCCCGGAAATCAAGATGTGATACACTAAGCAGAGTTAAACCTAAGCAAAAGTCAGTTTTTGCAGAGGCTTGTACACAGATATGAAAAATCACTGAATGAGGGACGTGAATGGAACAGGAAAAACAAAAGACAGAAGAGGAACTTGCAGCTAAGATCATGGAATATGCCAGAGATGAGCTGATGATCTCCATGCGGTTTCTTGACAGAGCCTTATTTCGGATGCCGCTGGTGGCAGCAGACAGTGTTGCGGCTTTCGGCGTGGATGGTGAGACTATGTATTACAATCCGGAATATGTGCTGCATGCATTTAAAAAAGAAAAAAATGCCTGTACCCGGGCATTTTTACATATGATATTACACTGTATATTCAGTCATCCGTTTCAGTATGAGAAAATGGATCGGGAGTGCTGGGATCTGGCGACGGATCTGGCGGTAGAGCAGTCGATTCTGGATCTGAATCTGAAATGTGTGGAGCTGGAACGTGATGCGTCCCTGAAACGGACGCTGTTGCATCTGGCGCAGAAAGTTCCGATTCTGACCGCAGAAAAAATATACCGCTGGTTGTATGAAAATCCGGAGGAGAGTGCAGAATTTTTCCGGGAAGAGCCGCAGTTTATGTGGGATGATCATCTGAAATGGATCCCGTTGAAGGAAAATGAAGCCGGAGAGCGTAGAAATGACAGTATTACCACGGATACGAGAACAGCGATGGTGGGCTGCCATGAGGCAGATACCGGCGAGGAAGGCGAGCAGGAAGATATTGATGAAGCACTGGTGGGACAGCGTCAGGGTGACTGGCAGGATGTGAGCCAGCATGCCAAGACGGATCTGGAAATGTTTTCCCACGAACAAGGATATGGTGCAGGAAGTCTGCTGCTGAACTTGAATGCTGCGTTGCGGGAAAAATACGATTACGGCGAGTTTTTGCGAAAGTTTGCGGTTCTGGGTGAGGAAATGCATGTTAATGATGATGAATTTGACTACATTTATTATACTTATGGATTGCAGATGTACAAAAATATGCCACTGGTGGAGCCATTGGAATACCGGGAAAACAAGCGAATCCGGGAGTTTGTTATTGCCATTGATACATCCGGTTCCTGCCAGGGCAAGACGGTGGAGCGTTTTTTGCGGAAAACCTACAATATTTTAAAGAGCAGTGAAAGCTATTTTGAGCGGGTCAATATTCATATCATTCAATGCGATGAGAAAATCCAGCGTGATGTGAAAGTGACTACGGATGAAGAATTTGAAAAATATATGGAAGATGTGGAACTGTGCGGTTTTGGCGGCACGGATTTCCGACCGGTGTTTGAATATGTGGATGGGCTGATCCGGAGGCATGAATTTCAGGATTTGAAAGGGCTGATCTACTTTACCGATGGTCAGGGAACCTTCCCGGAGCGGATGCCGGATTATCAGACAGCGTTCGTGTTCGTGCAGGAAGGCTACAGCATCCCGGAAGTGCCGATATGGGTGATTCGCCTGGTGCTGGATGCAGATGACGTATAAATGAGTTACAAATGGAGGATAAACATACATGAATATACAGGAAGCGAAGGAACAGATTGAAAAGGCCGTTCGTATTTATCTATTAAAGGATGAGTACGGCGATTACCGCATTCCGATTGAACGTCAGAGACCGGTGTTTCTGCTTGGTGCGCCGGGTATCGGAAAAACAGCGGTTATGGAGCAGATCGCTCAGGAGATGGATATCGCGCTGGTATCTTACTCTATGACACACCATACAAGGCAGAGTGCCCTTGGTCTGCCGTTTATCAGTCACAAAAATTATGGCGGCACGGAGTTTGACGTATCCGAATACACCATGAGTGAGATTGTGGCATCTGTGTATGAAGCCATGGAAGCAACCGGAAAAACAGAGGGGATTCTGTTTTTGGATGAGATTAACTGTGTGTCCGAGACGCTGGCTCCGTCCATGCTGCAGTTTTTACAGTACAAAACCTTTGGAAAACACCAGATTCCGCAGGGCTGGGTGGTTGCAACCGCAGGAAATCCACCGCAGTTTAACCGTTCCGTTCGTGAATTTGATATTGTAACCATGGATCGTCTGAAAGTGCTGGAAGTGGAAGCTGATTATGATACTTGGCGCAAATATGCGGTCAATAAAGGCCTGCACGGCTCAATTCTGACTTATCTGGATATTAAGAAAAATGATTTTTATGTCATTGAAAATACCGTGGACGGCAAATCTTATGTGACTGCCCGTGGATGGGAAGATCTGTCAGAGACCATTTATCTATATGAGGAAAACGGATTTACTGTGGATGAAGTGCTTGTTGGTCAGTATCTGCACAACAAACGGATTGCCCGCGAGTTTGCTTCTTATTATGACTTGTACCAGAAGTACAAAAAAGATTACCGTGTGGCACAAATCCTGTCCGGAAATGCGGATGCAGATGTACGCAAACGTGCAAAAAATGCAGCATTTGATGAGCGTATTTCCCTGCTTGGTCTGTTGCTGGATGCATTGCAGGATAAAATTCGTAAAAATGTGGAGTTTGAGGATGCACTGCGCAGTCTGCTCCCGGTATTAAAAGAGTTAAAGGCAGAGCTTGCGGTATTTAAAGGTGCAGGTTCCGAGATCCCTGGCTTACTGGAAGCACGGGCAGATAAGGTGCAGCTTGAGATGGAGCAGGAGGACAAAGCCAATGCCCTGTCCGGCGCAGCGCGCCACGGTTATCAGCTTATGATCCGCACACTGCAAAAAGATGCCAAAGAGCTTCGCATGCAGGAAATAGAAAATGCACAGGCAGCGTTCCAGTTTATAAAGGAAGCATTCGACAGTCAGGTGGCTGATATGAAAGCACAGAGCGATGAGATCAGCCGTGAATTGGAAAATCTCTTTGCCTTTGTGGAAAAAATTTTTGGAACCGGCAACGAGATGCTGATTTTGGTAACAGACCTGACAGTCAATGCAAACAGCATGAAATTTATCAGCCGCAAGGGAAGCAAAGAATATTTCAAATATAACAAAAAATATCAATTGTATGAAAGACAGCAGGAAATTTCAGATGCATTGGAACAACTACAAATATAGGAAAGAAGTGGATAGAATCATTATCGAGGAGTATGAGGGCGAAGAACGTCATGTCGTGATTCCATCTGAAATTGATGGACTTCCGGTGAAAAAAATTGAGCCGGAGGCATTCAGTTCGCATGGAGCACTGATTGAGACCATTGAAGTGCCGGGAACGGTGACGGAAATCGGAGATGGTGCCTTTAAAATGTGCATGAATCTGGAAAAACTGATTTTGCAGGATGGTGTACAAAGAATCGGTGAAAATGTGCTGCTTGTCACAGCAGTAACGGAAATGTATCTGCCGGCATCAGTATCGGAGCTGGTGCGCCCATGGGAATGGGGAAAAATTGCATTGGAAGTGGCACCGGACAATCCAAACTACTTTTCTGATGGATATGGTTTATATGAGAAACATCCGGAAGGATATGCGCTGGTGGCAGTGTGGGCAGAAGATGGGCGGGAATGCTATGAAGTTGTGCCTGGAACGGTTTGTGTAAAGCAGCATGCCTTTGAAGGACAGATGTATATTCAGCAGGTGGTGCTACCGGAAGGCGTGCAGCAGATTGAGGAAGAAGCTTTTGAAAGCTGTCAGGCTTTACAACGGATTTCCCTCCCGGAAGGATTGACACAGTTGGGGGCAGATGCATTTCGCTGTTGCATCAAGCTGGAAGGAATAGAATTACCGGCATCTTTGAAGTCGCTGGGTGAGCATGCTCTGACAGATACTTACGGCTGGAGTCCGAGCATGAATGGTATTCAGTATATCACCGTGCAGCCGGAGAATCCGTATTTTTACAATGATGCCTATGCGTTTTACCGTCGGGGAGAACATGGTGATACGCTAATCAAATATTTTGGAAAAAATGAGACATGGAAGATTCCAAAAGAGGTGACGGAAGTCGGATCGATGGCGTTGCGCCGTGCCAATTTGCGGGAAGTGACGATTCCGGAAACTGTGAAAAAACTACCGAAGGATGCGTTTCAGGAATGCGGCCGTCTTGAATGCATGGAAATAGAAGCAGATCAGGTGAAACTGTATGTCCCGGAAAATCCGGTGTACCGCAAGGTGGAGATCAGTGGTCTGTTTTATCAGGATGCGGATGGAAATCTACAGTACGATTATGCGGCTTATGACGCACTTTTGCAGGAATGGTCTCAGATTCTGATCCGTTGCCGGATGGCGGCGTTTCGGTTGGAATATCCGATGCAGCTTAAACCTGTGCAAAAAGCGGCGTATCAGGCATTGATTTCGGAACATCTGAAAGAACTGGTTTATGATATTTGTAAACGGGAAAGTTTAAAAGATCTGGAAGCGCTTGGAAGAGCGGGGATAATCACTGAAGCCAATATCGAGGATATGATCGCTTGGACGACAGAGTGTCATCGGGGAAAACTGACGGGGTATCTGATGGAATATCAGAGTGAGCATCTTGGAGCAGATGAATTTGATTTTTCACTGTAAAACGGGGAAAGGTTTTTATAAAGTATGGAAGCAATCAGAAATGAGGAAAACATGCAGCAGTTGAAAAAAGTGCAGAAACTGATTATCGGCATGGGAGAAGCACTGCTCTGTTATGGAGCGGAGATTTCAAGAGTTGAGGAGACCATTCAGCGTGTGGCAGATCATTTTCAGGTGGAAGAAGTAGAAATGTATGTCATTACGAATGGGCTGTTTGTCAATGTGCATCAGCAGGAAGAGCAAACTTCCACCAGGCTGAAATATGTGCCGTCAATTTCTGTTAACATGAAGAAATTGTGCGATATCAATGAACTTTCCCGCAGGATCGAACAGGAAAATCTGTCGGTGGATACGGCGTTAAAGACGCTGGAACAGATTCGGACAGCGAAAAATGAGCCGGTGTGGGAACTGGTACTTTCCTCCGGTGTCGGTGCTGCGGCTTTTGGCTTTTTGTTTGGCGGAAGCATGTGGGATTGTCTGGCAGCATTTGTGTGTGGTGTGATCCTGCAGATGTTTTTTTCTTTCCTGGAGGCGAAACATGTCAATATTTCAAAAGTATTGTTAGATATTATTGGCGGCTTGATTGTCACAATTCTTTGCGTGATCCTACAGCAGATCGGTGTGTCGGATCATTTGGATCTGGCCATTGCCGGGGCAATCATTCCAATGATTCCCGGAGTGGCGTTTACCAATGGAATCCGCGATATTGTGGATGGTGATTATCTGTCGGGATGCGTCCGGCTTCTGGATGCGATCCTTGTGTTCTGTTCCATTGCCATTGGTGTGGGGCTTGGGCTGAAATTGTAACGGGGAGGAGAAAAAATGTTGATCAATGCAATCGGGCAGCTTGCGGCTGCATTTCTGGCAACTATTGCCTTTTCCGTACTGTTTCATGTGCCGAAAAAACAGTATTTTGTCTGTGGAATTACAGGAACGCTGGGGTGGATGGTATATTTGCTGGTGAACCTTAAGTTTTCCAACACTCTTGCCTGTTTTGCGGCAACGGTGGTCATTGTGTTCTGCGCGCGGCTGTTTGCGGTGTGGAGAAAAGTACCATCGAATGTGTTTATGATTTCAGGTATTTTCCCAATCGTGCCGGGAATCGGCATTTACAATACAATTTATGACATCATGATCGGAGATGCCGCGGCGGCTATGACAAGTGGTTTGGAGACATTTAAAGCAGTGGCAGCAATCGTGCTTGGAATCGTGTGTGTCTTTGTGATTCCAAATAAATGGTTCCGGGGATTGAAACTGTAAACAAAAAAATATTGATTTTTCTGATGATACATGGTATCATATCTCTTAGTTATGGTTATAGGTATGTTATGGCCATTTAATTTATACCGCAGGAGGTGGATATCGTGGAAATCGCAAGAACAATCGTACAGATCGTATTTATTATATTAAGTATTATCATGACAGTTATCGTATTGATGCAGGAAGGTAAGAATAACGGACTGGGAGCTTTAACCGGTTCATCTGATACTTATTGGAGCAAGAACAAAGGTCGTTCTATGGAAGGAATGCTTGTAAAAATCACAAGAGTTCTTTTGGCATTGTTCCTTATTATTTCTGCAGTACTGACAATTGGACGTTTTCAGTAAGAATACCTAAGAGGCTGTCGTTTTACGACAGCCTTTTGTTTTTTATACGTGAGAGTGTATGATAGCACACTTTCTTGTTATACTGAGAGTTGTTTTACAGGGATTGAATATTGTGTTAATAGAATAATATATGAAACGATTCATTTTTACAGTAAATGTTCATTTTTCTGTATTTCATATGGGGATAGAATAGATGAAGAAAGAATTATTAGAAGAGAGAAAACAAATTGTATATGAACTGATCTGCGATGATCTGTATGTGCCGATGAAGGCAAAGGAGATCGCAATCCTTATGAATGTGCCAAAAGCGCAGCGCCATGAACTACAGGAAGTATTGGATGCACTGGTGGCAGAGGGTAAAGTTGAGGTGTCCACAAAGGGAAAATATACAAAAGGTACCAGCCCGAACCTGACTGGTGTATTTACTGCGCATGCCCGTGGTTTTGGATTTGTTACCATTGAGGGTGAGGACGAAGATATTTTTATTTCGGAAAGCAATACAAATGGAGCCATTCAGGATGATGTGGTACAGATCGCGCTGATTCCATCCAGTGGAAAACGCAGAGAAGGAAAAGTAGTAAAAATCGTGGATCATGGTTTAAAAACCGTGGTTGGTACATTTGATAAAAACAAGACGTTTGGTTTTGTACGACCGGATAATCCAAGGATTAATATGGATATTTTTGTGCCAGTAGAGCGTTCTAAAGGTGCTGTTACTGGTCATAAAGTGGTAGTTGAACTGACTTCTTACGGTGGAAAAGGTAAGAAACCGGAAGGCAAAGTCATCGAGATTATCGGTCATGAGAATGATCCGGGTACGGATATCATGTCTCTGGTGCGGGCGTATGGACTTCCGGTGGAATTTCCGGAAAAAGTGTTGAATCAGGCAGAACGTGTGGCAAAGGATGTGACTTCTGCGGATATGGCAGGACGTATGGACCTCAGAGACTGGCAGACCGTTACCATTGACGGAGAGGATGCCAAGGATCTGGACGATGCGGTAACCCTGACCAGAGATGGCAATTTCTGGCAGCTTGGCGTGCATATTGCAGATGTGACGAACTATGTGCAGGAGCATAGTGCGCTGGATGTAGAAGCGTTGAAACGTGGCACCAGTGTTTATCTGGTGGATCGCGTGATTCCAATGTTGCCGCATACGTTATCCAATGGAATCTGTTCTCTGAATCAGGGCGAGGATCGACTGACTTTAAGCTGTATTATGAAAATTGATGCAAAAGGAAATATCGTGGATCATCGGATCGCAGAATCTGTTATTAACGTTGACCGCCGTATGAGCTATACAGATGTAAATAAAATTATAACGCTGAAAGATCCGGAAAAAACAGAAGAGTATAAAAATTTTGTACAGATGTTTTTTGATATGAAGGAAGTGGCAGATCTGCTGCGTGCAAAACGTCGGAAACGTGGTTCTATTGATTTTGATTTTCCGGAGACGAAGGTGATCCTGGATGAACAGGGACATCCGGCAGACATTAAACCGTATGAGCGTAACCCGGCAACAAAGATCATTGAGGACTTTATGCTGGCGGCAAACGAAACCGTTGCGCAGGATTATTTCTGGCAGGAAATTCCGTTTGTGTACCGTACGCATGAAGTGCCAGATACAGAAAAAATAAAAAAACTGAGTACATTTATCAATAATTTTGGATATCATATCCACATGGGTTCTGATGAGGTGCATCCAAAAGAGTTACAGAAACTTTTGGCAAAAATCGAAGATACCCCGGTGGAGGGATTGATTTCCCGACTGACACTACGTTCCATGAAACAGGCAAAATACAGCGTGGAATGTGTGGGACATTTCGGACTGGCAGCGCAGTATTACTGTCATTTCACCTCACCGATCCGCCGTTATCCGGATTTGCAGATCCATCGGATCATTAAGGACAGCCTGCGTGGAAGGATGAATGAAAAGCGGATGGAGCATTACTGGAAAATCCTTCCGGGCGTGGCACAGCAGGCAAGCCAGTTGGAACGCCGGGCAGATGAGGCAGAGCGCGAGACTATAAAAATGAAAAAAGTAGAATACATGGAAAGCCGTATCGGAAATGAGTACGAGGGCGTTATTTCCGGTATTACAAATTATGGCCTGTATGTGGAACTTCCAAACACGGTAGAAGGCATGGTGCATGTCACAACGCTGCGCGGAGATTACTATAATTATATTGAAAGTACCTACGAGATGGTGGGTGAGAATACCGGAAAAAGCTATAAACTTGGACAGACGGTAAAAATCCGTGTGATCGGTACAGATAAGCTGGCACGCAGAATTGATTTTGAACTGGTGGAACCCCAAAAGTCTGATGTTGAAGAAGCATAAAATAGAAATATTATTTTTGGTGGAAATTTTAAATGTAGACGTGCAATCTCAGTTGGAAAAGTACCTGTTTGGGTAATCCGGAACAGATATTTCGGGCTGAGATAAAAGAATTTTAGCAGAGGCAGAAAGTATAGAGAGAAAAATTATGGGAAAAGACAGATATAAATTAGTCGCAAATAATAAAAAAGCATATCATGATTATTTTATTGATGAGACATATGAGGCAGGAGTAGCTTTGCACGGAACGGAAGTAAAATCTGTGCGTATGGGAAAATGCAGTGTCAAAGAATCCTTTATCCGAATCGAGAATGGAGAAGTGATCGCATATGGATTGCATATCAGCCCATACGAAAAGGGAAACATTTTCAATCGGGACCCATTGCGTCCGAAAAAACTGCTGCTTCATAAATATGAGATCAATAAGCTGGCAGGAAAAATCGCAGAGAAAGGTTATACACTGGTTCCACTGAAGGTTTATATCAAAGGAGATCTGATCAAAGTCGAGATCGGACTTGCCCGTGGTAAAAAACTGTACGATAAACGTCAAGATATCGCGAAGAAAGATCAGCGGCGTGAAGTGGAACGTGAATTTAAAGTGAAGAACCTGTATTAACTATTGCTGTAATGAATGATGTTTTTTGATTGTAGTTCAGAAAGAAAAAGAAAAATAAACTGTTGGTTCAGACAGAGGCTTTTCTCTTGACGAACCGAAAAAAATCCCATATAATAACAAAGATCAGAAGGATAAGTTTCTGATAACTGGCATGATCCGCCGAAGTGATTCGGGGATGTACTGGTTTCGACGGGGTTTTAAAAGCCGGAGAAGCGAGCCGTATGAAATGCGTTAAATTTCAAATCTAAATATAAACGCTGATAATAATAAATTAGCACTGGCTGCCTAAGTTGCAGCTTGTCTGACCGGGAGCACCTGCACTTTCGGACCCAGGCATCGACCATGCAGGAAACGACTTATACAAAGCTTTGCGTATAAGGGCGTAATATGAAGCTACTGAAACCGAAAACCGGTTACTGGGTGTTCGGCAGAGGGAATGTCAATACAGTGACTACGCTCGTAGAAGTACGGTGGCTGGAATTTCGGACAGGGGTTCGATTCCCCTCATCTCCATACATGACACTGGAAGCTCAGTCGCTTTCGGTGTCATTTTTGGTTTTTTCAGTATATAAGTCAGTGATTTCCATAAAATAGACACATTTATCAGATATACTCGAACAAATAAAATAAACATAGTTATAGAAGACCGGAGGGACTTATGATGGATAAATTAAAAATTCTTGTGGTTGATGATGAAAGCAGAATGCGCAAGCTGGTGCGCGATTTCCTGGTAAAACACGATTTTGATGTAGTGGAAGCCGGAGATGGTGAGGAAGCGCTGGATCTGTTTTATGAGGACAAAGACATTGCACTGATCATTCTGGATGTCATGATGCCGAAAATGAACGGATGGGAAGTTTGCCGGGAAATCCGGGAGTCATCCAAGGTGCCGATTATTATGCTGACGGCAAAAAGTGATGAGAGCGATGAACTGATGGGATTTGACCTTGGCGTGGATGAGTATATTTCAAAACCGTTTTCACCGAAAATCCTTGTGGCGCGTGTGGAAGCTATTTTACGCCGTACCAATCAGCTGAATATGGAAGGTAACTTAATTATAGGTGGTATCTGTCTGGATAAAAATGCACATACCGTAACGATTGACGGCAAAAATATTGAGATGAGTTTCAAAGAATTTGAATTGCTCACCTATTTTATGGAAAATGTGGGAATTGCGCTGTCTCGTGAAAAAATCCTGAATCATGTATGGAATTATGATTATTTTGGCGACGCAAGAACCATTGATACCCATGTTAAAAAGTTACGTAGCAAGCTGGGGGACAAAGGCGAATACATCAAGACCATATGGGGCATGGGATACAAGTTTGAGGTTTGACAAAGAATGATGCCCCATATGGTCTAACCCTCAATGGTTATAAGATGCGCATTCGCGCCCATATCAGGCAAGCAGATATGTCAATGGGGCATGGGATATAAGTTTGAGGTTTGACAAAGAATGATGCCCCATCATGGGATACAAGTTTGAACTATAAAAGGAGTATTATGAAAAAACATTCTCTGACGCGGCAGGTCACTTCCATTGTCAGCCTGCTGGTAGCAGGAGCAATTCTGCTTTGCTGGGTGTTAAATACCACGCTGCTGCCGCGTTATTATATGCACAATAAAAAGAATCTTCTGATGGAGAATTATGAGACAATTTCCAATGCCAGTGAGCAGGATAAGCTGGAATCGGATGAGTTTACCGTAACTTTTGATAATCTGTGTTCCAACGGTAATATTATGACGCTGATCTTGCAGCCGGACGGAAAAGTTTTACGTTCTTCTGTCAATGATCTGGATACTTTACGGGGAGAACTCTGGAATGTTTTGCTTCATACGGACGATATGGAAGTGCTGTATTCCAATGATCAGTATCAGTTGCTGCGCAAGAACGATACCCGTCTGGATTCCGAATATCTGGTGCTGGTGGGGGTACTGGAAAATGGCGATATGATCCTGATGCGTACGGCCGTGGAAAGTATCAGGGAAAGTGCGGCTATTTCTAATCGATTTTTGTTGTTTGTGGGAGCAGCAGCTATCGTGTCAAGTCTGCTGGTGGCTTTTTTTACAACAAGACATATTACAAAACCGTTGCAACAGTTGACAGATATTTCCAAACGAATGGTAGATCTGGATTTTAATGCAAAATACAAAAGCAACCGTTCGAACAGTTATGAAGTGGAAGAACTGGGAAATCATATCAACCGTTTATCGGAAAATCTGGAACGGACGATTTCTGAGTTAAAAACTGCTAATGTGGAACTGCAGGATGATATTGAAAAGAAAATACAGATTGATGAGATGCGAAAAGAATTTTTGTCCAATGTATCTCATGAATTAAAGACGCCGCTGGCACTGATTCAGGGCTATGCGGAAGGTCTGCAGGAATGCATCAATGATGACGCGGAAAGTCGAGAGTTTTACTGTGATGTCATTATTGATGAGGCAGATAAAATGAATCGTATGGTCAAGAAACTCCTGACTTTGAATCAGTTGGAATTTGGCAATGATCAAGTAGTCATGGAGCGTTTTGATATGACAGAACTGATCCGTGGTGTGGCAAATTCGACTAAAATCCTGATGGAACAGAAAGGCATTCATCTGGAGTTGGAGAACTCGGAAGAAGCCTGGGTATGGGGTGATGAATTTAAAGTAGAAGAAGTCATTACGAACTACATGAGCAACGCCATCAACCATGCGGACGGAGAAAAAGTGATTCGTGTGTTCTACACACGTTTCGAAGATAAATTGCGTGTCAGCGTATTCAACACCGGTCAGCTGATCCCGGAGGAAGATATTGATAAAATCTGGGTGAAATTCTACAAAGTAGACAAGGCGCGGACGAGAGAATACGGCGGCAGCGGTATCGGTTTATCCATTGTAAAAGCAATTATGGATTCCTTCCACCAACAGTGTGGTGTGATCAACCATGAAGATGGTGTGGAATTCTGGATGGAACTGAACACAAAGTAGAGGGAGAGTGAAAAAGATGATTGCAATTATCGACTATGATGCGGGCAACTTAAAAAGCGTGGAAAAAGCGCTGGCACATATCGGAGAGGAGAGTGTGATCACCCGTGATTTTCAGACGATTCTGAATGCTGATAAGGTGATTCTGCCTGGCGTTGGAGCCTTTGGTGATGCCATGGCAAATCTGAAGCGTCTGGAACTTGACAAAGTCATTTGTGAATTAAATGAGAAACAGACACCGTTTCTTGGAATCTGTCTGGGCCTGCAGCTGCTTTTTGAGAGCAGCGAGGAAAGCCCGGGTGTGGAAGGACTTAGTCTGTTGAAAGGACAGATCCGACGCATTCCGGATAAAGAGGGATTAAAGATTCCGCATATCGGCTGGAATTCCCTAGACTTCCATAACAATGGCAGATTATTTGCCGGAATGGAAGAACACCCGTATGTATATTTTGTTCATTCTTATTATCTGCATGCCGAGGAGCCCGAAATCGTGAAGGCAACCACGGAGTACAGTACCTGTATTCATGCATCCGTGGAGAAAGGCAACCTGTTTGCCTGCCAGTTCCATCCGGAGAAAAGCAGTACCGTGGGATTACAGATCCTGAAAAACTTTGCAGGAATCGAAGGGGGGTGTGCATAATGTTTACAAAAAGAATTATTCCGTGTCTGGATGTCAATAATGGCCGTGTGGTGAAGGGCGTTAATTTTGTAAATTTGAGAGATGCCGGAGATCCGGTAGAAATCGCAGCGGCATACGATAAAGCTGGTGCAGACGAAGTCGTTTTTCTTGATATTACCGCTTCTTCCGATGCCAGAAATACCGTTGTCGATATGGTGCGAAAAGTGGCAGAAAATGTATTTATCCCATTTACAGTCGGTGGTGGTATCCGTACCGTTGATGACTTTCGTGCATTGTTGAGAGAGGGTGCGGACAAAATTTCAATTAACTCTTCTGCTATCAACACACCGAATCTGATTTCCGATGCGGCAGACAAATTTGGCAGTCAGTGCGTGGTTGTTGCGATTGATGCCCGCCGAAGAGAGGACGGAAGTGGATGGAATATTTATAAAAACGGCGGAAGGATCGATGTTGGAATTGATGCTGTGGAATGGGCCATGAAAGTGGATAAGCTGGGCGCCGGAGAAATCCTTCTGACCAGTATGGACTGTGATGGCACAAAGGCCGGTTATGATCTGGAGCTGACCCGCCTGATCGCAGAAAATGTATCCATTCCGGTGATTGCATCTGGCGGTGCAGGCACAAAAGAGCATTTTTATGAAGCACTGACCGAAGGAAAGGCAGATGCGGCATTGGCAGCATCCCTGTTTCATTATAAAGAACTGGAGATTATAGATCTGAAAAATTATCTGGCAGAAAAAGGCGTATCTGTGCGGCGTTAGAGAATGACTGGCACAAATCAAATATAGAAAAAGAGTTTCTGCAAAAATATCTTGTATGCAGAAATATCAGGAATCGAGGGGAGAGAGTATGCCACCAATTACAAATGACTGGCAGCAGCCATTGACAGAAGAATTTAAAAAACCATATTACAAAGATTTATATAAAAAAGTGCTGGAAGAATATCGGACGAGACAGATTTTTCCGAATCCGGACGATATTTTTAACGCTTTTCATCTGACACCGTTAAAGGATGTCAAAGTTGTTATTCTTGGACAGGATCCATATCACAATGACGGGCAGGCGCATGGGCTCTGTTTTTCCGTAAAACCGGATGTGGAAGTGCCACCGTCTTTGGTAAACATTTATCAGGAGCTGCATGATGACCTGGGTTGCAAGATCCCAAATAACGGATATCTGGTAAAATGGGCGAAACAGGGGGTACTGATGCTGAATACCGTACTTACCGTGCGGGCGCATCAGGCTAATTCTCATCGCGGCATCGGGTGGGAGCAGTTTACCGATGCGGTCATCCGTGCAGTCAATGCGCAGGATCGTCCCATCGTATTTTTGCTTTGGGGACGTCCGGCGCAGATGAAAAAAAGCATGCTGGATAATCCGAAGCATCTGATCCTGGAAGCACCGCATCCAAGTCCGCTGTCAGCGTATCGTGGATTTTTCGGATGCAAGCATTTCAGCCAGACAAATGCATTCCTGGAGAAAAACGGAATCGAGCCAATCGACTGGCAGATCGAGGATGTGTAATGAGCAAAAAGAAAGCTTTGAAAAAGCGATTTTGTGAATGTGGGCTCTGAAGAAAAAAATATTAAAAAAATTAATATAAAAAAAGGAAACAGGAAAGAAACACGGAAAATATAAAGTAGGATGTTTTTCGTTTTATATCATTTTTATAAAATCTTGTGGTAAGATACAGGGAGTATAACAAGCGTATGACAATTCGTGAACAGATGGAATTATCAGAACGTACATATTTGAGTCCTTATGCAACCTTGAGCCAGAATTCAAGAGGACGTGACAGAGAAGAACCGGAATGTGATATTCGTCCGGTTTTTCAGCGTGACCGGGATCGAATTCTACATTGCAAATCTTTTCGAAGATTGAAGCATAAGACACAGGTGTTTTTATCTCCGCAGGGAGATCACTATCGCACCCGTCTGACCCATGCACTGGAAGTGTCACAGAATGCCCGAACCATTGCAAAGGCACTGCGGCTGAATGAATCGCTGGTGGAAGCAATTGCGCTTGGCCATGATCTGGGACATACGCCTTTTGGTCATGCCGGTGAGGGAATGCTCAACGAGCTGTGCGAAGGTGGTTTCAAGCATAATGAGCAGAGTGTGCGTATTGTGGAAAAGCTGGAGAAAGAGGGAAAAGGACTGAACCTGACCTGGGAAGTCCGGGATGGAATTCTGAATCACCAGACCAGCCTGATGCCTTCCACACTGGAAGGAAAAATTGTGCGTTTATCTGATAAAATTGCATATATTAATCATGATATTGACGATGCCATCCGGGCACAGGTGCTTCGGGAGGATGACATTCCGTTAGAATACAGGGAAATCCTTGGATTTGACACAAGAGAACGACTGAACACGCTGATTCATGATATTATTTACCAGAGCTGGGACAAAGATGATATCTGCATGTCGGAGGATGTGGCGAAAGCCATGCAGGGACTGCGCCAGTTCATGTTTCAGAGTGTATACACCAACCCTGTTGCGAAGGGTGAGGAGACAAAGGCCAAGGAGCTGCTCGAACGTTTGTTTGTATATTATCTGAAGCATATCAATCTGTTGCCGTCTTATTATCTGCAGATGCTGAAGGAAGGCGAGGAAAATGACAGAGTGGTCTGTGATTACATCGCCGGAATGACGGATCAGTATGCGCTGGTCAAATACAGTGAGTATTTTATGCCAAAATCCTGGCAGGTTTACTAAACGATAGACAAAATGTCATTCTATATAGAAAAGCAGATTCAAGTCGAACGTATGTGAGGCTTGCTATGATTTGCCACTTGCAGAAGTGGAGTTAAAACTCAAACTGAGATAAAGGAAGGTATTATGGCTTACTATTCCGATGAACTGATTGAAGAAGTGCGCTCCCGAAATGACGTGGTGGATGTCATTTCCGGTTATGTGCGTCTTCAGAAACGAGGAAGTACGTATTTTGGACTCTGCCCTTTCCATAATGAAAAGACACCGTCCTTTTCTGTCTCTCCGGGCAAACAGATGTATTACTGTTTTGGATGCGGGGCAGGCGGAAACGTCTTCACATTTATGATGCAATATGAAAATTTCACATTTCAGGAGGCCATGCAGAGTCTGGCAGACCGTGCAGGCATTGAACTGCCAAAGCAGGAAATGACCGCGGCACAACGGGAAGCTGCCGATAAGCGCAGCAAACTTCTGGAAATAAATAAAGTGGCGGCAAAGTATTTTTACATGCTGCTGCGAAGCCCACAGGGGGCACATGCCCTGCAGTATTTTGAGGAACGTCAGCTCAGCAAGGAAACAATGCAGCATTTCGGTCTGGGTTATTCCAATAAATTCAGTGACGATCTGTATCAGTATCTGAAAAAACAGGGCTACGAGGACGATCTGCTCAAAGACAGCGGTCTGGTGACTATTGACGAACGCCGGGGCGGATATGATAAATTCTGGAATCGGGCGATGTTCCCTATCATGGATGCCAATAACCGTGTCATTGGATTCGGTGGGCGAGTCATGGGTGAGGGAGAACCGAAGTATTTGAACTCTCCGGAAACCATGATCTTTGACAAGAGCCGGAATCTGTACGGGCTGAATTTTGCCCGTGCTTCCCGTAGACCGCATATTTTGCTCTGCGAGGGATATATGGATGTGATCGCACTGCATCAGGCGGGGTTCGACAATGCAGTGGCTTCTCTTGGAACATCCTTTACTTCAGGCCACGCAAATCTGCTGAAACGGTACACGAAAGAAGTGTATCTGACTTTCGATAGTGACGGTGCCGGAGTGAAAGCCGCATTGCGCGCCATTCCGATTCTGAAGGAAGCGGGATTGACGGCAAAAGTCATTAACATGCGGCCGTATAAGGATCCGGATGAATTTATCAAAGCTCTGGGTGCGGAAGAATATCAGAAGCGCATCGATGAGGCGGAAAATAGTTTTATGTATGAAGTACGGATGCTGGAACGTGATTACAATCTGGCAGATCCGGAAAGCAAGACAGAATTTTTCTATGCCGTTGCCCGGAAAATTCTCAATTTTGAGGAAGAACTGGAACGGGAAAATTATATTGAGGCGGTGGCTGCCAAATACCAGATCGGTTTTGAACAGCTGCGGTCACTGGTTCGCTCGGAGGGAACGAGAGGCGGCCTGACGAAAGAGCGGGAACGCGCGCCGTTAAAGAGCGGGATTAATGAAAAGAAGAAAAAAGAGGATGGCATGAAGCAGTCGCAGCGGCTGTTTCTGACATGGCTGATCGAAGATGAACGGTTATTTGATCTGACAGAGAACTATATCGGACCGGAAGATTTTACAGAAGAGATTTTTCGGGAAGTGGCTCAGCTTTTGTATGAGCAGCATGCCCAGGGAGAGATCAATCCTGCGCAGATCATCAGCCGGTTTACCGATGAAGAACAGCAGCGGGAGGCAGCAGCCCTGTTTCACGCACGCCTGCATCCGGTGGAAACCAGGCAGGAAAAAGAAAAAGCATTAAAAGAAACGATTCTCAGGATTAAGAAAAACAGCATGGATGCGCGCTCCAGGAACCTGGACCCAATGGATCTGACCGGTTTGCAGAAGCTGATCGCAGACAAACAACAGCTGGCGCAGCTGCAGAAAATGCATATTTCGATTGATTGAGGACAAACTATACAGACTAAAAACATGGAAGGATGAACAAAATGGCAGAGAAAAACGATCAGAAAATGAGAGAAAGAGCTGAGCGCGCAGAAAAATTTCAGGCGAAACTCCAGGAACTGCTGGCGCTGGCAAAAAAGAAAAAAAATATGCTCGAGTATCAGGAAATCAATGACCATTTCAAAGATTTTGCCCTGAGTCCGGAGCAGATTGACAAGATTCTGGATTTCCTGGAGGCAAATCATGTCGATGTCCTTCGTATTACGGATGATGATGACGATATCCTCATCGATGACGAGGATGTGGAAAATGATGTGGAGATGGAGAAAATCGATCTATCTGTACCGGATGGCGTAAGTATCGAGGATCCGGTTCGTATGTATTTAAAAGAGATCGGTAAAGTTCCGCTACTGACGGCTGAGGAAGAAATAGAGCTTGCAAAACGCATGGAACTTGGCGATGAGGAGGCAAAAAAACGTCTGGCAGAGGCAAACCTGCGACTTGTTGTAAGTATTGCAAAGCGTTATGTGGGACGTGGTATGCTCTTCCTTGACCTGATACAGGAAGGAAACCTTGGTCTGATCAAGGCAGTAGAGAAGTTTGATTATAGAAAAGGATATAAATTCAGTACCTATGCAACCTGGTGGATTCGTCAGGCCATCACCCGTGCCATTGCGGATCAGGCCCGTACCATCCGTATCCCGGTGCATATGGTTGAGACTATCAATAAGCTGATTCGTGTGTCCAGACAGTTACTGCAGGAACTTGGCCGTGAACCTACCCCGGAAGAAATCGCAGAAGAGATGAATATGCCGGTAGAACGTGTACGTGAAATCTTAAAGATTTCACAGGAGCCGGTATCCTTAGAGACTCCGATCGGTGAAGAGGAAGACAGTCATTTAGGTGACTTTATTCAGGATGATAATGTACCGGTTCCGGCAGATGCAGCAGCATTTACCCTGTTAAAAGAACAGTTAGTAGAAGTATTAAGCACACTGACAGACCGTGAACAGAAAGTATTACGTCTGCGTTTTGGATTGGATGATGGACGTGCGCGCACACTGGAAGAAGTTGGAAAAGAATTCAATGTTACCCGTGAGCGTATTCGTCAGATTGAGGCAAAAGCACTGCGGAAATTGCGCCATCCGAGCCGCAGTAGAAAATTAAAGGATTATCTGGATTAATATGGTGATTCGTTTATCAAAGCGGTTGACAGCACTGGCTGAGCTGATTACGCCGGGACATCGTCTGGCAGATATCGGAACGGATCACGGTTACATACCGATTTATCTGTGTCAGAAAAACGTGATTCCGTCAGCCATTGCCATGGATATTGGAAAAGGACCGTTGCAGCAGGCAATGGCACATATCGGACAGCAGGGGCTGTCAGACAGGATTGAAACTCGTCTGTCGGATGGATTGGCTGCGTTGCAGCCGGGAGAAGCAGACACCATTCTGATTGCCGGAATGGGCGGTGGACTTGTGATAAAGATTCTTTCAGAAGGAGCACATGCACTGTCCGGTAAGGAAGAACTGATCCTGCAGCCACAGTCGGAGATCACACAGGTGCGTCAGTATCTGCGTGCACATGGCATGCGGATCGTGGAAGAAGAAATGATCCAGGAAGATGGCAAATATTATCCAATGATGAAAGTGATGCAGGGAGAAGAGCCTGTTTCAACAGATTATTCTTTGGATGAGCAGGTGGAAGACGCGTTTGGACCTGTATTATTGCAAAAAAAACATCCGGTTTTACTGGATTGGCTGGGGAGGGAGCTTCGCACGGTAGATTCTGTAAGTGAGCAGCTGGCCGCACAGCCGGAAAATGAGCGGATCAGCATCCGCATGGCGCAGGTACAGCAGAAGAAGCAGTTGATTCTGGAGGCATTAAAAAGATATGGGACAGCAGACATGTAGCATTATAATTCAGGGGACGAAGCGGGAGTATCCGAAAGATACAACATTTCAGCAGATTGCAGATGAATATCAGAAGGCATACACGGATGATATTGTGCTGGTGAAGTTTCAGCATGATCTCAGAGAACTGAGTCAGTCTGTTTTGCGGGACGGAGAGTTGGAATTTATCACAACCGCACAGAAACCGGGCAAAGATACCTATCGGAGAAGTGTGACACTTCTTATGGAGGCGGCAGCCTGGAAGTTATATCCAAATCTGGAACTTCTGGTGCAGCATTCTATCGGACAGGGATATTACTGTGAATTTCGGTATCATGGTTCTATTTCCGTGCCGGATCAGAAGATGCTGCAGGCATTAAAGGAAAAAATGCTTAGCTTTGTAGCGGCAGATCTTCCAATCGTAAAATATAATATGAACACACAGGATGCGTCGGCAAGGTTTAAAGAAATGGGACGGATGGATAAAGTGCGCCTGATGCGCTACCGCCGCAGTTCCAGGGTAAATGTCTATGAACTGCAGGGATTTCCGGATTACTATTATGGATATATGGTACCAAGCACCGGCTATCTGAACTATTTTGAGTTGATTTCTTATCAGAATGGATTTATGCTGATGTTTCCGGACAAAGATACCCGGAAAGTAACAGAGTTTTCTGCATCGGATAAATTGTTTACAACACTGAACGATTCCGCACAGTGGGGCATTGATATGGGAATCCGTACCGTTGGTGAACTCAATGACGTGATTGCTTCCGGTCGGATCCAGGATATGATCCTGGTGCAGGAATCCTATATGGAGCAGAAAATCGGAGATATCGCGGAGACGCTTGCGGCAGACCGCAGAAAGAAATTTGTATTGATCGCAGGACCGTCGTCTTCCGGAAAAACAACATTTTCCCACAGGTTATCTATTCAGATGACAGCCCATGGGTTAAAACCACATCCAATTTCACTGGATGATTTTTACTGTAACCGGGAAGAAACACCTTTAGATGAGAATGGAGAGTATGATTTCGAGTGCCTGGAAGCACTGGATATTGCGTTATTTAACCAGTGCATGACTGATCTGCTGGCTGGAAAAGAAGTGACACTTCCGGTATTTAATTTCAAGACAGGACATCGGGAATACCGTCAGAAACCATTGAAAATGGGATCGGATGATGTGCTTGTCATCGAGGGAATTCACGGCTTGAACGAAAAGCTTTCCTATGAATTGCCGAAAGAAAATAAATATAAAATTTATATCAGTGCATTGACGCAGTTAAATATTGATGATCACAATAATCTGTCTACAGCGGACGGACGACTGATCCGCCGTATGGTGCGGGATGCCCGTACAAGGAACACCACAGCTCGGGAAACACTGTCCAGATGGAGTTCTGTACGGCGTGGAGAAGAGAAAAATATCTTCCCATATCAGGAAGAAGCGGATGTAATGTTCAATTCGGCCTTGATTTATGAATTATCTGTGTTAAAATTATATGCGGAGCCTTTGCTCTTTTCCATCGAGCCGGACTGCCCGGAATATCCGGAGGCAAAAAGGCTGTTGAAATTCCTGGATTATTTCCTTCCGGTTCCGGGAGAAAATATCGGACACGATTCGATTTTGCGGGAATTCATCGGTGGAAGCTGTTTTCATGTATAACAGTATAAAATAATTAAAAAATTACAATTCAAGTAAGACAAATGATCGCGGCTGCAAGTGTCGAAAGACCGCAGGTGAGGAAAGTCCGGGCTTCATAGGGCAGGATGCCGGATAACATCCGGTGGAGGTGACTCCAAGGACAGTGCAACAGAAAGATACCGCGTTAGCAATGAGCCATGCGCAGCAATTTGAGAGACCGCATGGCGGAGTAAAACAGGATTCTGTGTATTGCTCATTGTTAACGTAAGGGTGGAATGGCAGTGTAAGAGACTACCGCCCGGCTGGTAACAGTCGGGGCACATGTAAACCCCATCCGAAGCAAGACCGAAACAAAGCGTTGACGTGGCCCGCCAGCTTTAGGTAGGTCGCTTGAGGTAACTGGCAACAGTTATCCTGGATAGATGATCATTCACGACATAACCCGGCTTATCGTTTTGCTTGAATTGTTTTTTGATAGAAAATTACGCTGAATTTTCTATCAAAAAAAGCACTTCGTGTAAATGATGCACACTCGCACGAGAAGAAATTGTTGCTTCGCAAGCGTGCTCGGTGCGTGAAAGAAAGTTGTGCTATTGATAATTTTAAACGCGTAAGTGTGTGACAGCACACTTTATTATTTTTCAGTTTTGTTCTATTAACTTTTTCTAAAATGTTTGTGAAAAGACAATAGGTTGGTTGACATCGTTTTGTACAAACTGTAACATAAGGTTATCGGTTCCGAAAAAGACGGAACTTTATTAATGAAAAAGGCTGAGGTGTTACAGGTGAGAAAACGTTTTCAACAATTTATGTATGGACGTTATGGTATGGATCAGCTCAATCGTTTTTTATCAACGGTTGCACTGATCATTTTAGTAATTTCTATGTTTGCCCGCAAACCGATCGTAGAAATCGTGGCGCTGGCATTACTGTTCTGGTGCTATTATCGTATGTTTTCCAAAAATATATCGAAGCGTGCAGCTGAGAATCAGAAATATATGAATTTCAGATATCGTGCCGTATGTTTTTTCAAAAAAGGCAGAAACGGCGGTTCTACTAATTTCGCACAGAAGCAGGTAAAATGGAAAGCTCATCAGGAACAGAAGAAAATTTATCGCTTTTACTCCTGTCCGAATTGTTCACAGAAAGTGCGTGTGCCAAAGGGAAAGGGTAAGATATGTATTACATGTCCAAAGTGCCGCACCGAATTTGTGAAGAGAACCTGATAAGAACAGGAAAGAGCGGATGGCGAAGAGTATCTGATTGAAAGATGAAACAAAACGCAAAAAGAGTATAATGAGAATACGAGGGGTATGATCATGTTTGGATATATCTATGTGAATCGAAAAGAACTTTCGGAAGAAGACAGAAAAGATTATCAGTCTTATTATTGCGGACTATGTCAGGTTTTACGAAAAAGCAGTGGTGTAAAAGGTCAGATGTTGCTGAATTATGATATGACATTTCTGATTATTCTGCTTTCCGGTCTGTATGAACTGGAAAATAAAATGGAAGATTTTTTCTGCCCATTACATCCGGGAAAAAAGAAAATCGCATATATCAATGAGGCAACGCAGTATGCCTCAGACATGAATGTACTCTTATCCTATCATAATTTGCTGGATGACTGGCAGGATGAAAAGAATTATCCGAAGCATGTAATGTCCATGATGCTGAAAAAGGATTATGCAAGAATTTCGCGCAAATATCCGCGACAGGTAGAGGCTGTGGAAGCATATATGAGAAAGTTAAATATGCTGGAAAATAAGAGGGAGACAAATCTGGATGCAATTGCCGGTCTGACAGGTGAAATGCTCGGTGAAATTTTTGCATGGAAGGATGACATCTGGTCAGAAGAATTACACTGCCTGGGATTTTATATGGGTAAATTTATTTACCTGATGGATGCATATGAGGATTTGGAAAAAGACCTGCGCAAGAAGGAATACAATCCTTTTGAAGCGATGGTAAAAAATGATCCGAAAGATTTTGATACGTTAAGTAAGCTGATTCTGACCAGTATGATGTCGGAATGTTCGAAATCTTTTGAACGGCTTCCGATTCTGCAGCATGCGTCGATCATTCGGAATATCCTGTATTCCGGTGTCTGGTCGAAGTATGAATATGTACAGGTTAAGAAGAAAAAGAGGAGGAAATCTCAGTGAGAAATCCTTATGAAGTACTGGGCGTATCGCCCGGTGCGACAGACGAAGAGATAAAGAAGGCATATAGAAAACTCAGCAGACAGTATCATCCGGATGCAAATGTGAACAGTCCGCACCCGGAGATTGCTGAGGAAAAATTTAAAGAAGTACAGCAGGCGTATACCCAGATCATGAAGGAAAAACAGCAGGGATACGCAGGCGGATATCAGAATGGAAGCGCGCAGTCTGGTCCATACGGTGCATATGGAAGCTACGGCGGGTTCAGTGGTTTTGGTGATTTCACCGGACAGAGTGAGCAGCGTTCCCAACAGAATGATCCGGTCAGTATGCAGGCAGCGATGAATTATATACGGAATGGATATTATAAAGAAGCGCTGCATGCGCTCAATGATATTCCGGCAGGACAGCGCAGCGCGAGATGGTATTTCTTCTCCGCAGTGGCCAATCAGGGCGCAGGCAATAACGTGGTGGCACAGGAGCATGCGCAGCAGGCGGTGGCGATGGAGCCGAGTAATATGGAGTATCGGCAGTTTTTACAGAATCTGCAGTTTGGCGGAACCTGGTATCAGAATATGGGATCTGGTTATCAGAGACCGGTTTCGGGATTGTCACGGATGTGTGCGATCTGGTGTGGATTTATGATGTTTTTGAATTGTTGTTGTTTTCGGCCGTTTTAAAATGGTGGCTAAAGTTTAAAATTTATAAAGAAATCGGGGAATCCTTTCTTCGTAGCTAGTTAAATTGCTTATGAAGAAAAGATTCCCCGATTTCTATTTACACATAATCTGTTCAATATATAGATATTCAAGATGTTGGGGGGCAAAAGATGCCATACGAATGGTGTGAAATATGAAGTGTAACTAAGTTGTATAAGAATGCTACATATGTGATAAAACAAGATATCGTTAGAAAAAAAGAATAGTCTGAGTTAATGTTGGACAACAAAAAAAGACCTGTAAAAACTTACAGATCTTTTTAATAGCGAGAGGGGGATTCGAACCCTCGACACTGCGGGTATGAACCGCATGCTCTAGCCAACTGAGCTATCTCGC
>CAKRKO010000018.1 GCA_934358495.1 uncultured Eubacterium sp. | reverse complement strand
CCTCGCAAAGTGCCTGAAATTCAGCACTTCTACGAATTCACCCGATGTAGACAACACACGACTTCGACATGCACCGTTCCCGGAAACATATCCACACAGCAGATTCTCTCCATCACATATCCATGTGCCTGCAAAACTTCCAGATCCCGCTGCAGGCTGGTCGGTTTACACGAAATATAAATCATACGATTTACGTCATATTGGATAATTTTTTCCAGTGCTTTTGGATGAATGCCCTCCCGTGGTGGATCCAGCACAATAAAATCCGGTTTTTCCTCAATGGAATCCAGCACTTTCAATACATCTCCTGCAATAAAATCACAGTTATCCAACTGATTTAACTTTGCATTTTCTTTTGCAGCTTCCACAGCTTCTTCTATGATTTCCACGCCAATCACATGCTTTGCTGTCGGCGCAAGGATTTGTGCAATTGTTCCCGTTCCACTGTACAGATCATAAACAGTCTTGTCCGCTTTTTCATCCAGGCTGTCCCCAATATACTCACGGGCAGTCTGATACAGCACTTCTGCGCCCAGAGAATTTGTCTGAAAGAAAGAGAACGGAGAAATCCGGAACTTCAGCCCCAGTAATTCCTCATAAAAATAATCCTGGCCATATAAAATTTCCGTTCCTTC
The DNA here is from genome assembly GCA_934358495.1 of uncultured Eubacterium sp. Classification (GTDB taxonomy): domain Bacteria; phylum Bacillota; class Clostridia; order Lachnospirales; family Lachnospiraceae; genus Eubacterium_I. Next base: position 36,184 of record CAKRKO010000018.1, on the reverse strand, counting down.
GTTTTTTACCGCATCAGCCACACTGTCATTTTTTGTATGCAGAATACCTGCAATGCTTCCATCCAGACCCAGTGCCAGAAGCTTTTTTTTCCATCCATCTAAAAGCGCAGTCTTATCCACACTTTTCTCCTCTGTACAAATATCCTGTGTGGTTGTAATCAGATCGATCAGGATTTGCTCTGTCTTTACCGCTTTTCTCACCAACAAATGACGCAGATAGCCTTCATGACGCATGCGATGATAAAACGGAATGTCTTTTTCTCTGAAGTATTCCACTGTTGCTCCAAGGATTTTGCTGTAATCATCATCCACGATCTGACATTCATCTACTGTCACGATATCGTAAAAACTGCCCCGTTTGTGCATTCCAAGCGCCAGCGGTCCATCTTTTACCTCATCGCCAAAGGTATACTCCATTTTGTTGCGGTATCCAAACTGCCGCGGACTTCTTCGGATCCCTTCAAAAATATCCTCCGCATTCGGTACAACCGCTTTCATTAATTCCAGTACCTGTCCAGCCTTCAGTTTTAACTGCTCCTCATACGGTAATGTCTGGTAATTACACCCACCACAGATACCGTAATGCGGACAGTTTGCTTCTGCCTGCTCCAGTTCTGATTTTTCCAAAATCTCTAATAAACGACCTTCTGCTTTCCCTTTGCGTTTTTTGTTGATCACAAAAGAAACTTTCTGCCCCGGAATGGTATTTTTTACAGTTACTTCATTATCTTCTACTTTTACGATTCCCTTATTTGGGAATTTTACTTTTCCCACAATGCCTTCGCACATCTGTCCTTTTTTCACGCTATTTTTCCTCACATTTTTATTTTTCATCCACTAACTTCAGAGCCATCTCGATTACGCTACGCTTCATCTCGATATGGCTTTTCGCCAAATAGATTTTCAGTTAAAATTTCTCATTCATGTAAGCATGATTTGCACTTTTCCTGCAATTCTGTCTGGTTCTGAAGTTAGGCAAAAAACGCCCACTCGCATATGTGAGTGGGCGTTCCAATACGAATCAATATCATTCAAACTCAAATCTTACGACTTAGTCTTCCTCTTCGTATTCATCATCCTCGTCATCGAAAAAATCATCTTCGAACTCGTCTTCAAATTCATCTTCAAAATCATCCATGTAATCAGGAGCAAAGAACTTATAAATATAATGTGCTGCTACGACAACTGCTGCTACTGCTCCGATGATGGCAAGAATCCAGAGTAACTTTGTCTTTCTTTCCTCATCAATTTTCTTGGAAAATAACTCGTTTAATTTTGCAATACTGATTAAATCATTGTTCATGTCATTCACTCCTTCTAATACATTAATGATGCTTCCCTGCGACAGTACCTATTAGAAAATCAGAAAACACTGTTTTTGCCATTCTCTTCCATATCTTACTGCCTGTTGTTACGTTGTATTCTATCATATCTTCTGTAATTTTGCAAACGATGCAAACATTTTCTTTGTGCCAACATTGTCGAATTTTACAGTCACTTCATAGTCTCTTCCGCCAGACACAATCTGCGTCACCACACCCTCTCCGAACTTGCCATGACGCACCCGGTCACCTTCGGAATAAGACAACGTTCCAACGTTTGCTCCACCGCCAAACTGCTGCGTTTTTTTCTGCCCGAAGCTGTAAGATTTATAATAATCCACTCCTCCCGTTGATTTTGCGGATGCTCCGCCACTTCCATACGGTTTTCTGGAAAAATTCTGTTTCACCGAGCCAAAATCTTTGATTGGATCTTCCTTGCGTTGGCGTTCCTCCCGCACCTGTCCATTTAAAAGACTCTTTGGAATCTCTTTTACAAAACGGGACACTTTATGATACTGGGTTTCGCCTCTGGTCATACGCATCCGGGCACTTGTCAGGGTCAGATGCTCTCTGGCCCTCGTAATTCCAACGTAGCATAAACGGCGTTCCTCCTCCACTTCCGTCGGATCGTCTGAAGTGATCGTCATATAACTTGGGAACAGTCCATCTTCCATGCCAGCCAGATACACATTCGGGAATTCCAGACCTTTCGCGCTGTGCAACGTCATCAATACCACATAATCACTGTTTTCTTCTAAACTGTCAATATCTGCGATCAATGCTACTTCTTCCAAAAAGCCACTGAGCGCCGGATGTTCCTCATTTTCTTCATAAGCTACTATCTTACTGATCAATTCGTCAATATTTTCAATACGGGCTCTGGCTTCATCCGTACCTTCCGCATCCAGTTCAGCCACATATCCCGTATCTTCTATAATTTCATCCATCAACTGCTCCAGACTAATATATGGAAGTTTACTGCGCAATGTCTGGATAAAAGTTACAAACGGGCGGATTTTTGTCGCCGTCGCCTTGCTCAATGTAGGAATCTCCTCTGCCTGCTTTAATGCTGCGTAAAAACTCATGCTGTTTTCATCCGCATAATCCTGCACTTTGGAAATAGTCGTTGCACCAATACCACGTTTTGGCACATTGATGATTCGCTTCACCGCCAGATCATCCTGCGCGTTATCAATGGTTTTCAAATAACTCAACAGATCCTTGATCTCTTTTCTGGCATAGAAGTTTACACCGCCCACGATCTTGTACGGAATATTTTCCCGGACAAAACGCTCCTCCAAAAGTCGGGACTGCGCATTAGTACGATACAGCACTGCGCTGTCACCATAGGAAAAAACACCTTTCCGCACAAAGGAATTGATGCTGTACGCAATATACTCTGCCTCATCATAAGCCGTATCAAAATCTCTGCAGTCAATTTTGTCCCCGGCCGCCTGCTGAGTCCAGAGCGCTTTTGATTTTCTGCCAACATTATTTTTGATCACCGCATTGGCCGCATCCAGAATATTCTGCGTAGAACGGTAATTTTCCTCCAGTTTGATTACTTTCGCATCCGGAAAATACTGTTCAAAATTCAAAATATTGTGAATATTGGCACCACGGAATTTATAAATCGACTGATCATCATCACCTACTACGCAAAGATTGCGGTATTTGGATGCAAGCAGACGCACCAGCTCAAACTGCGCCGTATTTGTATCCTGATACTCGTCTACCATAATATAACGCAGACGCTCCTGATAGGAATCCAGCACCTCCGGATCACTTTTAAACAATTCCACACACTTCATGATCAGATCATCAAAATCCAGTGCATTGTTTTTCTTTAACGTCTGCTGGTATTCCCGGTAAACCTGCGCCTGCTTCTGCTTCGCGTAGTCCCCTGCTGCCCGCAGTGTAAACTCTTCCGGCGAGATCAGCTCATTTTTTGCATTGGAAATCACATTCAGCAGCGCCCGTTCCTTCGTCTGCTTCGTATCAATCTGCAGCCTCTTGCACACTTCCTTCATCACCGTTTTCTGATCATCCGCATCGTAGATTGTAAAACGGTTGTCATATCCGAGACGGTCAATGTATCGGCGCAGAATACGAACACAGCTGGAATGAAAGGTCGATACCCAGATACTCTCCGAACCGAATCCCACCAGGTTATCAATACGCTCCCGCATCTCTGCCGCCGCCTTATTTGTAAAGGTGATGGCCATGATGTGGTATGGATTCACCCCTTTTTCCTCTATCAGATAAGCAGTTCTGTGCGTCAGAACCCTTGTCTTTCCGGAACCAGCTCCTGCCAATACCAGTACTGGTCCTTCTGTCTGAAAAACCGCTTCCTTCTGCTGTGCATTCAGCAAATCGTATCTGCCCATATTTCCTCCATCTATCTATGCATGTCGTTCATTTTTATTTTTCATCGAACATATTTTCTAATCTTGTGCTATCATATCACAGGAAACATATCTGCGTCAACAGGTCCGCTGATCTGCCCTTTTTTCTCTGATTTGTATATGCGTTTTGTCCATATTCTTGATTCTAATCATCCATATCTTTCTCCGTTTTTTCCATGTATCATTAACTTATCAAAACAAACAAAATCACTATTATCAAACAAATTCAGGAGGATATTTACAATGGCAAAAGTACTTGCGCTTTCCTTTGGACGAAAGATGTCCAACACCGACGTAATGTTAAAAGAAGTTCTGAAAAAATGCGAAGAAGCCGGTCACGAGATCAAATTTATGAGACCGGATGACCTTGAAATCAAACCATGTATCGGATGCTGCGGATGTGTCGTAGGAATCATGTCAGGCAGAACAAACGGAACCTGCGTATTCAAAGACGATTTCCATCTGGTAGAGGATGCTTACTATGATGCAGATGCGATCATCATCGGTTCTCCGGTATACGAGACATCTCCAAGTGGTACATTCAAGACATTCTGCGACCGTTTCGGTCCATCCCACGATCTTGCATTCCTGACAGAGGCAAAAAAAGAGCGTATCGCTCAGGGCAATGAACTTCTTCCGGACGAAAGAGTATTCAAACCGCGTGTAGGTGCACTGGTCGGCGTTGGCGGTGCCATGACAGAGAACTGGACCATCATGACTATTCCGATCATGTATGAATCCATGATGTCTGCAGGTGTAGACGTCATCGATACTCACGTATACTACGGTGCTATGGCAGTAGATCACGTTCTCGGAGTTCCAGAGCAGATGGATCGTATGGACGAAATGGCACAGCACATCATTGACGCACTGGCTGCTCAGACAGATGAAGAGCGTACAAAATGGCGCGGTGCCGACAATTACGCATGTCCGGTCTGTCACCAGAGTATGGTTCGCGTGACACCTGGTACTGACCTGGTAGAATGCGCAATCTGCGGTATCAACGGAAAAATCGAGATGGTAAACGGTAAAGCAACCTATACTTTCTCCGAAGAAGAACAGCTTCGTTCCAGAATGAACTACGGTGGAAAATTAGAGCACAGAAATGAGATCGCACACGGTGCCATGACTCAGAAACATACGGAAAATCTGGCTGAGCTTAAGAAACCATACCTTCATATCGGTGAGTAAATCTCTCTGATTCAGGAATGCCACGGCATTCCTGCTGTGAGATATGTGTCATACAACACATGATGTATACAAAATTCCATACCCAGGAGGATTTCTCTGTATTGTGAAATCCATAAAAAACTGCCAGCTCCATAAAAATTGGAACTGGCAATTTTTTATCATTTTATGCAATCTCCTCCGGGCGTCCAAGGCATTTACGCATCAGCACGTGATGTTTTCTCACATACTCAATCTCATCTACCCAGCCTGCATCATTCATCCGTCGGTTTCCTTCAAATTCAGAAGAGATATATCCTTTGTATCCCCCTTCGATCAAAGCCTGGAAGATTTTGTGATAATCCATGCTGTCTACTTCACCATTTTCATCAATGTCATAGAATTTCCCATGTACATAGACAAGTTTGGATGCATATTCTTTCAAAGTCTCATAGGAAAACTCTTTATTGTCCCCGTAAGGTCCCTGGTTTCTGCCAAGACGCTTCACTGCTTCCAGATCATTCTCTGTCGGATTCAATTTCATAATATCCGGCATGAATTCTTCCAGATGGAACCCTCTCTCTTCCCGGTAGCATTCTCTCTGCTTTTCACGCATACAGAGCAGTACTTCCTCATTGACACCACTGTTTCTGACTTCACAGCCCACATCTGCCATGCTGATGCAGTATTCATAGGAGCTGAAATCAGCCTGCAGTCCCACGTTTGGAATACCAAGACGTTCTGCGGCATCCAGATACTGCTGGTGCAGCGGTGATGCAATACTGGTCGGATAATGGCACTCCAGCGCCATCATAACATTGTTTTCCTGGGCAATCGGAAGCAGTCGTTCCACAATACCACAATCTGTCAGACGGTATGGACTGATACCAAGTCCGATATGCTCATTATGTAAAATACGCACCATGTGACAGCCAAGTCTTGCTGCAGTCTTGATATACAGCACACTTCGTTCAAACAGTTCATCGTCTGTCAGCTGCCTGTCATGCCACATGGCACGGTCAGAAAAATGATCCATACAGACCGGCTCGATACCATAACGGGTCATCATTCCATTCCAGTGATCCACAAATGCGTCTGACACATACGGCCATTCCCGGATCATGGAATCCGCAAATACTTCGATTCCGTCTGCTCCTGCTCCGGCGGCTGCTGCGATACATCCCTCCAGATCATGTTTATGAAAATAGTAATTATCCTGATAAGAATACAGAGAAACTCCAAGTTTGATATCCTGATTGTTCATGTCTTTCTTCCTCCTTACGCAAATGTCAGATCTTTTTCACATACAGAAACCATAGTCGGTGTGTAGGAACGGCGTACTCCAAGAACCAGTCTCACATGATGACGTCCTTGCTTGATGCCGCCTTCTTTTTTCACAACTACACGCAGAAGTTCCCCGAAAATCCAGTAAAAATCCGTACACATATCATCCTTTAAAATGTCCGGATAATGATATTCTCTGCCATTATGCTGTAAGTACATATCTTCCGGATCAACCTTTTCCTCATCAACGGTCAGTGTAATCTCATCGATACAGCTTAACGGCATTCCGCGGTAATAATTAATCTTCAGGTTCACACAATAACCTACCTTTTTTCCATTTTTCCAGACACTTCTGCAACCGACATCTGTCAGCACATGACTTCCATACATAGAATTAGCTGCCATTGACACACCATTTAACTTGCTCATAGTATTTACCTCCATTTTATTTCTCATGTACTCTCGTTCTGTAATTGTAGTGTACGGGATTTTGAGTGCTCTCTCTATGCGAAAAAATGCTCTTTTTCTTGTAATTTTTTGCCTTTGAAGACTGTATTTCCGATTTTCTGCGTCAAATTGGCAATTTTAATATATATGACTTTTGTCTTTTTGATCATCTGATTTTGATAAAAAATGATTTATGAACACAGTATCTGCTATATCGTCCAAGCAGCTTTATTCCATAAGACATTTTTCAGCGAGATACAATTTTCTGCTTTTAAAACACAAAAATGCATACAAAAAAGAGAAGTCTCTATCGATATAACAAACTAACGATACAAACTTCTCTTCCTCAGACTTTTCTTCATGACATTAACCATACGGTCTGCATGATTTTTGTACAAATCAATAATGCTTCAGCTTTTCTATACGCTTTTCAATCCGTTCTATCTGCACAGAAGCATTCTGCGTTCATTATCAACGCCAAACATATGAGCCATATTTCCCATACCACTGCCGTCGTATTCTGCTTCCAGTGCGCCATTGTAATTCAATACCCATCCAAACTGCAGACTGACATCATGATATCCGATGGAGAGTCCGCCTTTCTTTTTGATACGGTATGTTAATGGTGTACGGAACTGCCAGTATTTCTTCAGATCAAACATTTCTTCTCTGCTGTACTCGATGCCGTCATATACCAGGATCAGATCATCCCGGTCAAATACTTCTCCGTCCACCGCCACATTGCCAAACCGGCACTGGGTAAACCAGTATCCTTTATAATATTTCGGAACAAATTTAAACTCAAATCCGTCAATTTCTCCGTTTTCATCATATGTATTATGAAATCCGCGCTGCTGAATCGGCTGAAATTCTACCATAACTGTTTCCTCCTTCTCTTAGTATCCAAGAATATTGCGAAGCATGATCTGATGGCGGCGTACCTGCTCTGGGATCTCTACCATCGCCTGTCCGAACTTCTCAGGGCTTTCCTCCGCATGGAACCGGATTGCACCTTCGTACTCGGAAAGAAGATCTCCGCTCCAACCATGATCCACCATCAGTTTAATAATTTCCGGATATGGAATGGACTCTTCTTCAAAATTTTCATTTACATTCGTAAATTTTGCATGACACACATAACTGTATGGCAAAAAATCAACGATTTCTTCCGGTTTACTGCATTTTGAAAAATCATTCCAGATCATATCTTCCATTCCTTTGGCCACTTTATTCTGGAAAGTTCCAAAATCAATATTAAATCCAAAATGAACCGTTTTGGTACGATGGATAAAATCCAGATATTCATCCCGGATATGCGGGGTATGAAGCGTTGTCGGAAGATGAACTTCATTCTGCATACGCACATCGTATTTTTCCGCATAAGGCAGAGCCTTCTCAATATATTTCTGCCATCCAGGTTCCGGATCACAGATTTCATTGGTACATGTTATTTTGGTACGAAGTGCTTTAAATCCAAGCAAATGGGCAATCTGAAAGTCCTGTTTTAATTCTTCCACTACCTCATCATCCGTCATCCCAGGACCTCTGTGCAGATGATTTTCAGCCCAGTGTCCCAGTTCTGACGGCTGCAGATTGTATTTTTCACACAATCCCCAGTAATGATCTACCCATTCCGGCGTTGGATTCGGATAATTCGGAATATAACTTGTCAGGAATTCAAAGCAGGCTGCTCCTGTATCATACATTTCCTCAAAAATATCATCCAGTGTCATTGATTTACCAAGAAGATTATGATAACTGTACAGACAGATTCCTCTTCTCGGAGTCCCCTTTTTGCTACTCATTGTCCCATGTCCTCCTGTTTTTATTTTCTTCTTTATTTTATAAAAAAAGAGCGCAAAATCTATCTCGATATCTGCTCTCTTTTTCCTCTTTTATTTGTTTTTTATCCTTTTATGGCGGAACATTTCCTTGTCCATGCAATTTTTATATATATCATTTTTGCCGGAACCATCGTCTCTTCTGTTATACGGTCAGCTTTTACTCAAATCATAGATCACATGCAAATGCATGATCTCATTGACCTCTAATTCATAATCCAGATTCAGACAATGATCTCGCACCACACTGGTCTCCATTGTAATTCTCGGCACACAGATCTGCTTGAGATACTGGATGTCACGGGTGCTCAACGCATCTGTATATCCCATTTGTTTCCATTCATCCAGCACACTTCCACAGCCTTCCCGGATCACGCGGCGTTTCAGGATATAGGTACCGTTTTTCACACCACGGATACGGATGGAAACCTGCAGTTTCGTACCGTGGAAATAGGATTTCACATCCTGGGGACCAATCGTACTCTGCGAACTGATGTAGTACCGGTAATCCGGATACTGACAATTCTGACAGACGATATAATAACTGTCATGCTGATCCGTTGTCACCAGCATATTTTCACTCTGTCCAAGCATGACCGGACCCAGACGGTTCATAAAGGAAATTCCGTAAAATGCCGGCTTACAGATACCGTTTCTGGTCAGCAGCCCAACGCCTCCGGTCAGCAGTTTCTCGGTATCAAAGTACTCGGAAAACAGATCCGATGCCAGCCAGTAGCCAAGAATCTCACACTTGCCAATGCTGTCCATGAGATTTTTGATCACATAAGCCCCTTTAAAACGGCTGTCATTGATATAACTGCGGTTCGAAACTGTAAAATTCCATTCTGTCACATGCAATTTTACTTCTGACATTCCATATTCCTTCAGCGTCTCTTCCGCCAGTTCCAGATAATTTTTCAGATAATCTGTGTCTCTGGAAAAACGCTGAGAATAGGCATCTGTATCTTTGATCGTATGCTCTGTCCCCTTTTCGTAGGAAACCCGTTCGTGTTGATAGGGATAACTGTACAACGAGATGAAGTCCGGCCGGAAGCTGCTTTCTTTCCAGGCCGCCACGATCGTACGAAAGGTCTGTCCCTGATTACGGTTCAGCCCTCCGCCTCCGATTCTGCATCCCGGTGCAACACCACGCAATGCACGACACATGGTTTCATACCATTTCAGATATTCCTCCATGGAATCCTGCGGTGGTTTCCACAGTTCAAAATACCAGCTTTCTACCTCATTCAGCCCGTATCTGCTCACAAAATGCCGGATCATCTGTTCCAGGAACACACCATATTCCGCACAGGAATCAAAGATGTTCTGTCTCAGTTCTGTGATCAGATAATCTCCGATATCACGCAGTAAAACCTGCGGCTTAAATCCCAGTTCCATATAAGGTTTCATCTGATGATTCAGAAGGAAATCGATCACACTGTCCAGTTTCGAAAAATTATAATTTCCCTTATTCTTTCCAAACAGGTACAGTTCCGAATCATAGAGATCCCAGAAACGCACGTAGGAAAATCCAAGCTGTTGCTGCAGATAAATCAGATGCTGCTGCATGTCTGCACGAAGCAGGTCTTTGGCTCCGCCGGCATTGATCATCCGATTCCAATGTGTTCCAAAGGTATGTCCCCGGGTGCCATCCACTTTCAGCAGACGAATCGGCGTTTCCTCTTCTTCGCCTGTCAGAGACTGGTCTGACAGCAATTGTCTGATATCGGCAGATACCGGTGCTGATCCGATATCTTCCCTTCCCGCCTCCTGACGTTTTTCTTTCCGATATTCTGACGGAAGCACATGATAGTATGACTTAAACGCTTTTTGAAATGCCGCTGTGGTCGGAAACCCATGCTCCATGGCAATCCTCATCAGCGTCTTGTCCGTTTTCAGCATATCTTCCGCACTGTGTCTGACACGCTCCTCATTCAGAAGTTCCCGGAAATTTTTTCCGAGCTTACGCTTAATATATTTCGACAGATAGGCCGGGGTACAATGAAGCTGCTCCGCCAGTTCTGCCAGTGTGATTTCCTGTGCATAAGAACTTTTCAGATAAGACCGGATGTAAGCAAGTCTTATCTCATCTGTGGATTTTTCATCTGCCTCTTCCCGGCGGCTCATATGTCGTTGCAACAACAGGTGAAGCAATTCATAAAACAGTGCCTGCAGATACGCTTCTTCTGCCTGTGGCAGATCCTGCCTGTTGACTTCCGTATGTTCCATTTTAAAATACAGGCTGCAGATTTTCTGCAGGATCTTTCGTATTTCTGCCGCATCACGCATCGTACTGTCACATTGAATTTCCCACTGACTCAGATTCACCAGCTCCCGGATTTTTTCCGTATTCAGGATAATCCGACATACAACCCCCGGCTGTTTCATACGCAGTTCATACTTCTGCAGTACATTCACCATATAAAATTCTTCTGCTTGATATGCTTTCACAGTATGCCCAAGAGTCAGCTCTGCCTCCCCCTGCAGGACAAACAGTATCTGCGGCTCATCCGCTTCCAGTGTCTGCCTGTTTTTACTGTCAAAAAGCGCTATCTGTATCCATTTTTTCTGCATCTTTCTGCCTCTGTTTACAAATAAAATTCAAGAATACTTTCTGCATGCTTACTGCGAGATGCCACTGTTATGTGTACTGTTATGTGTACTGTTCCATGTACGACTCATGGTGAAAACAGACCAGTGATACGTGATACTTATTCAGAAATTGCTGTACTGACTTAAAACTGTCCGTCTGGATTATTGCATTCCATATTACAGAACCTCAGCCATCGGTGAACCTGTCGCTAAAACTGTCCGTTTGGATTATTGCATTCCATATTATCTACACGCATGGTACAATCCCAGTGTTCTGCCAGTTTTCCGTCTTTCAGACGATACAGATCAAATACTTTGACAACGACACCGCCGTCCATCTCACATTTGAAGAACATACATACCAGGTCTCCATCTTCCAGACACTGGATTGTTGTTGTCTTCGGATGTCCCTGCAAAAATCCCTTGAAAAATTCAATAAATCCTTCCTTGCCATCTGCAACTTCCGGGGAATGCTGTTTGTAATCATCCCACATCAGATCATCCAGTTCGGAAAAATCTCCTGCATTAAATACTCTCTCATAAAAATATTCTACTACTTCTTTATTGGTACGTTTCATCTTCATTTTCTCCTTTTATTTTACTTTATTATTGCAATTTCGTCCACTGTGCACCTGCAGAAAAATCTCTGAGCTGCCAGTAAATGACATCCAGTTTCCGGATTTTTAAGATCAGGCGCAGAAAATATTTCCGAATTTCTACCAGTTCATGTGTTTCTGCTGCAATTAAAGCTGCAAACTGATCAAAATCCGTATATTCCTCACGCTTTGCCTGCATCGTCTGACTTCGCCGCTCATACCCTCCATAAGTATCTGAGAGTACATGTTCCGGCTGCATAATCCGCTCCCGCAATTTTTCTGTCCAGTCTTTATCCCAGCCCTGTTCTTTCCAGAATTCGGATATCTCCGGGATACAGATAGTCTTTACACTGCTGTACATATATTTCAATGACTTGATGCATTCCACCGCCAGTACATTTCTCGGATGCAGCATGATCTGTTCCCCGCCATCCACTCTGTCTCCAATTGCTTTTGCCTGAGCCTGATAAAATGTCATTCCACTTTTTTTATATGCTGTAAGCTGCTTCTGAAAATCTCTTTCATTTCGTATCAGCAGATAGGCAATTTCCAGCAGCTGCTCATAAGACGCATCAATCGTCTCCAGCACAAGCAAATCAATATTCTTTGCATTTGTAATCAGATTGGAAGTACTGTAACCATAGATTCCGACACTGGACAGACAGGTATATAACGGTAATTCCAGTGTCTGATCCACACCGATTTTTCTGGCTTTTTCCATTCTGGATGCCATGCTTTCTCTGGCCGGCTGACCATTTTGCAGATATGTCCCGCTCATGACCGCCACCAGTTGGTCTGCCCCGGACGCCTTCTTTACATTTTCAAAACGTTCCTGTTCGATTTCTGTCGAATCTGTAAAATCTGTAAAATATGCTGCTTTCATTCTTCTATCTCTGTTCCATCCTTTTCTATTGATATCGTCCTTGTCCAAAATTCGGATCAACCATGTACTGTTGCTGAAATCAAAATATGATACCGGGAATTTCAGGTATTTTTACATCATTCCTTACCAGAAACCCAAAACAGACAGGAATGTCTGCTTTGCAGCTGATATCCCCGTCTGTTTTATTTTTATCTCTGTTTCTCACAGATTTTTTATTTGCACAGAAGCATTCTTCTTTCGTTGTCAACACCAAACATATGAGCCATATTTCCCATACCGCTTCCGTCTTCTTCTGCTTCCAGTGCACCATTGTAGTTTAATACCCAGCCGAACTGCAGGCTCACATCATGATATCCGATGGACAGACCGCCTTTCTTTTTGATACGATATGTTAATGGTGTACGGAACTGCCAGTATTTGTGCAGATCAAACATTTCTTCTCTGCTGTACTCAATACCGTCATATACAAGAATCAGATCATCACGGTCAAACACTTCACCGTCTACAACCACATTGCCGAAACGGCACTGTGTAAACCAGTATCCTTTATAGTATTTCGGAACGAATTTGAACTCGAATCCATCGATTTCTCCGTTCTCATCATATGTATTGTGAAAACCACGCTGCTGAATTGGCTGAAATTCTACCATAATCTTATCCTCCTTCTCTTAGTATCCCAGAATGTTGCGAAGCATGATCTGGTGACGACGAACCTGATCCGGAATCTCTACCATTGCCTGTGCAAATTTATCCGGACCTTCCTCTGCATGGAATCGGATACCACCTTCATACTCGGAAAGCAGATCTCCACTCCATCCGTTATCAACCATCAGTTTGATTACTTCCGGATACGGAATGGTCTCTTCTTCAAAGTTCTCATTCATGTAAGTGAATTTTGCATGGCATACATAACTGTATGGAAGGAAATCAACGATTTCTTCCGGTTTGGTAATATCGTCAAAATTTAACCATGACATATCTTCCATTCCTTTGGCTGCTTTGTACTGAAACGTACCAAAGTCAATATTGAATCCAAAGTGAGAAGTTTTTGTACGATGGATAAAATCAAGATATTCATCACGGATATGCGGTGTATGAAGTGTAGTCGGAAGATGTACCTCATTCTGCATACGAACATCATATTTCTCCGCATATGGAAGTGCTTTTTCAATGTAATTCTGCCAGCCCGGTTCCGGATCACAGATTTCATTGGTACATGTAATTTTGGTACGAAGTGCTTTAAATCCAAGCAGATGAGCCAGACGGAAATCCTGTTTCAGCTCTTCTACTACTTCATCGTCAGACATTCCTTTTCCACGATGCAGATGATTCTCAGCCCAGTGTCCAAGTTCTGACGGCTGCATTTTATATTTCTCACACAGTCTCCAGTAATGATCTACCCATTCCGGTGACGGATTCGGATAATTCGGAATATAACTTGTCAGGAATTCGAAACAGGTTGCTCCTGTATCAGCCATTTCCTCGAAAGCATCATCCAGTGTCATTGTTTTTCCAAGAAGGTTATGATAACTGTATAAGCAGATACCTCTTCTCGGAGTTCCTTTCTCAATACTCATGATTATATGTCCTCCTTTTTCATATAAATTTTTTCTTTCTATGTTTAGTGATTATGTTTCCTGATCCAGCAAATGATCTACCATTGCCACGAAATGCCCCAGCTGTTCCACGCAGCTGACATCAGAATAAAAATGATGTCCTTCAAATTCACTGGCAATGTAACCTTTGTAACCATTTTCTACCAGTGCGTGAATTAGTGTTTCATACGGGATGCACGGATCGTGTTCATCATTGTCCAGATAGTAGAATTTACCATGTATGTAGAAAATGCAGTCCATGACATCCTTTAGCTGCTCCACTTTTGCCGGATGATTGAATTTTCCGAACATTTCCTCCGCATAATGTTTCTCGATTTCTGTATAATCGCCGTTGTTGATTTTGTCCATGTCTCCGCCGGCAGAATGAATTTTCACGATTTCCTCCAATTTCTCCGGACGGCAACCAAATTCAACAGCCTGACGCAGATAAAGTTCATGAGGCATCTCCTGGAAAATGGAGAAATCCGGAACAAAACCGAGATATCCTTTTCCTTCGCCCTTCATAATCTCAAAATATTCTTTCCATACCAGTACATCCGGATGATGCGGCCAGTGCATTTCAATGGTCAGTTTCATATCCAGTTCTTTGCAATATGGGATCATCTTACGGAAAATCTTCGGTGAAATAGCATGCTGGGTACGAACCATTGGAAATCCCGCTTTTTTTGCATATACAAGATCATTTAGCGTGCACTGAATAATCTCTTCCTCATTCATGTCACGGTCACTTCTTGTTCCCATATCGATGTAAGCGGACCAGCAAACCGGTTCCAGTTCATATTTTTCCAGTAGACCACGCAGATTATATAACCATTCATCCGACGGGAACGGATAATCTGGAACCATCTGAGCCGCTACCAGCTCGATTCCTTTATATCCCATATCATGTACTGCTTTCAGGCAGCCTTCCAGATCCAGTGTTCCGTGAATGAATTCCGTGGACAGGCTGTACAGGGATACACCTATTTTAATATCTGTATTCATATCGTTACTCTCCTATCTTTCCTCTAAATCTTCCTGAAAATTTCTGTCACCAGACGTCATCTGTATATTTGCCAGGAATTCTTTCGAAATGTCATATACCGGTATTACCGCTCAGCTGCCAGTGTCTCTGTACGGTCACTGATCAGTGTCAGATACTGACCAAAATATCCGGTGTATGGCACTCTGTGTTTCATATAAACACGAAGCGTATGCTCTCCCGGTGCAATTCCACCGATCTGCTGTACCCGGATGGTTGCCGGTTTCATCACATACCAGTACTCATGGTTAAGCTCCGGAAGGTCTGAAATTGTAAATTCCTTTCCGTTCAGACTGAAAGCAATTTTTTCGTTTGCAATCTCCTGTCCGTCTATCTCAAACTTCAGATCCTCGATACAGCTCAGATAACATCCACGATAAGATGGATAGCGAATTTCAAAAGTGTACCCGATTTTTTTGCCTGCTACTATCTCATTTCTGATCGGTTCTTCACAGATCAGAATCTCATTATATGCCACGAAATCCATGTTTTTTACATCTCCTTTTTACCAAAAAACGACGAAAAACCCGTATTTTTACCTGTTTTTAGTACAAAAAAGACAGGTGCGCACAAAGCACCTGTCTCTTCAGGTTTACTTATGCCTCAAAGTCTACAGATTTTCTTGTCTTTGCGGACAATCTTGCTGCATCCATAACTTTTAATACACGTTTTACTTCCGGAATCTTAACCAGGAAATCTTCTTCTCCACGGTATGCTTTCACGTAATTTTCAAAATACATACGGTGAGTTGTCTGAGCGATCTCAATATCTTTGCTCAGAATCAGTCCTTCACTTGGCGGACCGAAAGATCTTGTAGGACCGGCTGCTGTCATGGTACGGCCATGACCTGCATTCTGAAGCAGGTGTGCCGTATGTACGATTTTTCCTTCCGGATGGAAACCGTCCACATAAGCGGATCCTTTATTTCCTCCCATGAACCAGTGACGTTCAAACCATTTATCTTCATCCTTCAGGTAGTAAGTACCAAGTTCTACTTCTGCGGTAATACCGTTTTCAAACATCAGTAATACTTTGAAGTAATCGTCTACCTGCTCATTGATGACGTTTCTCACATCAGCAAATACAGATGTGATCTTGCCTGGAATCATGTAAAGCATCTGGTCAATCAGATGTACTCCCCAGTCATACATCATACCACCACCCTGTTCCGGGTAGATATGCCAGTCATGCATATTTCCGTTGTATCCGTACAGACCTGTCTGAACTGTATAGATATCACCCAGTTCATCAGAATCAAATACGTTTTTCATTGTACGATAATCCGGGTCAAATCTTCTCTGCTGATGTACTGTAAATTTCACACCATTTTCTGCAACTGCTTTCTCCATCTCTTCCAGATCCGAAATTGACAGTGCTACCGGTTTTTCACAGATAATGTTTTTCTTTGCAGCTGCTGCCATTTTTACCAGTTTCAGATGCTGGTTATTATTTGCAGAAATGATAACAACATCGATATCATCTCTTGCCAGAAGATCTGCTGCATCAGTATATTTTGCAACTCCTTCCGGTGCATCGTCCATCTGATCTGCCTCGCGGTCACAGATTGCGATTACATCAATGCCATCAAAATCGGATAATAAAGTCATATGCTCATGTCCCATGAAACCGTATCCGATAATGCCAAATCTAAGGTTTGCCATTTTTATTTCCTCCGTTTTCGTTTTTATGATATTCTTATGCCTCTACAATGGAATCTCCGATGATTCTTCTGCACATTGCCACATAACGACCAAGCTGCTGTGCAGCCGGAATCTCATCTGTAAAGTGATGTCCTTCATACTCACAGGCGATAAATCCGTCATAATCAGTCTCTGCAACCGCTTTCAGAATCTCATCATATGGAATACTCGGATCGTTCTGACCTTCCTCTGCATAATAAAATTTACCATGCATATAGAATGCCACATCGATGATATCTTTGATTTCCTCCGGATTGCATCTGGTCTCAAACTCATCATACATGCTGGCTGCAATCTGCTTCTCATTGTCATTCAGCGATAACTGCGCCTGTGCGTCCTCAAGAGAAACACCTGCTTTGTGCAGATCTACCAGTTTATCAAATTTCTCCGGTTCAAAGCCCATCTCCAGAGCCTGGTCACACCATAATTTGTGTGGTGTGTTAATGAAGATTCCAAAATCCGGAACAATACCAAGTACTCCTTTCCCAACGCCACGGCAGATATCTACATACTGCTGCCACAGCGGATGTTTCGGGAAATGTGGGTGATGCAGCTCGATGGTCAGCTTCATATCCAATTTCTTACAGAACGGAATCATTTTTACAAAAATCTCCGGTGTAATGGAAAACTGGGAACGAACAATCGGAAATCCCGCTTTTTTCGCATAAATAAGATCATTCACCGTATATTGAATAATCTCATCCTCTGTCAAGTCACGACCGGTTGCAAGTCCCATATCGAGGTATGCACTCCAGCAAACCGGCTGCAAGTTGTATTTTTTCATCAGAGATTTTAACTCTTCAATCCATTCATCTGTTACATATGGATAGGTCGGGCACATCTGCGCCGGGATAATCTCGATGCCTGTATAGCCCATCTCGCTTACCTCTTTCAGAATATCCTCCAGAGACAGTTTCATATTAATATATTCGCTGGAAAAACTATAAAGCGTTAAGCCAAGTTTAATTTTCGCCATTTTGTCATCCCTCCTTATTCGTAGATCAGTGTCTTGGTTACTTTACTTGGTAATCCCAGGTAAGAACCGTTATATCCTGCATACGGAATGCGGTGATACATGTCTACGGTAACATCGTGAGGGCCTGCTGTCGGAATCTCGTCCGTCATGACTTTGATTGTTGCAAAGTCCAAAACAAACCAGTATGCTTTGTACTGGTCTTTCAGTTCTTCGATCAGGTACTCTTTTCCATTCAAACAAAAATAAATGTGCGACGGATCGACCAGAGTACCATCCAAATAAATATCTAATTTTTCAATACAGCTTAAGAATGTTCCGCGGTAAGACGGATAACGAATCTGAAACTGATATCCCAGAGTGATGCCAGCCTCTTCATATGACTGAAGCTTCTGATCACCAATTAAAATTTTGTTAAATGCCTGAAATTGCATAGAAGTCTCTCCTATAAAAATGAATTTACTTTAATATAAATCACGGATTACCAGGTCAGCATTTCTTCTGTAGCAGTATGAAAATGCTGACCTGTAACTCTTATCAGATAACGAACTGTGTCATGTAACGTTTGCTGAGTCTTAAACTGTCTAATACTTTTTCCTGGCTTCCTTCGAAGTATTTATCTTCTACTTCGATGCAGGTGTATCCATCGTATCCGATGTCAGTTAAAGCGGATACATATTTGCCCCAGTCCACATCACCATATCCCGGAAGCTTCGGAGACATGAAATCAAGCGGATAACCCATGATTCCAACTTCTTGTAATTTGTCCGGATATACTTTGATATCTTTGTAATGAACATGGAAAATTTTGTCCTTAAACTCATAAATAGGTTTGATATAATCGATCATCTGCCATACAAAATGGGAAGGATCGTAGTTGATACCGAAGTTATCACTCGGAAGAATCTCAAATACTTTCTTCCAGTTTGCCGGTGTGGTCATCAGGTTCTGTCCGCCTGGCCACTGATCTGCGCCAAAGAGCATCGGGCAGTTCTCGATTGCTACTTTTACGCCCTGCTCTTCTGCCAGTTTGATGATTGGAGGCCATACCTCTTTTACGATCTTAAGGTTTTCTTCTACTGTCTTGGACTGGTCACGACCGATGAAGCTTGTAACCATATTGATACCAAGTTTTGCACTTGCCTTGATCAGAGCCATCAGATGATCAACCGCTGCCTGACGTTTCTCCAGATCCGGATCAAGTGTGTTCGGATAATAAGCAAGAGAAGAAATCTCTACGTTCTTTTCTGCTGCGTAATCTAAAATATGTTTTGCATATGCCTCATCTTCCAGCACACGCTCTGCATCGATATGGCTGACACCAGCGTAACGACGCTCTGCTTTTCCCTGTGGCCAGCATGCGACTTCCACACACTCAAAACCAAGGTCGGATGCGATATCCATCATTTCTTCGTAGTTGCTCTGATCTAAAATAGCACTTACAAATCCTAATTTCATTGCAATTTCTCCTCGTTTCTTATCAATTTGTTTTCGGAATGACAATTCACAAAATTTCCGGAAATAATTTTATTTATAAAAGGGAGCCGCGGATATGCCTGGTTTCCCGGTATATCCACAGCTGTAACCAACTTTTCTGATCTTACTGATTCAGAAGTACTTCTTTACCTGTACGTGCAGATTCATAGATAGCATCCAGAATCTGTGTTACAACGAATGCCTGCTCCGGTTTTACAACTGGCTCTGTATCGTTGATGATGCAGTTTAACCACTGCTCACACTCAAGATCTTTCGGCTCGGAAGATCCGCCCTCGAAGAATGCGATTGTGCCGCCCTCAGACAGATTCTGCTCAACCAGCTGACCATGGTATGTGCCGTTTACAACCAGATCGTACTCACGTCCGCTGCTTGCACCGCCGCCAGACATCGCTCCAACGATCTCAGCACCTGCTTTTGTACCACAGAGTGTGCAGGCTGCTTCTCTGGAATCTTTCATGTTGATTGCCCAGGAAGACTCAAGGAAGATAGTTGCACCGTTCTCGAATTTGATGAATCCGAATGCAGAATCTTCTACTTCGTATGTCTCAGGATCCCATGCACCGAACATGTTGCCCTGTGTAGCAAGCTCAGAATGACCAAGTTTCTCAAATACAGACCCCATAACGGATACCGGTTTGTAGTTATCCATGCACCATAATGTGATGTCTAATGCATGTGTTCCGATATCAATCAGAGGACCGCCGCCCTGTTTGGATTTATCCGGGAATACGCCCCATGTCGGAACAGCTCTTCTACGGATTGCATGTGCTTTTGCGAAATAGATATCACCGAACTCACCAGCTTCACATGCTTTATGTAAGGTCTGTGTATCTACACGGAAACGGTTCTGATATCCGATAGTAAATTTCTTGCCGGATTTTTTCCATGCATCCATCATTTTCTGAGCGGACTCTGTATTATGTGCCATAGGTTTCTCACACATTACATGCTTGCCGGCTGCAAATGCATCGCATGTGATCGGGCAGTGAGCTACGTTTGGTGTCAGTACATGTACCACATCGATTTCAGGATCTGCTAATAACTCTTTGTAATCTTCGTATACTTTTGCGCCTTCTACACCGTACTCAGCAGCTGCTTTCTCAGCTCTGTCTACTAAGATATCACAGAAAGCCACCATATCTGCTTTGTCAGCCTGATTTTTCAGTGCCGGTAAATGTTTCTGATTTGCGATACCACCACAACCGATGATACCTACCTGTAATTTTCCGTTTTTCATCGTTTATTTTCCTCCATTATCAACTGCTGTCTCTGCAGTATTTTCTTTCTGATTATGAGCACCTTCCTGACCTACATAAGCCATTCTCTTAGCCAGCTGGCTTGTCAGGCAGACTGCTCCGAGCAGTACCAGACCACGTACTAACTGAGTCACACCTGCATTCAGTCCACACAAAACCAGACCATTCTCCAGCATGATGATGGTTGGAGCACCAAATAATAATTTGTATACTTTGGAACCTTCACCACCCTGTACCGGGATACCTGCAATAAACAGAGCCATCATAACTTTCATCTCGAAGCCGGATCCCATAGTATTGTTTGTTCCACCAAGTCTTACTACAGTAAAGATACCTGCAACGGCTGCCAGAAGACCAGACATTACGAATGCCATGATTTTGATTTTGTCAACGTTTACGCCGGCATATTTCATTGCCACTTCATTCTCACCGATACCTCTTACATAGTTACCGAATCTGGTAAATCTCCAGATGTAGATAATTACAAGTACGATAACTACGAGAATGATACCTTTTACTACCGGTTTATCCAGTACATACAGATTATCTGGCAGATAATATGCTTTATTACTTAATACCAGGTTAACAATCGCACGCCATGCCATCATTAACGCAAGGGATGCCATAAAGGAATTTACTTTTCTCTTTGCATTTACATATCCCAGCAACAGACCGGAACCGATACCGATTAAAATGGAGATAATGATAAATACAAGAGAGTTTCCAGATGCCTGTGCACCCATCAATCCGAAACATCCTGCCAGTGCAACAACTACACCGGTACTGATATCCGTACTTCCCATAGCTGCTACAAACAACATTCCAAGACCTGCAAGGATCGTTGCTACGGACTGGTTAAAAATATTTAAGATATTTCTGGAATTTAACAGTGTACCGCCGGTAGCGATACTGAATATCACTAAAATCAACACAAAAATGATAATCGGAAGCCATGTGTTAATATCAAAACGCATTTTTTTAGTTTTCATTACAGCATTACCTCCATCATTTTTTCTTCTGTGAAATCACAGTTTCTGGAAAGCATTGCAGCAAATTTATGATCTTTCATAACCATGATACGGTCAGACATACCCATGGCTTCCTGAAGCTCATCAGAAATCATGATGACAGCCTTTCCTTCTGCCTTTGCTTTCTTTAATACGCTGTAGATATATGCTTTTACACCGATATCTACACCACGGGTCGGGCAGTCCAGAATAATGTAATCCAGGTCTTTTACCAGCCAGCGGCTTAAGTTAACTTTCTGTTTGTTACCACCACTCAGCCGACGGACAATGTGGTTCAGACCGGAAGATTTAATTTCAAACGCCTGAGATGCTTTCTCAGCCAATGCTTTTGTTTTTTTCGGACTTAAGAATCCGACCGGACCGGATAACTCTACCAGAGACGGAATGATTAAGTTTGCACCGATTCCTGCATCCAGCATCAGTCCGTTTGCATCACGGTCTTTGGAAAGGTAAGCACCTTTTGTCTTTACCAGATCTCCCGGATGCTTCAGCTCTGTATTGCTTGTCTTGACACGTACCGCACCTTCATGATGCTCTAATCCATAAATTGCACTTCCAAGTTCATGAATACCTGCATCGGAAAGTCCGCAGACACCAAGAATCTCACCTTTATGTACATCAAAGGATATATGTTCACATTTTCCTTCAACGGTCAGATCTCTGACTTCCAGAACGACCTCATCATCATACTGTTCCTGCTGATCGTCACGATAATAATCACCGGAAACCTCACGTCCGATCATCTGACGTTTCAGCTCGTCCATGGTAAATTCTTTTGCTTCTTTGCACTCCACGATGACACCATCACGAAGTACTGCGATCTGGTCACAGATGTCCATCATCTCTTCCAGGTCATGGGTAACCATCAGAATTGTTCTTCCCTGAGCTTTGAACTGTTCAATAAATTTATACAGTACCTGACGGTTATCCTGAGATAATGCCTGGGAAATCTCGTCCAGAACCAGAAAATCCGGATCTGTGATCAAGGCTCTGGCCAGCTCCATGATCTTTCTCTGTTCAATAGAAAGGGTACCTGCCGGTACATTTAACGGAACTTTTGGAAGATTCCATTTTTCAAATACTGCATCTGCATCACGGTGCATTGCTGCCAGATCTACTGCAACGCCTTTTTTATATTTATCCATCTTGCCAAGGAACATATTTACAATGCCCGGCAGATTTCCTACCACTCCAAGTTCCTGTACAACCATGGCAATGCCATGTGCTGCCGCATCACTCGGAGAGTGTGGATCATATTCTTCGCCATTTTTATAAAACTTACCGGAATCCTTGCTCTGCATTCCACATACCATAGAAGCAAGTGTGGATTTTCCGGAACCATTCTCACCTGCAAGTCCAAGGAGAATGCCTTTTTCCAAAACCAGATTGATATCTCTGTTTGCCAGGGTCGGTCCAAAGCTTTTGCTGACACCTTCGATACGTAACATCTCTTCTGCCATTACTTCATAACCCCCTTATATCCCAAAGATGAGAGAATACCGCAGACAAGTACGACCATACCAAGACATACATCCTGACCTGTACCTGACGGAACACCCATCAATGTCAATACGTTAAACAATCCAGCTACAATAAATGCTCCAATCACACACCCTACCGCATCATTATAGATACGGGCGAAAGAACCTGCGATCAGAATAACAGCCAGTGATTTAAAAATACCACTTAAGGAACCCATACCTGCGGATGTAGTAAAACGTCCGGTATAGGAAAGCTGTGTGATAACTCCGATGGAGATGATAACAGCTCCAACTGCTGCAGAAAGCATAATGGTTTTTACTCTGTTGATTCCCATGGCCTCTGCAACTTCTCCGCCGCCACCAATTGCGCGAAGGTTAAATCCAAGTTTTGTGCGGTTAAAGATAAACCATGCAACCGCAAATACTGCAATCGCGATAATAAAGATTGTTGGGAATTTTCCCAGTGCCTGACAATGTTTCAGATATACAACAGCTGCGCCGGCTGTCTTTGCACGGTTGCCGACATAAATAGTTGCAATTGCCTCAAATACCAATGCCGCACCAAGTCCTGCTACCCAGGACGGTATCCCTAAGAATACGGAACAGGATGCGCTCAGTAACTCACATACAATCATGGCCACAACAGCTCCGATGATCAGTCCTGCATATCCCAGTCCGAAATCTTCTACCAATACTGCTGCTACGTTACCTGCCAGAATTGCCTGTGCGCCTATAGATAAATCGATCATACCGCCCGTAAAAATAAACATCATTCCCAGTGCAACGATCATTGGATAGGTAACCTGTGTCAGAAGTGTACGCAGGTTATTCGGAGCAAGTAATCTGCCACCTGTGATAAAGTGGCAGACTACAAATGCTGCGACGACAATCGCAATAACCAGTATCTGGGTTTGCAGACGTTTCTTTTTCGGATCGACACTTAAAGTTTTTTCTTTGGACATAAATGCCTACCCCTTTCTGCAAACAGATTATTTAGCAGCCGCTGCTGCTCTCTCGTCTAATGAGTAATCGCTGATTACTTTCATAAATGCGTCATAGTTGAAATCCGGATTGTATTTTCCGTCCATAGCCTGAATTTCTGCTGCGGAATAACATGGATTATCAATAAATGTTGTCTTAAATGTATCATATGTATCCGGTGTGATCTGGAATGGCATGATGTTATCTACAAATACTTTGTTTCCATCAGCATCCTCTAACGGTGTTCCATCCAGATAGTTCATCAGAGCAACTGTAGCCATGGTACCGGCAATCCAGTAATCACCATTTACAAACTCAACGGCATTATTGTCATCGCACAGATACTCAAGCACTGCTGTGTCAAGTCCGGATGTAAGAACTTTTGCATCCAGTCCCTGGTTGGAAATCGCATCTGCTGCACCAATACCAAAATCAGAACCTGTACCATATACGAAATCAACGTCCGGATAAGCTACCAAAGCGTTCTCTGTGTATGGCTGGATATTATCCTGGGAATCTGTATAAACAACCTGTTCAATCTTTCCGCCACCTTTTTCAAATTCAGATGTGAAAGCTTCGATACGTGGTGTATCTGTCGGGTCACCCTGTGCACCTGTAGAGATGATACATGTTTTATATCCCTGCTCTAATGCGTAATCAGCGATCAAGGAACCATACTCAGCATTTGCCGGTCCTACTGCTCCTGCAAAATATTCGCTCTCCTGTAATGCTTTGATAACATCCGGATCAGATGGAACTTTATCTGAGAATACATATGGAACTTTTGCTTTCTCACACATATCAATTACAGTTTTATATAAGTTGTCAGCCGGAAGCCAGATTACAAGTCCGTCGCATCCTGCAGAAATCATATTTTCAACATCCTGTACGATTTTATCTACCTGGAAATCATCGGATGTAGACTGTGACTCGCTGCCGAAGCATTTGATTACATAATCCTGATTGTTTGCCAGAGTTGTTAATGCATAAGAACCTGGTCCATAATAGTTGTAACCAATTTTGTAAGTCTTGTCTGCTTTGAATCCTGTGTCTTCTACTTTAACATCCCCTGTAGAAGCTGCTGCCGGTTTCTCTTCTCCTGCTGCACTGCCTGTGTTGGCATCGCTGCTGCCTGCTGTGTTTCCGCATCCTGCAAGCATGGCACCAGACATTGCTGCCACTAAGCCTGCACTTACTAATCTTTTCCACATCTTCATTGTGAAATACCTCCTTTTTCTTTCGAGTTGGTTACTTCCCCTCTCGTTACTTGCATTCTATCAAATCCCCCTGTGTGAGACTATTTGAAAATTGTTTGTTTTTTTCATAATTTCTTCACAAACTTGCCATGTTTTGGTCATTTTTTCTTTTTGTTTCTGAAACAAGTAATATTTTACATCCTTTTCTTGTCCTTTTGCTGTTTTTTTCATTTTCCTATTTCCTTTTTTTGTCTTTTCTGCTATGTTTTGTACATGAAACAAACAAATAGTTATTATTTTTTATCCTATATAACTAGTTGTTTCTTCATATCATATTACAGTCAAGAAGGATGTAATGTATTATGAATGGGAAAGTTACAATTTATGATATTGCAAAGACGGCAGGGGTTTCTCCTGCAACTGTCTCCCGCATGATTCACCAGCCAAATGTGGTGACAAAAAAAACAAGAGATAAGATATTGAAAGCTTTTGAGTTTCATGAAATCACTCCGGAGGATCTGAGCACAAAAAAAAGAAGCAGTTCTTCCGCTTCTATAAAGAAAGTATCCCAGGAGTCAACAATACTGGTTTGTATCCCAACCTGGAACAATCCGTTTTATGATGATATTCTGGAAGGCATTAATGATTATCTGAGTCACGCACACTGCCATATGGTAGTAACACAGGAAATACCGGACCGAAGCACAATCTCTTCTTTCATTAATTATTGTGCTAACCTTCAGGTAGCCGGCATCATTGTCATGTATGCATTGTCTGAAGATGTATTACGTCAGCTCAATGCTGCCTATCCAGTTGTTCAGTGCAGTGAATACAATCCATTTTACACGAATATACCTTATGTTTCGATAGATGATTATTCTATTACCAAAATAGCGATTGCACATCTGATCAACGAAGGCTGTAAGAAAATTGCCTTCTTTTCCTCCTCATATGATTACCGTCATGTGCAGAGCCGCTATCGGGCATACAGATCCATGCTCACCGGTAATGGACTGGCTGTCCGGCCGGAATATGTCGTTCAGGTTGCGGATTTTTCCTACAACCGTATTCTGGCCGCTGCAAATCATTTCTTCCAGCTGGCCGATCCGCCTGATGCGATTTTTGCTACATCAGACAAACATGCACATGCTGTGATCAAAGCCGGACAGGCACTGGGATTTCGGATTCCGGAGGACATCAAAGTATTTGGTTTCGACAATACCATGTATGCGTCCCTCTCCACTCCGACCATTTCCACCATCAGTCAGCCACGGCGTGAGATTGGAATGCAGAGTGCGAAGCTTCTGCTCTCGCTGATCCGCAATCCATATGAGCAGGTGAAACCGATCCTGCTTCCAACCAAGTTAGTAATACAGGAATCTACCTGATTTTTGTATGCTATATAAATTAAACTCCTCATGAAAATGAAAGACCCGAGAAACATGTTCTCCGGTCTTTCGTTTTATATTCCCAGTTTCCCATCTCATATATAGGGATGAATGGTGCGTAGAACCAGAATCACTCCTCCATGTACCTGAATGCATGGATCAGCTGAATTTCCTGTGCTTCCAGCTTTGCAGAAAAACGCAGTACCTGATCTGTTACGATCTGCTCCGCGATCGTTATATGCGGTCTCGACATATGGTCGATATATTCCACATCTGCCTGAGTCAGAAATGCCACCTTACCCATACGCAGCCACTCATCCTGCACGCCACCATACTGAGAGTTCACAACCCTGGTTTTAATATGATATTTCCCGTTTTTTACACCTGTGATTGTAATATTCAAAATCAGCTGCATTTCATTTTCATAAAAATGCGGAATGCTCTCAATTCTGATATCCATCTCTTTTTGTACATAATACTGAATATCCAATGGTTTATAATTATGACAGGCTATGACATAACTGCCAAATTCATTTCGGGTGACCATGGTATGTTCTGTTTTTTTCAACAGATAGTCTTCCAGACGATTCATCATAAGGATAGCCCAATAGGCTGGCTTACAAATTCCCTGATGGGTAATCAGACCACAACGACCATTCAGCAGCATCGGCGCATCATCATCCTCCGCAAACTGATCTGTACCGAACCAATAGCCCATCATTCCCAGTTCCTGATACATGTTCATGATTTCCTTCATGACATATGCACCTTTAAACCGGCTGTCATTTAGCGCATTGGAGTTAATCACGGTAAAATTCCACTCACTGCACAGCAATGGCATCATCATTCCGTACTGCAGCATGATTTTTTTCCGGCTCTCCACATAACTGCCAATCTGGAAATCCTTAATCTGTTCCGGTGCCACTGTCTCATTTTCTGTAATACGATGCATCCGCATTCGCTCACGGCTCTCTTTTTCCGACGTATGTTTTCCCCGTTCATTGTACATTACTTCCCGCAAAAGCGGAGCATAGCAATAGATAGAAACAAAATCCGGCTGCGTATTTCGTGTACTCCACACTTTAACAAGGTGTTCAAAAGATATAATTCCATAAGAACGGTCGTATGCCCCACCCACATGCGCCCTCGGAATCAATTCCTTGATTGCCTGATATGCTTCCTCAAAGTATTCGATATATGTGGCTGGTTCTCCCTCCGGAAACCATCTTGGATCACACCAGAGTTCAAAATACCAGGCAGACAGATCCTGGCTGCTGTACCGATTGATCAGATGTTTCATCAGGCTTCGAATAAATGCACCGTATTCTTCCGCTTCGTCAAATACAATTTCACGCTCTTCATTAAAAATATAATCTTCATAGTTTCGCAGCAGGATAAACGGCTTAAATCCAAGTTCCAGATACGGTTTGATATGATTCTGCGTCAGGAAATCCAAACAGCTGTCCAGACGGCTGAAATTGTACCGCCGCTCCTTATTTCCTGCATTGATATGCATGCGCTGTTCATACAGATCCCAGATACGGACATACTCAAACCCCAGTGATTTACACAAAAACAGGGTATGATCCTGAATCTCTTTCTGCAGCAGCAGGTAGATTCCGCCGATATTGATCATTTTATTCCAATTTTTTTCCAGAATGGAATAATCCGACGCATCTGCCTGAATCTGCTCCACCTCATCAAATTCCCGCCCCGGAATATGATTGTTTTTCTCAAAATAATCCAACAGCTGAAATTCTGCCAGCGCCCGGTTTTCTTTCTCTGTATTTTCCTGTATCTGTTCTTTCTGCTTTAGTTCCGCACGGTACTGTTTCGGACTTATCTGATATTTTATGCGAAATGCCTTGTTAAAAGCTGTCAGATTCGGGAATCCGCAATCCAAGGCGATCCAGGTCAGAGAATTGTCTGTCTGATCCAGCTTTTTCGTTGCCTCTTCCAGTCGCACATCCGCCAGATATTTGGCAAAATTAATACCAAGTTTTTTCTTAAAAAAACGGGAAATATAGGGTGGCGACAGGAAAAAATGATCCGCCAGATCTTCCAGTTTCAACGCCGACTGATAATTCATTCGGATATAACGTGTCATTTCCCGGATCAAAGATTCGTCCTCTGACCCTTCCAGTTCTTCTGCCGTCTGATTCCGCACGATGGAAAAAGACGCGATCAGCAATTCTGCGATCTCATAATACAGGCTGTTCAGTTTTAATAAAATTCTGCCATTGTCGCCTTTTTTTCCATAATAATACGTGATGCATTTTTCCAGCAGATTACGCAGAACGGTATGGCGTTCTGAAGCTTCCTCCACAGAATTTCCTAAGAACTCCAGTTTGCTGATATCATAATAATCCGAAAGAATCCTGACGTTTGCCCGAAAACGCATCACCAATGTACTTTTATCCATTTTTACTGCATAAGCCTGAAACGGGTTCAAAATGAGAAAATCTTTTTCTCCAAGCACCAGTGTGGTTCCCGCCATCTGTACAGATGCACTTCCGTTCAGTACAAACAGGATCTGCAGATCAGCATCCGAAACTTCTCCTTCTGCCGGAGTCAGCACATCAAAATCCATAAGCTGCTTTTCATCCATTGTCATTACCTCCTCAGGGGTGTTCTCTTCTGCCTCGCAGCTGTAAATGTTCCCATAACTAATCAGGGCCATCTCGATATGGCTTCTCACCAAATAGATTTACAGTAAAAAGTGTTCATTCCTGCCAGCATAATTCACACTTTTCCTGCAAATCTGCATGGTTCTGAATCGTTACAAGTATTTCTTCTTCGTGTCTAAAATAGCAGCTTTCATTACCCGATACTCTTCTTCCATGGAGAGATATTTCGGAATGGCCTCTCCGATACGTTCCAAATCCAGATTGATCTTCTCGCTGATCTTTGCATCACTTTTCTTTCCAAGTCCCCAGATCATGGATGTATAATTCACGTCTTTGGAGCAGGAAAAAATATAAAGTCCTGTCAGCTGACACATTTCCTGATAGATCAGTTCCTCCGGAAACTCTGATTCCTCATGCAGCTGTAATTCTTCCAGACATTTTTTCACTGTCTTCTTGTTTTTTCGTTCAGAAAACATTCCGTCCAGATTTTCCGCTGTGATGCGCAGTTCGAGAAAATGTCCCAGAAACTGATCTGCATAAGTTCCCTTTTTATCCTGTTTATAACGAAGTTCAAATAATTTTTCCAGAAGTTCTAATGTCTCGTCCACTTCCTGCGCTCTTCTGGCTTCCAAAATTGCCTTTCTGGCTTCCGGTTTGAATTCTGCAAAATAGTTTGCCGGCCACTCCACATGATTTTCTTTTTCCTTAGGCACTAACGGTGTCCGTTCTTCCTGAAATAACATATGTGCTCTATTCTCCTTTTTTTCGATTCCTCTAACAAATGCAAGATAGTCCTATTATAACTTTATCACGGTGAAAAGTACAAGTCCTTCTTGTCATTCGGTTTTCAATACTATATAATATCATATAAATGTCACGACAGATAATGCTATATATTTATAGTTTTATATTTAAATAACACATAGATTTACAAATTTGGAGGCGGTAACCATGACCATCAACACCAACGATTTACTCAACAGCATACTGGAAAGTCTGTCCCGCATCGACCACGTCAAACTGGAATCTCTGCCAGACATCAACCTGTACATGGATCAGGTTATGACTTTCATGGAACGGGAACTGTATCCGACCAAGCGTCATGAGGAAGATCCGATTTTGACAAAAACCATGATCAACAATTATGTCAAAAACAATCTGCTTCCTCCTCCTGAAAAGAAAAAATATTCCAAAGAACATATTCTGACCTTGGTATTTATCTATTATTTTAAGAGTGTTTTGAGTATCAGCGACATTCAGAACGTCTTAAATCCTCTGACAGATGAGTACTTTGGAAAAAAATCTTCTCCTACACTGGAGGAGATTTATGACAGCATCTTCCGTCTGGAAGCGCATCAGGTAGAACGTTTAAAAGAAATCATTCAGGAAGAATATATCATCAGCGAATCCGCTTTTTCCGATCTGGAAAACCTAAGTGAAGAAGACGCTGATTTTCTCCAAAAATTCACGTTTATCTGCCTGCTGAATTTTGACGTTTATACAAAAAAACTGCTGATTGAGAAAATCATAGATTCCATGAAAAAACCACAGCCGTCCAAAAATGGCAAGGGAAATAAAAAGAAACGGTCTTAAGAATCCCTGCTGTCAGGAATTCTTTTGCCATTTCTTTTTTGCATTTTATATCACTTTTTATACTTACAGAATTATCCTGTTCTTCTCTCACTTTTTGCTTTCATTTGCATGTTGCATCTTACTTGCTCAGCAGATTTACTGCTCTTCCTTTTTGCCCTGCATTCTGGCAAATACCATATCATATCCGTCATTTCCATAATTCAAGGAACGGTTGACACGGCTGATGGTTGCAGTAGATGCCCCTGTCTTCTCTGCAATGTCCAGATACGTCTTCTGCTGGCGCAGCATATGTGCTACTTCAAATCGCTGTGAAAGAGAAAGAATTTCATTGATGGTACAAACATCCTCAAAAAAAGTATAGCATTCTTCCTTATCTTTCAGGCAAAGAATTGCCTCAAACAAATGATCCACAGCTTCGGTTCTGATTTTCTTGCTCATTTTATATACTCCTTCTGTTCTAATAAAAACCCTTATTGCATTTCTTTCGCTATTTTACGAAAACGGACATTCGCAATTCGCTTTGCTACTTGCTCATAAACGCAGTCGCTTTACAACCTCCGTTTAATTTCTTCATGCAAAATTTTAACATACTAAAGTTTTAAAGTAAAGAGCTATTTTTCTCTGCAAAGATAGTAAGCCAGCTTTTTTCAGAATACCCCCCATATTTTCTTTTATTACTGTATCAGAGTAATTCCTCTGGCGTATCCATGCGTACCATTTCAACATCTTTTTCTGTCATTTCCTTCTGTAGCGTCTTGATATATTGCTGCGGACTGACGCTCTCCTGCTGTCGGAACACCCGGCTAAAATACAACGCGTCAGAAAATCCACAACTGTAGGCAATTTCCTTCACCGTCCGGCTGTTTCCATACTGCTGAAACAGCGACTTAGCCTGGCTGATCCGCAATGAATTAAAATAATTTACCGGTGACTGCCCCGTCATCTCTTTAAATATTTTTCGGAAATATCCCATGGAATATCCGCTGGACTGAATGGCTTTCGACAATTCAAACTCCGCATTGGACACATTTTCATTCATAAGTTCCACCACTCCCTCTAAGCGGATGTCCTTCTTTTTACTTTGATTATAATAAGAAACCAGCACCTGATACAGCAAATCCCCAAGCACACTTGTGATGGAGGCCTCCGTCTCTCCCTTCTGATTGGTCTCGTCATACTGAAACTGTTCCACCAGATCAAAGATTCTGGAAATCGTCTGTTTGTCATCATCCTCAAACAGCTTGACACCACTGCGGCCGATATTTCGAAAATTTTTCAGAAACACAGAGCGGTCAATAAAACCATCATTTGATTTTTTCCGATGCGGCGTGTAGGGTGGAATCACCAGAATCGTTCCCGGATGAAACTCAAACTCTTTTCCTTCCGCATAAAATGTGCCGTTTCCGTGGGTATTTAACAAAATCTCCCAATAACCATGCTTGTGCTCCGGAAAGCTGTAATGCAATTTTTTCGATCTTCCAATTTCTATAATCTCCATACATATTCCCCTCGTCACAATGTACAAAGTGCCTTGTTTCTTCTCTATAATAGCAAAAAACATGCGTTTTGTCCATGTTATTGACTGATATTGTCTATCGTTTACTGACATCTTTTTGCGTATAATTAACTTATCAAAAGCAAGCGAAAACAAAAAAGAAAGGACGAATTATATTATGGGTATCAAATCAAGTGTAAGCTTATACAGTTTACAGTATCAGTATTTACACGGTAACATGAATCTTGACCAGATTGTTGGCTACGTTATGAGCCTTGGTGCTGACGGTATCGAACTCCTTCCGGATCAGATGTTGAAAGGCACTCCAAATCCTACGGAAGAGACTTACGCAGCATGGGATAAGATCATTGAAAAACATCATCCGGGACTTGCCTGTGACGATATTTTTCTGAATACAAACTTATATACAAACCGTACTTTAACCAAACGTGAGTGTATCGATCTGATCAAACAGGAGATTGTTATGGCTCACCGTCTCGGATTCAAAGTAATCCGCCTTGTTTCCATGGTTCCTGCCTGGATTCTTGAGCCGTGTCTGGAGACAGCTGCAAAATACAATGTTTCCCTTTGTATCGAGATTCATGGAGGACTTGGTTTCGGTGTTCCGAAAACAGAAGAATTCCTGGATGAAATGATCCGTCTGGACTCTCCATACATCGGTATCGTTCCTGACACAAGTATTTTCTGCCGCAGACCACCAAGAGTTGTTGATGAGTACTGCATGGACATCTATGGTACAAACCCGGATCTGGTAAAATATGTCAACGACGTATTTGCCAGCGGAAGAGATACGTTCCATATCAGACTGGAAAATAACGGACAGAATCCAGAAATGGACAAATACATCAAAGATCCTGCAAAAGATATGTTCTATGCTGCAAACTGTGACGGATATGAAAACGTACCGCTAAGTGTAATGGATCCATTTGCAAAATATATCCAGCACTTCCACTTCAAACTGTATGAGATGACAGATGAAGGTGTCGAGTACTCCATGGATTACGAAGAAGTAATCAAATATCTGCATGAGCATAACTACAACGGATACGTTTCCACCGAATACGAAGGAAACCGCTGGATAAAACCGGGCGGATATATTCCGGAAAAAGAGCAGGTTGCAGCTCACCAGAAACTGATTCAAAATCTTATCAGAAAGTACGAAGGTTAGGAGGAATTCAGACATGTTTGATAATAATGTATTTATACCGGGAACCTGTCATAATGTAGAAGAAGACGGAAAAATCATCGGTTATGAAATGGATACACACATTACCTATTACAGAGGCATTCCGCTTTCCATGATCAACTTCCTTGCTGTTGAAGTAGACGGCGTAAAAGTACCTGCTGAAAATATTCGTTTCACGCCAGATCATATTGACTGGTTCTCATTAGATGAAATGAAAACAGTCGGAACGATCAAATGGGAGTACGGCGCACCGGGAACCGTACGTGTTCTGCAGGAAGGCGGACTTTCCAAAGGTTCTCATGAGGTGCATCTGACTGTTTGTACCAGAACGGCTTATATTCCGGTGCCACTGGAAGGAAATATGACGAGAACTGTCGTCATTGAATAGTTTTAGTTTCTTTTGTGGTTATAAATTTGAGGTTATGAAAGCGCCAGTCAGGTAATCTTACCTCTGCGGCTAACAATCGCTCGCCGAGGAAAGATTGCCTGACTGGCGTTCTTTTTATGTACGCATCCCCGCAATTTTTTAACTATAGCGATTCGCTGATTTCGCATTCATTTCCTACAATTTGATGGTTCGATCCTCCTGGCTGGACTGAAAACTCGCCAGTACCGCCCGCAGCGCATTGACCGACCGGTCATCGGCCGCATTGGTCCACTCACCACTTTCCAGTTCCCGGATAAATTCACGGATCACACCTGACTCACGCTGATTTGTATTGGTCATCATCATATCCAGATCATAATAGATCTTATCCCCCCGATCAGTACTAATTTGAATCGTGTGCTCGCTGTTATCGTAAATACGCATCAGACCTTTAGTGCCGAAAATAACCGTGGAATTATCCTCTTCCCCATAATCTGTCCAACTGACTGTCATCGTACCAAACACACCACTTTCCATTTTGAAAATGCAGATGGCATTGTCTTCCAGTTCAATCATATTGCCATCCGCATCTCTTTTATCCAGTGTCATAACCTTTGCCGTCACTTCCGTGATAATATCGTCCAACAGATACTGAATCAAATCAGTTTTGTGAATACCGAGATCTGCCATTGCTCCCATAGAAGCAATTTTTTTGTCAAAAAACCAGATTGGTCCGGACATTTTTTCTGTATCGTCCGTTGCCAGCCATTTCTCCGGTCCACCATGACAGAACGTTGTCTTAAAGGTCAGCGGCTTTCCGATCAAGCCCTGTTCGATCAGCTCTTTGGCACGGATATGTCCCGTATTAAAACGCTGATTCTGGCCGATCATCAGAAAACAATTATGTTCTTTTGCGGTCTGCAGCATCTGCTCGCACTCCTCAATGGAAGTAGCCATTGGCTTTTCACATAGTACATGTTTTCCTGCATGCATTGCGTGAATACTCACCTCTGCATGCTTGTTATTTGCCACGCAGACACTGACTGCATCAATAGATGCATCCGCTAACATTTCGTCGATGGATTTATACACTTTTCCACCATATCTGTCTGCTAATGCCTGTGCCCGCGGCATTTTTGCATCATAATATCCTGCAATCTCTACTTTTTTATTGGAAGCATACTCCGGCACATGACGCCGCTGCGCGATTCTTCCACATCCAATTACTCCTACTCTGACCATATTCGTCTTCTCCTCTCCAACTCTGTTACAATCTGTTTTATTGCTGATATCCTATGAAAACTGAATGTCTCCATAAATTGAAATAGTATCTATAAACGTCCCCATGAATTATCTCTATTTTACAATCACTGTTTTATGTACTAATAGCACAATTGCGTCAAAAGTATGGACAAAACGCATATTTATTTCCACAATTTAGTGATTTTCTTTCTATTCGTAAAACTGCCATCCCCTATATCACAAAATTCTGGTCTTTTTCAGAAGAATAAATTCATGATGCACGGATGTTTCATTGGACAAATGTTGAAAATTCAGATTCTATTCTTACGTCATTTTCAACAGACAAATCTTTTCAACGCAGCACATTTTCCGTATGATATATGTATCAAATACATCTGCATGACACAACACTTCAACCAAAAGTAAAACGGATATTCGCACTCCGTGTTATGTCGGATAAAACATGAGATAAAATCTGGAGGAAAAACTATGACAAACAAAGAACTTGTATTGAAATTTTACAACGAAGTATTTAACAACTGGGATATTTCAAATCTTGATGATTACATGAAAGATAATTACATCCAGCACAACCCAACTGCATCAGACGGAAAAGAAGGTTTTGTTGAATTCACAAAATTTTTCTTTGGTCTGAAACCGCATATGGATATTATTCACATTGGTGAAGATGGTGATATCGTATATGTATTCTTCAAATGCACACTTGAGAATGGTGCAATCAATAAAGTATGTGATATCTACCGCATCGAAGACGGTAAACTGGCTGAGCACTGGGATGTGGTAGAACATAACGTGCAGGATATCGTACCGGTTCACAATAATGGTCTTTTTTAAATTCTTGTTTAGGGTAAGTTGGAACAGGATGTGACAAAAATTCCAAGGCAGGCACGACGGATTTCCTATCTTCGCTGCGCCGCCTATCTTCGACCGCTTCCGCGAACTCACCAACAGCAAAAGC
>CAKRKO010000017.1 GCA_934358495.1 uncultured Eubacterium sp. | reverse complement strand
TATTTACGTGAGTTTGATATTACTTACTGGCTGAAAACTTTGCCCCAAAAGTGGATAGAAGCTTTTGCCCTGTGATAGAAATTCATCGTAATTTCCTATCAAACAAAAGAAACATCCCGGCGTGCCATGATATCCTCCTGCCATCTGCGCAATGATATCTGACGTACTCTGAGATGTTTCTTTCTTAATCTTTTATTCATCTGATATAGAATTTTTATTTATTTCCAATATCATATGGTGTGGTCTGGTATACGTAATAATTCAACCAGTTTGAAAACAACAGCTGACCGGCAGAACGCCAGGTTACTAGCGGTTTCTTTGTTGGATCATCATCTGGATAATAATTACACGGAATATGCGGGTTTAACCCTTTTTTCATATCTCGCTGATACTCCAGTTCCAGTGTGTTTGCATCATATTCCAGATGACAAAGCACAAAAAAGTTTTTGGAATCCGTCGTTTTCAAAATTGTCGGACCGCCCTTTTCGCTGTCAGCGATCAGTTCCAGTTCCGGGACTTTATCCACATCCTCCTTGAGGATACCGACTTCACGGGAATGAGGTGCATAAAACACATCATCAAATCCCCGGAATAACGGTGAACTCTGCTTTAATACGGTATTCGTATATACACCGGAAAGTTTCTCCGGGTACTCCACGGTCGGAATACCATAATGATAATAGAGTCCTGCCAGTGCTCCCCAGCAGATGTGCATCGTAGAATGTACATGTGTCTTTGCCCAGTCCATGATTTTGCAAAGTTCTTTCCAGTAATGTACTTCTTCATACGGCACAAAAGCCAGCGGCGCGCCTGTAATGATCAGTCCGTCGAACCAGCGGTCTTTTACCTGCTCAAATGTCGTGTAGAATGATTCCATATGCTCGCTGTCCACATGCTGCGGTGTATAGCTGGCAGTCTGTAAAAATTCCACCTTGATCTGAAGCGGTGTGTTTGAAAGTTTTCGAAGTAACTGATTCTCTGTGATGACTTTTGTCGGCATCAGATTCAGAATCAGTACATTCAAAGGACGGATATCCTGATGCATTGCCCGATACTCCGTCATAACAAAAATATTCTCACTTTCAAGAACTGCTGTAGCCGGCAGTGAATCTGGTATTTTAATCGGCATATCCATTTCCTCCTTTTGTTAGTTTCAGAATTCTCCATTGAATCCTGTATGAAGACTCTCCGTGAATCTTCGCAGATGGTTCTATTCTATCTGTTATCCACAAATAAATCAACACTTATTTTTTTCATAGTTCACTTACTCACGCTTCTTTTTTCAGTGTCCGCACTACTTTTACGATCAACGGAATCACCATGGCGATCCATACCATCGGCTCTGCCCAGATAATACCCCAGTATGCAAACATCGGTGCAAATACAAAAGCAAAAATAATTTTTCCTGCAAGCTCGATACAGCTGGAAAATACCGGGATCACACGGTCGCCAAATCCCTGCATAGAATTTCGCAATATTACGATAACGCCGCACACAGCAATAAAAGACATATCAAATTTCAGATACGTACTGCCCCAATAGATCACATCCGGATCTGTAGTGCTTGCCACAAACTGAATCAACTGTCCCGCCACAGTATGACAGATGATGAATACGATCACCGCCCAGACAGCCACAATGATCAGAGATGATTTCAGTCCCTGACGAATTCTGTCAAAACGCTTTGCACCATAATTCTGTCCGCAGTAAGTTGCCATGGCTGATCCAAGCACACTGTTTGGCAACGCTACAATCTCAAATACTTTTCTGGCTGCTGTGTGGGCTACGATTATAGTTGTTCCAAGTGTGTTGATGGCAGACTGCAGCAAAATGGTTCCAATGCTGACCAGGCAGGACATCAGTCCCATGGATAATCCACTCTTATACATTTCCACTGCCAGACCTTTATCCATCCTGAAATCTGTTTTTTTCAAATATAAAATCGGGAATTTCCTGAAAATCCGAATAAAACATAACACTACGGAAAGCAGCTGTGCCAGTACCGTTGCGATTGCCGCCCCCTGCACGCCCATCTTGAACCCCAGGATAAACAGATAATCCAGGACAATGTTGCTGACCGTTGAAACGATCAGGAAGATCAGCGGTGTAATGGCATCACCGATTGCCCGCAATGTATTTGCACACAGATTATAAAGCAACGTAGCAAACAGTCCGACAATAAGCACACTGACATAAGAATATGCCATTGTATACTGTGCTTTTGGCACATGCAGCGAGTTTAAAACCGGGTGAAGGAAAATCATCAGTGCTGTTACCAGCACCACGATTGTCACCATCCCAAGTACAATTGCTGATGCAAAGGATTTTTTCAGCTGTTCCCATTTTTTTGCACCAAAATACATGGCCGTGATCAGAGAAAATCCCAGTGTCAGACCATTTAAAAATCCAGTCATCAACGTATGTAACGTGGATACGGAACCTACGGCTGCCAATGCTTCTGTCCCAAGCGTACTTCCTACGATTTTTGTATCTACCAGACTGTATAACAGCTGAAACACATTCCCCCAGAAAATTGGGATGGAAAACAACAGAATCTGTTTCCACGGTGTTCCTTCTGTCAGAGTTTTCGTTTTACTCATTTATCATGACTCCTTTCGCTTATTGTCCCCATTTATAAAAAAAAAGAAATTCATTACTGTTAATCCTTATATTTTATTCTAACCTTAGCAAGTATAAAGATTTATTGGACGAATTGCAAGTGAAATGTTACACTAATACATAGTGTCATCTACAAGGGGATAAAGCAATGAATAAACAGAAAAACAAATATTACTACCTGAAAGGTATCAAGAACGGCATGCCGATCTGTCTCGGCTATCTGGCGGTTTCTTTCACACTTGGAATCACTGCCCGAAACGCCGGTATGACTGCCTGGCAGGCCATGCTGACGAGTCTTGCCTGTAATGCTTCCGCCGGACAATATGCAGGATTTACAGTTATCGCTGCCGGTGGGACTTATTTTGAAATGATCTTGATGGAACTTGTGGCAAACGCACGGTATCTGCTGATGTCCTGTTCCTTAAGCCAGAAATTCTCTTCGGAAACAGGACTGCTGCACCGTATGCTGGTAGGCTATGATGTCACCGATGAAATTTTCGGTGTCGCAGTATCAGAACCCGGAAAACTGAATCCGTTTTACAATTACGGCATGATGACCGTGGCTATTCCGGGCTGGAGCCTTGGAACCTTTTTCGGTGTCATTATGGGAAACATCCTTCCGGCAAATATCGTCAGTGCTTTAAGCGTCGGATTATACGGCATGTTCCTTGCTATCATTATTCCGCCGGCACGAAAAAGCAAGATTATTGCCGCTCTGGTCACCATTTCTATGGTTTCCAGTTACATATTCTCCCGTTTGCCGGTGATTTCCAACATTTCATCCGGTATACGCACCATTATTCTGACCGTAGCTATTGCTGGTATCGCAGCGGTGCTGTTCCCGGTAAAGGAGGAATACGAACATGCAGCATAATATTTATATTTACATTCTGGTCATGTTTGCCGTGACCTACCTGATCCGTGTCCTGCCGCTGACGCTGATCCGTAAGGAAATCAAAAATAAGACGATCCGGTCGTTTCTGTATTATGTACCTTATGTCACACTGGCGGTTATGACATTTCCAGCGATCATGGAAGCGACAAACAGCCCGGTTGCGGGACTTGCGGCACTGATCGTGGGGATCATACTTGCATGGTGCGGACGGAGTCTGTTCCAGGTGGCGGTACTGTCTTGCGTGGTGGTGTTCGTGCTGGAATTATTTTTGTAATGTGGCTATACTTTAGGATTATGAAAGCGGACTCAGCCAAATTTGTCCTGTCAGCTAACAATCGCTTGCTAGGAAAAATTTGCTCTGAGCCCGCTATTTACGTATATATTTATCTTATGTATTTTCTTCCTCTATTATACGAATACTACAGAAAGAAATCAATCTTCATCTCCAAAAACTATTTATGTAGACATTCCACCGCTTCGGCTGGACAGACCTCTGCGCAAAGACCACACTGCAGACAATGTACGCGATCGATCGCATAGGGACTTCCAGCCGAAATGCATTTCTGCGGACAGGCTTCTGCACATTTTCCACAGCCAATACAGTTTTCACGGATTACAAAACCATGATTTTCTTCTTCATCTCCGCCATATGCAAATGTTTCGCGGCTGATCGGATAATTCAGCAAATCAAACCATTCCCCATGGCCTTCATAAATATGAAAGGCATCCAAAATATAACGGCTCTCGCCCGGATACACTTCATTCATGCCCGGATTATGTTCAAATACTTTATCTACCCATTTTTTGTCTACAATTTTCAGTTTTCCATTAAATTTCAGAGATTTGCAATCCGGGCACATTGCTGCCAGTGCGATCTCACCGGTTTCTACTAACTGCTGATAAAACGGCTTCCCCTTTGACGTAACGATATACATACCATCATCCTCTGCCAGCATTACATTGATGATACGTGCCTGCGGATGTCCCTCTTTGTCGACAGTTGCTGCAGTTGCAATTTTTACTTTTCGAAATAAGTCAATATATTTCCGTGCCTTCTCATTCATTATATAGTTCTCCTTTTGATGTAATCTGATTGTTTCTTGTTGTAATATATCATGTTACAACATTGTTGTCAATATCATTGTTACATCAAAAAAACATGATTTTTCACATAACCGAAGCCTGAAAGCACAGAATGTTTTTCACAAATACATATCACATATAATAGAAATTTATCCATTATGACAAAAGCTAGTTTTACAGCGAAAATTAAAGGACTCTGGATATTTTTTCTTGACCAGCGATTGTTAGCGGGAAAGACAAAATATCCAGAGTCCTTTTTCACAACTTAAATTTTAACCACACAAAAAAGAAACTATAAAAGTTCCTCTGCCATAGCATCGAGTTCTTTCTCGTTTTCTTCACTTAAGGAAGACATGATTTTTACAGAATGCTCAAGCCATGTGATCTCTTTGCTCTTCTCAAACATGCCTGTCATCATGCGGGCAGCTGTCGGAGCCCAGGAACCATTCTCAATGAGACCAATGGTACGTTTCTGGTAATTACGCTCTGTCAGATGCTCGATAAATGTCTTCATGAATGGGAACACATCTGCATTGTAAGTTACACTGGCAAGAACCAGTTTTCCGTAACGGAATGCATCTTCTACTGCCTCTGCCATGTCCTCACGGGCAAGATCACATACAACTACCTTCGGGCATCCTTTTGCTTTCAGCTTCTCAGCCAGCAGCTCTGCTGCTTTTTTTGTATGTCCATAGACAGATGCATATGCGATCATGACACCTTCTGATTCTACGCCATAAGAAGACCAGATGTTGTACTTCTCAATATAATGTCCGAGATTTTCGCTCAGAACCGGTCCATGTAACGGGCAGATGATCTGGATATCTAAAGTTGCAGCTACTTTCAGCAGGTTCTGTACCTGTGCGCCGTATTTTCCAACGATTCCGATATAGTAACGACGTGCTTCACAATCCCAGTCTTCTTCGACATCTAATGCACCGAATTTTCCAAATCCGTCGGCGGAGAACAGAACTTTATCTGTGCTGTCATATGTTACCATAACTTCCGGCCAGTGAACCATCGGTGCAAATACAAATGTCAGCTCATGTTTTCCAAGGCTTAATGTCTCACCATTTTTTACTTCTACTATTTTTCCGTCAAGATTCAGTCCACGGAAGAAGTTTTTCATCATAGTAAATGTCTTTGCATTTCCAACAATCTGCGCATTCGGATATTTCTCTGTAAATACTTCAATATTTGCTGCATGATCCGGCTCCATATGCTGAACAACCAGATAATCCGGTGTTGCGCCATCCAATGCTTTCTCAAGATTTGCCAGCCATTCCTCACCGAAATTGCCATCTACGGTATCCATAACGGCGATTTTCTCATCACGGATCACATAAGAATTGTATGCCATTCCGTTCGGAACGATATACTGTCCTTCAAACAGATCCACTTCGTGATCATTTACGCCTACATAAATAATGTCCTCTGTAATTTTCATTGCAATACACTCCATATAATTTTACTGATTTATTTAATGGATTTTTCCTACGAAAACCATAGGAATTAGTCCAAGCTACTACAAGTTGCTCCTCACATTATAGTCAGAAATACAGACAAACGCAACCCATACTGCTTCTGTTTATAATCCTGTGCATAAATCAGTTTACTACAATACTCTTTCCTGAAGTTCTCCAATCCACCGGTGGCTATATCAGATGGGAAACATCTTACATCTAATGCACTAATTCCTGCTCTGAGAACAGCTGTTTTACAACTAATCTGTAATCAGACAAATGCTGTGCTTTTCGGATCTTTTTCTCATACTTCTCGGTATTTGTGAAAGACCATGCCAGATAAAACCATAGTTCTTTCATTTTAAAAAGTACATTTCGCTCCCCGGACATTTCCTGCGTATAATCTGCAAGCAAACGCTCGTGAAACTCCCAGAAACGGGCTTTTGAAAGTGCTTCCGTCCCCCTGATTTCACCAAACAATGCCGGATTTGCCAGCACTCCACGTCCAAGCATTATGCCGGACAAATCAATTCCATCTTTTTTCACAGGCACACGATTTTCAGATAACGGATTGAAACTATTTTCTTCTTTGAAATTTTTCTGTACATTTTCCGCATCTGATATCTGTTTTAACACCTGCTCATACTTGTCTTTGTTAAAAATATCCCCATTGTATACAACAGGATTTTTGGATTTTGACAATGCTTTCAGAAAACTTTCCATCCTCGGTGTGTATTTGTAGTAATCCGTCTGTACTCTTGGATGAATGATCAGTTCTGTCACCGGAAATTTGTTATATATTTCCAACAAATGTTCAAATTCTTCTGCATCTTCCATTCCAAGACGCGTTTTTAAGGACAAGCGGATATTCAACTTGCTGTATACTCCCTCCAGAAACTGCTCCAGCGCATCCGGTTTTGCCAGAAATCCTGCTCCCCGGTATTTTGTCACCACTGTACGGGACGGACAGCCCAGATTCAGATTGATTTCTTTGTACCCAAGCTGTTCCAACTCCTGTGCCGCTTTCAGAAAAATTTCCGCGTTATTTGCCATAATCTGTGGAACGAGCGCAATTCCTTCATTATGCTCCGGCGCAATGTCCTTATATTCCTTCGGACTAATACTGCGGTTCTGATTCGGTGC
The DNA here is from genome assembly GCA_934358495.1 of uncultured Eubacterium sp. Classification (GTDB taxonomy): domain Bacteria; phylum Bacillota; class Clostridia; order Lachnospirales; family Lachnospiraceae; genus Eubacterium_I. Next base: position 31,489 of record CAKRKO010000017.1, on the reverse strand, counting down.
CAGAAACGGCGAAAAATATTTATCTGCTTTTTCAAAATAGTCTGCCTGTGCATTTCGGTAAATATATCCGCCAATTCCCTCCAGCGGTGCAAAATATAGGTTCATACTATCGTTTTTCCTTCGTTAATTTTAATTCTGTTCAAGAATGCTCTCGGCATTCTTGTTGCTCGCCACCTGCAGCGGCGGGAGTCATCTCACATCTGATATACTTTTGTCTCGTACGGCTCCAGTGCGATCTCGCCTTCGCTGTCTGCGGTTGTATACAGATCTGTCATCCGTGTTTTTAGGGTGATGTTCTGTTTTTCGCTGCTGTAATTCAGCACAAAAATGTACTTCGCATCGTTTTTCTCACGCACTGCGATCTCACAGTCGGCCGGCAGCTCAATCAGCTCTTTCCATGGATTGATCACGCCGGTATAAGTCAGAAATTCTGTCACATTCTGACGGGTAAAGGTGCCGCCAAAGTGCAGTGTATAACCCTGCTGTGTGTTGGTGCGGATCAACGCCGGGCGGCCTGCGTAATAGTTTGAGGTATATTTTGCAAGCACTTCCACATTGTCTCCTGCTGCAGCAAGAATGTCGTTAAAAATACCTGTCTCGATTTCTTTTCCGTTCCAGTCCATGGCCACCGGATCATCCGCCGGTCCCACAAAGGTAAATTCTTTGACATCGGTATGACTTACATTTGTCAGCAGCCCCGGCATTGGCTCCATCACACAGTGGCCATGTTTGTCTTTCTGCCCGGTGCGCGCTCCGATGATCAGTTTTCCACCTGCTTTTACATACTCTTTCAGCACTTTCGCACGTTTTTTCGTCAGGATCAATGGATGCGAATAAATTAATACCGGATATTTTTTCAGTTCTTCCAGTTCGGTACTGTCTTTCAAATAGAAGATATCCATCGGTGTGTGACTGAGCTGTGCTGCCACAAATATCTCTTTTTCACTCTTTTTCATCAGACGCTCATGCCATACATCCAGCTGTGCATCCCACACGTTGTCATAATCTTTGACCAGTGCAAATGCCGCTTTGTATTCTGCGCCTGTCACGCCTTCGATGGCCTGCACGCGATGCCAGATGCGGTTAACTTCTGCCAGTTTGCGGTTATAGCGATTATCATAATCTAAAATTCCATGCCAGTAAATCTCAGTTCCTACGGTAGCGGTACGCCAGCGGAAAAAGCTGACATAATCAGCACCGTGTGCAATGCTCTGCATCGTCCACAAAGTCATCTGTCCCGGTTTCGGAGCCGGTGCTTCCATCCGTGTATTCCAGCCGTTTGCGCCGGACTGCTGCTCCATAATACCAAAATGCGGGCAGATGGAACGTACTTCCGACAGGTTTTTACTCCATTTCCGATCGTTGAGATCATCAGAATGCTTCGGATCCTCAATCAGGCAATATGCAAAGTTCGGATAAGAATCATAGGTCAATACATCCAGACAGTCATCTTCCATCTTGTGGTTGTCCACGTTGCCAAAAATACCATTTGTGGTAATAAAATCTTCCGGTTTCTTATATTTGCGGATGATGTCACTCTGCATTTTACAGAAACGGATCGTGCTGTCAGAAATAAAGCGATAGTAGTCTAATACCTGATGCGGATTTGTAGAATCATGCACAGTAGTACGCGGCACATAAATTTCTTTCCAATTTGTATACGTCTGGTTCCACACAATAGTTCCCCATGCCTCATTCAGTGCATCCAGTGTCTTATATTTTTTCTTCAGAAATTCACGAAACGCAAGTGTGTCGCTCTCGGAATAGAACTCATCCACCTCACAGTTTAACTCATTGTCAATCTGCCAGCCTATGATACACGGACGCTTGCCGTAATGTTTTGCCACTTTTTTGACAATTCGGGCGGACAGTTCCTGATAGATTGGAGAGTTGTAATTATAATGGCGGCGCATACCATGATAAAACGGAGTGCCATCCAGACGGCAGTTTAATACTTCCGGGTATTTTTCTGTCAGCCAAACCGGCGGTGTCGCCGTTGGTGTGCCAAAGATGACCTTCATCTGTTCTTCTTCCGCCACATCCAGAAATTCATCAAAAAATTCGTAAGTAAATTCTCCTTCTGTCGGCTCAACCTTATTCCAGGCAAACTCTGCAATTCGAATGGTAAAAATTCCATTTTCTTTCATGCGACGAAGATCGTCACGCCACATTTTTTTATCCCAATGCTCCGGGTAATAGCAGGTACCCAGTGAAAGTTTTTCCCATTTGAAATTCTGTTCCGCTCTCATAATAGATTCTCCTTTTTCAATACATTACATCTCTTTGTTGCCTTAATAATCAGATGAAAAATCAGCTTCTTAGCTTCTTACATCTAATATAACCATTTCGGTCAGATACTATCATGATAGCATTTCAGAATGTAGAAAACAATAAAAGAAACTTATTTCCGACAGTAAAAAAAGAAATGTACCCTGCAGCAAACAGAATACATTTCTTTTTCCCTTTTGAATCAAACCAATTTCATAACGTCCGCAAAACTGCGCCGTTATATTTTTATTTAAGTTTTATACCTCCGGCATCAGAAGTACACGAGCCACATCCAGCTCCCCACTGGATAATTGCTCCATTTTTGCAATAGCCTCTTTCAATGGTGCTTTTTCAATAGTATACACATCTGTTTTCCATTTTCCGGAAGCAATTAACTGGAACAGCATATAAATCTCTTCCTTTGTATAAGTAAAACTTAATTTGAAATCAAGCTCTCTCGGTCCTAACGCTGCGCTTACCAGCTCATATGGTCTCGCATCACTTCCGATAATAAGTACCTGACCGCCAGCCATACACAACTGTTCGCACAAAGTGGTAGATGTCGGATGCCCTGCTGCCTCAAAGCATACATGTGCGCCACCCTCATGGTTTAAAATTTCTCTTGCCTTTGCCACATCTTCTTCGGAAGTAGAATCAAATGCATAATCAGCACCTGCCTGTAATGCCATCTCACGTCTTGTCTCATTTAAGTCAAATGCGATCACATTTCTCGCACCTGCAAGTTTTGCTGCCTGGATTGCAGATAAACCAACAGAACCGCAACCGGTTACCACTGCATTATCACCTACTTTTAACTCTGAACGGCGAACCGCATGGAATCCAACACCGATCACATCAAATAATACGGCCTGTTCAAATTCTACTTTATCCGGGATTACAAACAGTTCATTCTGCGGATGTCTGGATAACACATATTCTGCATAAGCGCCCTGGGTATTCGGTCCGATTCCAAGTGTCTCCGGAAATGCGTTTGCGCATACATTTGGATGACCGGTATTGCATGCATAGCATTTTCCACAGTCCCCTGGAGGTCCAACTGCCACGCGGTCTCCCACTTTTACATTATCCACGCCTGCTCCTACTGCTTCTACGACACCTACAGATTCATGCCCTAAAACCAGTTCCCAGTCAAAAATTCCCGGAATGGAATAAGCATGTACATCGGTTCCACAAATACCACAATATTTAATTTTTACAAGTGCTGTTCCCGGAAGGACTTCCGGTTTTGGAATATCGACATATTCCAGATTTTTCGGTCCATGATATTTTACTGCTAACATAATCTTTGCCTCTCTTACTACAAAATTTCAAACTTTTTTACTTTACAACTAATTTTCCACCAGATGCCAGTATGCCACTGCTCAGTTCTGCTTCACTCTCTGCATAAATTGTGACACCTTCCGGTGCATCCAGCTGATCGACGGTGACAGTTCCGACCAGTTTTACCTTTGAATCTGCTGTTGCATACCAACGGCTTGCAACATCCATTGTCACAAATGCATCTTTGATCGCACCTTTTACTGTTGCATGTTTTAATGTAACTGCCATCTGACGGTTAGTATCTTCATGTAAAATATCACCACATAATTCCATGTCAGATAACACAACTTTTACACCATATGTTTTTTCACCCGGTTCAATCGGAGAATTCATCGGATCCTGGCTCAGTTCAGAACGGATTGCCACACCATTTGCTGCCTCAATTCTTGTATTGCGAATATCAATATATGCATTGCAGCCGGATACAAGAAATGCATCTTCACCCGTTTTGATATCACAGTCACTGACGATCAGTTCGTTTACCTGGCTGAAATTGCCAAGTACGGAGAAGAAAAACGCAAAATACTGTCCGGACTCTGCCTGAATGCGGGACATCCGTGCTTTTCCTTTTCTGTCAAGCATGATCGTATGAGAAGCTGTTTTCATGCGGCAGTCATCAAACACAACCAGACAGCCTTCATCAGAAAATGTTCCGTAACCCGGATTTAATACCTCAATGTCACAATTCTGCGCCTGCAGATAACAGTCACCCCATGCACCGTCTGTGGAAAGGCCGGCCCATCCGTCAGAAATCACTTTACAGTTTTTAAAATAACTGTGAGCGTTTCCCTCAGTCAGAGACAATCGGCTGTGTCCGCTAACTCCCATGGATGGCGGTGCCTCCACCATTCCCGGTCCACCAATAAGTTCTGCTCCCGGCCATCCTTCTGGCACCTCGCCGCCTTTGCAGGTGAGTACACAGTTTTCCACATACATGGTTGCATGCTCATTTGCATTTAAGCAGGATCTTAATACACCATCTACTACGATTTCTGTATCTTTTACTGTCACAACGGATTCACCCAGCACCTGAATGCCTGCACCATTTCCGTCAAAATCGTTGACACAGTTTCCTGATAATGTAATCTTGGAGTCTGTCACATCATAGGTGCTTTTTCCTGTCACAGTAATTCCTCCGGTCAGATCTTCGCTGCAGGAAATATTCAATTTTTCTGCCTGCTTCTCAGTGAGAACTTCTGCTGTTACATCAGTCCCCTTAACCAGCGCTCCCTCTGCAACATGTACCAGCGGTTTTAATTCACCATGTGGAATATGTTCCGGTTCCGGCTCATTTGGATCCGGCATCGTTCCAAATCCAGGAGGTCCCGGAATAATATGCGGGATTTCCCCCGGTCCTCCAACTTCAGGCATTCCATAATACACATCAAATTTTTTCATGTTTCTTCCCTTCCTATCTTTCAAGATTTCTCATGTGATCACTGTCACATGCTCTTTATCTGCTGCTGTCTAATTTTCCGGTAATTCAATACCCTGATATTCACTGACAGCTTTCAATACCGTTTCCATTTCCTCTGTGCATCCGTATGTTTTTGCATAACTTCTTGCATCGGAAACAGCGGTATTAAATAATGCATTTTTAACGGTTTCTTTATCTGCGTCAGAAAGCTCTGTCACTGCTCCACCGGCTTCTTCAATGGTTGTTTTTGCATCATTTGTCTGTTCATTTGCAAGATCGATCGCATACTGCTGTGTCTCATCCATGGCTTCTTCCAGGAAACTCTGTGTGGATTTGCTCAGAGAGTTCCATTTGTCCAGATTCATGGAGAAGAAGTTTCCGGCTGTATAACTTCCATCAAGAATAAAATACGGAGTTACTTCCTGCAGACTCATGGATACAAAAACAGAAATTGGAAAATATCCGGTGTCAATGATTCCTCTGCTCAGACTGTCATAATATTCGTTTGGCATAACAGATACTACATTAAATCCCATCCCGTTAAATGCGGATAAGTTAATTCCGGCTCCAAGCTTTAATTTGGTCAGCTCATCCAGCGTTGTGCACTGTTTTTTGGATACAAAACAGTTTGTTCCTGCAGGAACTCCACCAAGCATATGGATATTCTGCGCTTCTGTCTGCGCCTCGATCAGCCCGGCGGTCTCCTCATTTTCGCTCATCATGTAATCAAAAATAGCAATGGATGCCTCGAATCCCTCATCGCTGTACACCTGGGACGGGAAATTCAGCAGTGGGAATACATCGGTATAGTTATTCTGGTTCAGAACCGTCATATCAACTGCACCAGATGACACAAAAGATAATTCCTCTGTATCGCTGGCAAGCGTTCCACCATAAGACACATCCACGGTCACAGCCCCACCCGACTGATCTTCCACATAGTCTTTAAAGTGTGCCACCATCTGTCCGGCTGATTCTGTCTCAGAAAATGTTGTGGTCAGTGTCAGCGTTACCTGATCCAGGTCCACTGAACCACTTCCGCCGCTTTCCCCTGCTGCGGATGTCCCATTATTATCTGCAGCTGCATCTTTTTTTGTGTCATTTCCGCCACATCCTGCCAGTACCGTTGCTGTCATTGCTGCTGCCACTAAAACAGCTGTTAATCTTTTTGCCTTCATACCTTTTTCTCTCCTTGTCCTTTTTATTTACGCCACACCCAATAAATGTGGAATGAACTCTACCAGCTGTGGGAACAGAGCCATAATAAAGATTGCCACAATATTAATTAAGAAGAATGGCCACACACCCGCAAATATTTCGCTCGCTTTGATCCGTAATGCATTTGATACTGCAAAAACATTCATTCCAATCGGCGGTGTCATTCCGGCACACTCGCAAAGCATTACCAGTAATACACAGATGATATACGGATTGTATCCCAGACCTGTCAGCAATGGGAACACAATCGGAACGGTAATAATGATTGTTGAGTTAATATCCATAACACATCCGCAAAGCAGATAAAATACAACAACCATGCAAAATACCGCAAACATTGGAATATTGGCTTCCGCGATCATATTAGCCAGTGTATCTGCCAGTCTTGTCAGTGTTACAAAACGGCTAAAAATTGTTCCCGCAATGATGATCGGGAAAATACCTGCATTCATTACTGCTGCATCCCAGATACAATATCCGATCTGTTTGACCGGCACCTTCTTAACCAGTGCAAAAATGATCAGAGCAACTGCTGCAACTGCGCCTGCAACTGTCGATGAAAAGAAACCACCCAGCGTACCACCAACGATCAGGGCAAATACAAGAATGATCGGTACCAGGTACTGCAGGGAAATAATCTTTTCTTTGAGCGAGATCTTTTCCATATCGCTTGTAGAAGGAATTTTTTTTGGAAAAATTGCCACAAAAACGCGAATGGCAATGCATAGCAATATGATCATGATAATTCCAACCGACAGACCATACATCAGCGTGGTTCCAATTGACAGATTTGTCAGAAGACACCACATGATAATCGGTACACTTGGTGGAATCAGGGATGACAAAGATCCCGCGCCAACGATTGCTCCCAGAGACAACTTGCGGTCATATTTATGCCGTTCCAGCTCCGGCATTGCAATCTTGCCAAATACTACATTTCCAGCAATGGAAATACCGGAACATGCGCCAAATACTGCATTAGATGCTACCAGGGCATACAACAGGCCGCCTTTAAAACGGCCAAGCCAGTTCTGCATGGCATTGAATGCGCCCTGTGCGATACCGGTTACGCCAGCCAGCGTTCCTACCAGTACAAACAATGGTAATACTGCATATGTATAACTTGCTCCTATCGCAAATGGTGCCTGCATGAACTGTGTCACAACCATTTTCATGCCGCCCATCAGATAAAATCCAAGGAAAGAACACACCAGCATATCTACAAATATCGGGATTCCAATCAATGCCATTACGATCATCAGAATAAACATTGCGATTCCGATCACAGCGATGGAACTCATGGCGTCACCTCCTCTTTCTCTTCTGCATTTTCCGCATCATTTTTCAGTATGTCTCTGACAATACACCAGGCAAATGCAGCTCCTACCACAACAAATCCAATAGCGATAATAAGTACAAATGGCCAGATCACAAATGCATTGGATGCAGAGGAACTTTTTGTCATGGTGCTGAACTTATCTGCGGTCAGTCTCATTGCACAATATCCGGAAAACAGACATACTACCGTTCCCAGAACATCGCCCACAACCTTGATCACTTTCTGAACCTTCTGCGGAAATTTAGAACAAAGCAGATCTACCGTTGTATGTCCCCGGTCAATCTGAATATATGCCATTGCAAAAAAAACAACCGGAATGTTCAGATAGGTCACCCATTCGGTACCATTTGGTATACTGACAGAAAAGAATTTTGACAGCAATGCATCGCAGGTACAAAGCACCGCTGTAATTACCAGACAGATTCCGGATATAATAGAAATGCCCCACATACATCGGTTGACGATCCGGTCTATTCTGGATAGCTTTTCATGACGTTCTCCCATAATTACCTCTCCTTTCTTTCTGATGTACTTATTGTATAAAATAGCAGTTCTTCCCGCTTGCACTAAACTGCTCTAAATTTGCACTTAGTGACATTTTCCGTCTCAATATTTTTATGCACATTTTCCGTCTCAGTGCCAAAACATTTCTTCAAAAAAAGAGAAATGCCGTTCTCCAAATGGAAAACGGCACTTTTATATGGCTTACGATATTTTTATTGCTCACCGCCTGTAAAAACGGGAGTCCTCTCACATTAGCTATATTTATTTACATGAATCAATATATCTATTTAAATTCTCCCCTGCAATACGTCCGGTATTATAGGCAAAACCTGAAGTATGTCCCGGCATTTCAAAACAGTAGGAATCCACACAGATTGTATTGGCATCATTTCCGGCTGCGTAAAGCCCCTGGATCGCACTTCCATCCTCACGGATAACCTCTGCTTTTTCATTAATATTGATACCGCCCAGTGTTGCATAACTATTGGCACTCAAACGGGCAACATAAAATTTTTTACCCCTGATTGGAAGAAGGAAACTTCTTCTCTTATGGAAGATCTGATCCTGTCCCTGATCACAGAACTTATTATACTCCTCAATTGTAGTTTTTAATGTTTCCGCATCTACCTGAATCTGCGCAGCGATCTCATCAATGGAATCTCCCATATACAGATCCGGACTCTGTTTTTCACAGATAACTACTTCCATCTTTTCCTCAAATCCCCGCGGCCAGTCCTCATATTGTCCGGTAAACGGATCCTGACTTGGAAGCGCGATTGCAAATCCGTCTTCTCTGTAGTGATCTAGAATCTCGTCTGTCAAAATCATATACGCATACGTTCCCGGCTGCTGACGGATCGCATTGATACCATATGCGCCATTGCACATGGCCGTCTCATCTGTAAAACGTTTTCCCTGCTGGTTAAAAAGCAGGTTCGGCTGACGGAACGGCCGCAGTTCAGAACAGAATCCACCCGGTCCTCCCAGCTGCGGATGTGGGAGCCCCGCAAATGCATCATAAAACATGTATCCTTTGGAAGCGCCTGCATCCCATGCCATACGGATTCCGTCACCATCGCAGTTTCTGGTCATGGCACATACTGTTTTTCCAAGTTCATACGGCGTATATTTTTCAACCATTTTCGCATTATTTCCAAATCCTCCGGTTGCAATCACCACTGCATCTGCCATCACGTCTTCCATTTCATTATTCAAAACGATCTGAACACCAACAACACGTCCGTCTCTCAGAATCAGATCTTTTCCGGCTGCTCCATACACGATCTCAACCCCCAGCTCCTTTGCTTTTGCCCAGATACGATCACAAATAGAATATTCGCTGTCATCGTATACGTGCCAGGTATGATTTCCACCCTCCACATACGCATTCAGACTGTTAAATTCACATCCCAGATCTTCCAGCCAGTGAATCGTGTCGGAAGATTTATTTACATATGCCGCAACCAGTGCCGGATTTGCTCTCCAGTGACTGTAATCCATAAAATATTTAAATGCTTTATCTTCTGTCACAACGCGCTGCAAACGTCTCTGCTGTAAGGTATTGATACCAAGCGGTCCCTTTCCTCCACCGATAGCACCACCATAGTGATCCCCTTTTTCAAAAATCATTACTTTTCTTCCCAATCGCGCTGCTGTCAGTGCTGCCGCCATACCTGACGGACCTGCTCCAATCACAGCTACTTCTGTTGATAATTGTTTCATTTTACACTCCATTCTATTGTCACTCCTGGACGATACTCACAAACTTTCTTCTCAACCTGCTTTTTCTTTAATGCCAGCCCGGATTTAAAGTAAACAGTAATACTACTACTGCAAATCCAATTGCCGCCCACACAACAGTTGTAAAGAACAGGTGCTTATATGCCTCTTTCTGTTTCAAACCTGCCATATTCATCGCAACAATAATTCCAGCCGCAAACGGCATAGAATCCAGAACGATATATGAGAACGATGCGATTCTGTGCAGCGCATACGGTGACAGATCCGGGAACGCACTCATGGCAAACGGGATTGCTACCATCATTGCACCAACCGGATTGATCATAATACCAACCAGCAGACACATGATAATTGCAAATGTAATTGTCGGATTTAAGTCTACCTTCATAACCAGATCAAGCAGGATTTCATATCCTCTTGTTTCACTGATTACAGATGCAAATCCCATGGAAAGGAAAATCAGAATGATCGGTGCGATTGACATCAGACCATCCAGCATCATTTTATAAATGCCCTGAAAATGTCCCTTTACATCTTTTTCCTGTTGTTCCGGAATCGGGATCCATTTGTATAAAATAATGCATCCAACAATTGCTGCAAGTGCAAGTGCATACTGTGCAGCCAGTCCAAACGCATTGAACGCGATGACAACTACCAGAATTGGAATAATACTGAGAATAAATGGCGGTACATTTCCATCTACAGCGGATGGTTTTAATACTTCACCCCATTCAAATTTCTCGCCACCTGCTACTGCTTTATTCACCGATTTTACCAGATATACACAGACACCTACCGCTACAACTGCAGTTCCAACAAATCCAGGAACCATACCGCCCATACTGGTGGATCCTGTCAGTCCCATCGGAATGGTATTGGACACATTTGCACATCCCGGCATCGCGCAGGCAATACCTGCTGCCGCAAGAATTAATGCCGGCAAATATCTTCTCGGAATATTTACCTCCTCACATACCGTTGCAAGTATCGGCATCATAATAAATAAAATTGCAAACTGGTCAATACCTGCATATACTAGTACCACTTCCAGAATCACAGTAATTACAATCGTCCAGGCTCTCCTGCGATTGCCCTCTGCCGATTTTGGTACTGCGTACTTATACAGCGTTGTAGCAAAAGATCTCGCTGCTCCGGTGTAATCCATCACCTTTGAAAATACTGCACCAAATAAAATAACCGGTGCAAACTGAGGAATGGAATCTCCCCATGATACAAACAGCGTATTAATAGAATCCAGCAGATTCAGTCTGTTTGTAATGACTAGGATGATCGTACAGATCACTGTTGCCCATACAACATGCATGCCCTTAAATACCAAAATGAACATGACTGCAAAAGAAACCAGCACACCAACCAATGCTAATACATCTAATCCTGACATTGTCCTTCTCCCTTCTTCTTCGTATTCTCATTTGAAAATACATGTTTCGGATTTCATTTTTTGTACAAGTACATTGTATTTTTTTCTGCTGAATTGTACTTGCACTTTATGGTTTATAATTTGTACTTTTAAAAAAATTCAGGAGACATGATACCATGTCTCCTGTAGATTATGTACGATTCCAGGCATTCTTTCGAAACTCCTGTGGAGACACTCCTGTCTCCTTTTTAAATATTCGGGTAAAATAAGAAAAATTTGTGATACCAAGATTCGTAGCGATTTCGCTGACGGATGCTGATGACGTAATCAACAGCTCCTTTGCCTTACTGATCTTTTCTTCATTAATCGCACTGATCAGCGAATTCCCTGTTTCTTTTTTGAAAACATGTGAAATATAGTCTTTACTCATAAAAAAGTTTTTCGCGATTTCTTCTCTCGTCAAGTCTTCTTCAATATGCTCCTTAATATACTGGCGAATCTGTATGGATAAAAAGTGATCTTCCTGTAAATCTTTGATAACCGACTGGTTATAACTTTCCAGATAATCCAGGAATGCATATAAATTCTCTACAGAACGGCTCGCCTGATTAAATTTCTTCAAATATTCACGGGTTGTAAGTATCTCATTTACCGGCTGTTTCCGCATCTCCATAGATGCATAAAATGCCATACTCAACCGATGTACAATTCCATACATACTCTCAATATTGAGTTCTCCCTTTTCAATCAGCATACTCACAAACGCAAAAAGTTCTTCCCGTATCAGCACAATTTTTCCTTCCGCAAAATACTGAATCCACTCGCTTCCTTCTATCACATTAACGCGATTATAAAGTGGCATTTCTTCCAACAGAAAATTTCTGCTCTGCGGTGATATATTTCTACGTTCCATTTCACGTAATTCCAGATATTTCTGTCGCAAAATGGGAAGCAATGTCACTGTGCTTGTATAAGTGCTCCAGCTAATCCCGTATTCTTCTGCTGCATTCCGTACAAAAAACGAAATCATATCACACAGCTGTCTATAATCTTTCTCTGCAACCGGAATGATCAAACACACCGCAGATGCTTCTACTGCAACAACCTCATAAGTTGCATCATATTCAAACAATGATTTACTTGTTTCAAAACTCTCTAATACCGTTTGATCCGTCATCTGTTGTGAAGCAATTCTCCTGCACAAAACAAGTACATAGGTATCCGCCACATCCAGCTGTATTCCAAGTTCCCTTCCCTTTGCAAACATCTCCTGATCATCAAACCACCGTTCATCCAAAATTGTATTACGCCAGAATGTATGCTCCAAAAATGTTGGTTCTCCAAGTACAAGTTTATGTTGAAAAATATTCATAGCGTCTTCATGTGCCAGCCTCTTTTTCATTTCCCGGCAAACAGAAAATGCAAATGTATAAAAACTGAATGTTTTTTGTTCAAATACCGATTCCATAAACAATGCTTTTGCGTACTGGATTTCTTCCTCCGTAATAGAAGCAAATATACCCATGATTGCAATTTGAGGATATTGCTTCTGAAATTCATATAGAAACATTGACTTCCATGTATTTACTTCAACAAATGTAATTGTCAGAAGGACAGTATAACGTTCTATCACTTCATGAATCATGGCCGGATTACCTGCAATACAAACTCTGCACTGTTTTAACCCGGCATCATTGCCAAATATCATATCATGCAGCGAATTTTCCTGAGTTACACCAAATGTATGTTTTACTTCATCTTCTGTTCCCATTATAAGTAATACCGGTCTGTTCTTTTGCATGGTTATATCCTCCGTCCTGATGTCTCACTTCTATTATTTTACTTTGCTAAAGTGCACCATGCAAGATTTTTTTACACAAAAAAACTGAGATGTTCGTTTTACCAAACACCTCAGCGCCCCTGCCAAGAATCGATGCGACAGGATTTGAACCTGCGACCTCTGCGTCCCGAACGCAGCGCTCTACCAAACTGAGCCACGCATCGTTATTTTATTTTCTGTAGCACATCGCCGCGCTACTTGATATATAATACAGAAAAAGGTGTTGTTTGTCAACACCTTTTTTATTATTTTCCAAAATAATTGTTAATGCCCTGTAGCAGGCCTTCTGCCTGGGTGCTTAACGTGCCGTCGCTGTGATCGGAACATGCATTTCCAAGTTCCATATCGACAGATGGAATCGTACTATAGGATGTCTGTGTCAGGTCAATGCTCATACTTCCACCGCCATTAATCTTGCAGCCCTGCGCCCGCAGACCGTCTACTAAAGATGCCCCCAGTGCATTATGCTGCTGCCAGTGAGAAGCCACCGGCTCCATCCCCTTGATTCCGTCAGGTACTGAAATGTAAAAACTTCCTTTATCATAGTTCAGGCCATCGCCATCCCAGTGTAAGGAAATATGACAGTCTGCCACATTATTGCAGATTACGGTTCGGGCCACGTTATCAAGCTGTACATCAGAACCATCACGCACCATCAGCACATCATAACCAGCTGCCAGCAGTTTATCCCTAAGGATTTCTGCCATGCGCAGCGTCACGCTACTCTCTGTAGCACCATCATTAAATGTCATGCCGCCGGAAACTGCGGTTGCCTTCGTTGCACCAGCTGCGGTACTTCCACCGGTTGTTTTTGCGGAGCCATCCGGGTGACATAACGTTTTGACACTGCTCCCACCGGAAGTTCCATGTCCTGCGTTGACACCAACAACGATACCATTTCGATTTCCGCTCGCTTTGTACATCACAGCTGCCCCGGAATGAATGGCCGAATTTCCTGCATACTGCCAGTTTCCATCCAGATAAATCTCCTGACGATCCGCGTAGCTTACCGGTGTACTTTGCACTTGCTCTTGACTGCTGTTGTCCTGAGATACTTCCTGCTCCGATTGCTGCGCCTGCGTATCCTCTGTATTTTGCGAGATATCTCCCTGCACTTCTTCTGATTCCGGAAGTTCCACCTGCTCTGGCTGTTCTTCTGATAGATCCGATACTTCTTCCGAAATACTGGTTTCTGCATCAGTTTCACTTGTAACACTCTGTACATGATTCGAAGATACTTCTTTTTTCCCGCAAGATGACAGCCCCACTGCCAGTACTCCTGCAAAAGCCAGCATTATAAGTCTTTTCTTCATCTAAATACCTTTTCCCTCTAATACACTATAATTCTACTTTTCCTGGCATCCAGGGCAACGTCTTGACAGATGCTCATCGATCAGCTGTTTTAATGTCACACTGTCCACATAATCCGAGATAACTTTGTACATGCCTTCCCAGAAACCTACTGTCGCACAGTCATGATAGCGCTCACACTCATTTTCCGGTGTCTCCAGACACGCGATCGGTGCAAAACTTCCCTCGATGGCACGTAAAATTTCTCCCGCTGTGTACTTGTCCGCTTTTCTGCTGAGACGATATCCGCCCTGGGCTCCACGCACACTTCTTACCAGTCCGGCACGGTGCAGCGGTGTCACGATCTGTTCCAGATATTTAATGGAAATATTCTGACGTGCAGAAATGTCTTTCAGCGAAATATATTTATCTTCGCCGCCGTTGACACCAAGGTCAACCATCAGACGCAGCGCATATCTTCCTTTTGTTGATACTTTCATATTGCTTCCTCCTTGCAAGTATTCTATGTCAATTTCATTATATTCCTACATGATATATAGTATTTATTTTAATATACTTTTCAAATTCTTGCAAGGCGGGAATTTTCCCTATAAAACACTGTTTTTTTCTTTATGCTGTGGCAAATTGATAAAAAAACTCAATTTGTTCAATCAAAAAACCGGGGCATATCACCCCGGCTACTTTTTATTATTTCTTTGCAAATGCACCTGCGCCTAGAATCCGTTCTGCATTTTCTACCCGTTCTTTGGTCGGCGGCTTAATACCTTCCAGCGGATAGGAAAGTCCCATATTTTCCCATTTGAACACACCTAACGTGTGATACGGAAGCACTTCCACCCGCTCCACGTTTTTCAGTGTATGAATAAAGTCTGCCAGACGATGCAGATACTCATCTTTGTCATTTCGCTCCGGTACAAGGACATGACGGATCCACACCGGTTTTCCCATATCCGACAATTCCCGCGCCATAGCAAGGATATTGTCGTTTGGTTGACCGGTCAGTTCCAGATGACCTTCCGGATCAATATGCTTGATATCCAGTAAAATCAAATCTGTATACTGCATCAGTTCTTTCCATTTGGAATAAAAAGGTTCTTTTGTAGTAAATGGATTTCCACTGGTATCCAGGGTGGTGTGAATTCCCCTTTCCTTCGCCTTGCGGAACAGTTCTGTCACAAAATCAATCTGAAGCAGCGGTTCTCCCCCACTTACAGTAATACCGCCCTTCTGTTTCCAGTAAGTGCGGTATCGACAGGCTTTTTCCAAAAGCTGATCTGCTGTGTAAGGCTGCCCGCTCGCCATATCCCAGGTATCTGGATTATGGCAGAACTGACAGCGCATGGCACAGCCGGAAAGGAAAATCACATAGCGCACTCCCGGTCCGTCTACGGAACCGAAACTTTCCAGGGAATGAACGTAGCCTGTGATTTTTTCCATATTTTCCTCCTTACAGCTGAGTATGGCAAGTACGTGAGATTACATCCATCTGCTGCTCTCTTGTCAGATCGATGAATTTAACAGCGTATCCTGATACACGGATAGTGAAGTTTGCATACTCCTCTTTCTCCGGATGCTCCATAGCATCGATCAGTTTTTCTACGCCAAATACATTTACGTTCAGGTGATGTGCACCCTGATCAAAATATCCATCCAGAACATTTACCAGGTTATCTACACGCTCAGCCTCGTCATGTCCCAACGCTCCCGGGTTAATAGTCTGTGTATTAGAGATACCATCCAGTGCTTCTTCATATGGAAGTTTTGCAACAGAGTTTAAGGATGCTAATAATCCGTTCTGCTCTGCACCATAAGATGGATTTGCTCCAGGTGAAAGCGGAGCACCTGCTTTTCTTCCATCCGGCAGGGAACCTGTTGCTTTACCATATACAACGTTGGATGTAATGGTCAGAATAGATGTCGTAGGCTCAGAATCACGGTATGTATGGCAATATTTCAGTTTGCTCATGAATGTGCGCAGTAACCATACAGCGATCTCGTCTGCTCTCTCATCATCATTTCCGTATTTCGGGAAATCACCGGTTGTCTCGAAGTCAACTACAATTCCGCTCTCGTCACGGATTGTTTTTACTTTTGCATATTTGATTGCGCTTAAGGAATCTACAACATGTGAGAATCCAGCGATACCTGTTGCGAATGTACGACGTACATCAGTATCGATCAGTGCCATCTCAGCTGCTTCATAGTAATATTTATCATGCATGTAATGGATCATGTTCAGGGTACCTACATACAGGTGAGCCAGCCAGTCCATCATAACATCATATTTTTTCATTACCTCGTCATAATCAAGGTACTCAGATGTGATTGATGCATATTCCGGTGCAACCTGATCATGGGTTCTCTCATCCACACCACCATTGATCGCGTAAAGTAAGCATTTTGCAAGGTTTGCACGAGCACCAAAGAACTGGATTTCTTTACCTGTCTCTGTAGCGGATACACAGCAGCAGATGGAGTAATCATCGCCCCATACCGGACGCATTACATCATCGTTCTCGTACTGGATGGAACTTGTCTCAACGGAAATATGAGCTGCATATTTCTTGAAGTTCTCCGGTAAATGAGAAGAATATAATACGGTAAGGTTTGGTTCCGGAGCCGGTCCCATATTCTCAAGTGTATGCAGGAAACGGTAGTCTGTCTTTGTAACCTGGTGACGGCCGTCCATGCCGATACCTGCTACTTCCAGTGTGGCCCAAACCGGATCACCGGAGAACAGCTGGTTGTAAGACTCGATTCTTGCAAATTTTACCATACGGAATTTCATTGTCATATGGTCAATGAGTTCCTGTGCTTCTTCCTCTGTCAAAACACCGTTTTTCAGGTCTCTCTCGATATAGATATCAAGGAAAGTAGAAACACGTCCAACACTCATGGCTGCACCATTCTGTGTCTTAACAGCTGCAAGGTATCCGAAGTATACCCACTGAACTGCCTCTTTTGCATTTTTTGCCGGTTCGGAAATATCGTAACCGTAAATAGCCGCCATCTCTTTCATGCCTTTTAATGCACGGATCTGATCTGCGATTTCTTCTCTTAACTGGAAGTCACCACGACGCATACCCTGACGGTTTGTTGCATCAAAATCTTTTTTCTTGAACTCGATCAGCTGATCGATACCGTACAGAGCTACTCGACGGTAATCGCCAACGATACGTCCACGTCCATAAGTATCCGGAAGACCTGTTAAAATTTTGTTGTGTCTTGCAACTTTCATTTCCGGTGTATAAATATCAAATACTGCCTGATTGTGAGTTTTGTGGTATTTTGTAAAAATCTCATGAATTTTTTCGCTTGGCTCATATCCATACATTCTGCAGGATTCCTCAGCCATTTTAATTCCACCGTACGGCATAAATGCACGTTTCAGTGGTTTGTCTGTCTGCAGACCAACAACCTGCTCCAGATCTTTCAATTCTTCATCAATGTAACCCGGACCATAAGCTGTCAGGGAAGTAACAACTTCTGTCTCCATGTCCAGAACACCATTTTTTGCACGTTCTGCTTTCTGCAACTCCTGCAGTTTGCCCCACAGACGGTTGGTTGCCTCTGTCGGTCCTTCCAAGAACTCCTCATCTCCATCATACTGTGTGTAGTTGTTCTGGATAAAGTCACGGACATTTACTTCTTCTTTCCACAAACGTCCTTCAAATCCATTCCACTGTTCAAATTCCTTCATGATCGTCCTCACTTTCTGGTTAGTAACTATTAATCATTTCCACGGCCATAGAATAGCAGAATTGTATGCAGAGTACAATACCTTTTTGTTAATTTTTTATCACTTTCATATCTTGTTTCAAGAAAAAAACAGCCCGAATCTACTTATAAAAGTAAATCCAGGCTGATTTTCCCTATATTTTCCTATCCCTATTGTAGTTTTACCAGTTTACCATCTGTTTTTTCTTGTTATTGTTTTATCAATAATGTAACTTTGCACATTGAATATCTTTCTACGACCTGTCACTACTACAAGTTGTTGTTACTGACAGTTTCGAAACTGATGATGAAATCATGTTTCGAAACGTCCGTCCATCAAACCCTAGAAATTCTCGTCGATATAATCTGCGATTGCCTCACCCGCCATACGTCCGGAGTTAATAGCAAATCCCATGGTGTTTCCGCACAGTGTAAAGTTATAACTATCACCATAGATGGTATTTGCATCAGATCCCGCACTGTAAAGTCCCGGAATTGGTTTCAGATTTGCATCCATTACTTCGCCGTATTTGTTGATTCTGACACCGCCGACTGTTCCATAAGCAGCAATGTAATATTTACCTACCAGGTAGCCGCCCTTACCTGTGATCGGATGCAGATACTCATGTTTTTTGTGGAACTGAGCATCGTATCCCTCATCACACATATCGTTGTAATCATCCAGAGTCTCCTCCAGTTTGTCAGCGTCAATACCAAGTTTCTCAGCCAGCTCTTCGATGGAGTCTGCACGGATGAATCCGTCATATCCTTCTTCCTCTGCACGGTCAAACTCAGCATCAACTGCCAGGAATGCATCTTCCGGATGAACGATATCAAAGATATCCGGGCCATTTTTCTTGTAGTTTTTCAGGATTTTAGCATCCATGATGCAGTATCCGTAATTTCCCGGCTGAAGTGCCAGCGCATTACCTGTGTAAGTTGTGTTACCCATCATGCCCTCGTTCATGAAACGGTCACCGTTCTGGTTGATCAGAAGGTTTGGCTGACGAAGAACTGCGTCTAACAGGAACCAGTTCATGTTGTCTTTTAACTGATAGATCATCTCGATGTTTGCACCAAATTTCTGTGCACCGGCATCCCACATCATGTTCAGACCATCACCGGTTGTACCCGGAACATTGAACGGGAAGTAGTTCTCCCAGAGGTCATAGCCAAAGTTTTCTTTGATCATCTCTTTGTTTGTACCAAATCCACCGGTTGCAACAACAACTGCTTTACCGCGAGCTTCAATCTCTTCACCGTTTTTATCAACTGCTTTTACACCAACGCATTTACCGTCTTCCATGATCAGGCCGGTTGCCGGTGTCTCAAGGTAGATTTCAGCACCAAGTTCTTTTGCCTTCTCTGTCATTGCACGAACCATCGGTCCTGCTGCACGAGGTCCGATCACACCATTCTCCGGTTTTACAATATGCCATGTTGCCTCAGACTCTCTGAAGTAACGGAATGCACCTGCGAACTCAACACCCATATCTTCCAGCCACTCGATGGTGTCTGCAGATTTATTGAAGTATGTCTGAACCAGATCGCTGTCTACACGGTAATGTGTATACTCCATATGTTTGTTCAGCGCTTCGTCTACTGTGATATCGCAGAATGCTTTTTTCTGGTATTTTGTACCGATACCAAGCGGTCCCATACCCATGTTTGCTGCTCCACCGGTTGTGTTGGATTTTTCAAATACGATTGCTTTCAGATCGTTCTCGCCTGCTGTGATTGCTGCTGCAAGACCTGCCGGACCGGCTGCTACTACAATTACATCTGCTTCCATTGTTTTCATAATGAAATACCTCCATAAAATTGTGTTATTGTGAATTCCTTAAAAGGAAAAGTTTCTCTTTGTCCGATGACAGCCTGAACGCTGTCTGTATAAAACATTGTGTGCTTAGTGACGTTTTTTAAATTTACCGCATTTTGTCAGACGGGTCGGCAGCTTCGGCAGACGGCCATTTGTCTGGATAATTGCATCATTCTCACATGCGGAAATACATTTTCCACACTTGGTGCATTCAAATTCATCGATCATGTGGATATATCCGCTCTTGCCCTCAATGGCATCAGCCGGACAGACATCCGCACATTCCTCACATCCTTCACAAAGATCCGGATCAATGTAAATGCTCATAAATGCGGAACATACATTGTTTGCACATTTTTTCTTCTTGATATGATCTTCATACTCACCTGCAAAATATTTCAGGGAGCCCATTGCAAAATCAGATGCAGTCTGTCCCATGGTACACGGAGTAGAGAATGTCATGGCTTCTCCGATTTCTGCCATCATATCTGTAAATTCTTTTTTGCCCTGTCCTTCCGTAATTTCTTTTACCATGGTATGAAGCTGGATCAGACCCTCACGGCAAAATGTACATTTTCCACAGCTCTGTCTGCGCTCTGCCAAAAGTACCTCTTCGGTTTCATGGATCATACAACATTTGGAACTGTAAACCGTGATCACACCGTTTCCGATCTGGGTATCTGCTTCAATCACCAGATCCATGGCGGATGCGTCGTACAGTTTTGTACCGATGGCGATGGCTTTCACATCTGCATCGCCCACCAGTTCAGCCACTTTTGTACCAAAAGATACTTTCTGAAGTTCACCCATTTTACCGTCTTTGCACACTGCCATATAAGTACACGGCTCGTAGCTGTCTGTGAAAATATCAGCCAGTGCAGCCATAGTTAAAATGTGATGGAATGCACCGCCGCGGCTTGCTCTGCGATTGATGAGACCTGTCTGGATCCGGATGCCGTATCCGGCAGCCTCTGTCTCAAGTTCTTTTGCATACTCAGCTTCTTTCTCCGGAAGGTACAGATACATTTCCTCTGCATTTACCGCCAACGCTGCGATCGCCATACCTTCCATTACTTTTTTCGGGTCAGCTTTCAATACTTTCAGCAAAACCCCTGCGATATCCGCATTATTTAAACCTGCAACCACACGGATCGGATTGGTCTGAAATTCTCGTTCTGCATTTACCTGATTCCATTTTTCTGTCACAGCACTGCGCTCTACACCAAATTCCAGTAATCCGGAAGCCGCAGTTTTTGCCAGAATCTCTTCAACACTCATGTTTTTTGCATTTTCTAAAGCACTCATCTGTCTTACGCCTCCTTCTGATTCGAATATTCGGTCCACAGTCTGGATGGATGGATCTGAAGTCTTAAGTCACACTGCAGGCAGCGGCTTGCTTCACCGCAAATATCCGCATCACAGATACCATGGTCTACTTCGTTGAAGTTGTCCTGTCTCTCTGCTGCCGGTGTTACCTGTGTCCTGGTACGTTCAAGGTAACCAAAACCTTCTATTTTACCAATCTTCGGATCTGCATGCTGCTTGGGAGCAAGTGTCTCGCTGATGTCTCCGTCGCCACCCAGATATTTATCAATTTCAACCGCTGCATCCCGGCCGGATGCAATGGCAAGGATTACGGATTTTGTTCCATATACAACGTCGCCGGCTGCAAATACGCCTTCGGTCTCAGTTGCAAGGGAGTTTTCTTTTACAACAATGCTATTTGCTCTGCCTAAGGTCAGACCTGCTTCTTCTGTCAGATCCGGGCGCTGACCGGTTGCAAAAATAACGGTGTCTGCATCAATGTGATGCTCGCTGCCTTCCTCTTTTTCGATAATGGCTCTGCGGTTCTCATCGAAGGTAAACGATTTCACATTCATAAAGTCTACGCCGGTAACAGCATCAGTTCCTGTAATACGCTCGAAGGTCTGTGCCGGATGCACAAATATGCCTTCTTCTTTTGCCTGCTCGATTTCTTCATCATCTGCAGTCATGGCTTCTCTTGCCTCCAGACAGGCCAGATGGATCTCCTCTGCGCCCAGACGTTTTGCGGTTCTTGCACAGTCGAAAGCTACGTTTCCACCTCCGAGAACGATGATGCGCTTGCCCATTCCGGTCTCCTGACCAAGACTTGCATTACGCAGGAAATCAATATTTAACAGAACACCCGGAAGCTCGCTGCCTTCCATCGGAAGACGGACACCTTTGTGTGCACCGATGGTCATTAAGACCGCATCGTACTCACTCAGTAATTCAACCGGTTTCTCTACTTTTGTATTTGTCTCGATGACTACACCCTGATCCTCGATCACGTTTGCTTCCTGCGCAACGATCTCACGCGGAAGCCGGTAGGATGGGATTCCGTAAGACATCATACCACCAACCGTCGGAAGTGCTTCTTTTACGGTAACGGCATGTCCCTGTTTTCTCAGGTAATATGCTGCGGTCAGACCGGCAGGGCCTCCGCCTACGACGCATACTTTCTTGCCGGTATCCGGAAGCTGTTTTCCTCTACCTTTCCAGTAGCGGCCGGTATCGTGCTCTGCGGCATAACGTTTGATGTCACGGATGGACATTGCATCACTGACTTCTTTTCGTTTGCACTCCAGCTCACATACATGACTGCAGACATGTCCCAGCGCGTTCGGGAACGGTACTTTCTCACGGATGACCGCTACGGCTGCATCATAATCGCCCTCTTTTACAAAACGGATGTAACGCGGGATGTCCGTATGAGCCGGACAGGCGGTACGACACGGTACCAATGCCTCTTCTTTTTTCAGGTTCGTTGTCAGAAGCTGTAATTTATCACGGATGGAACCGGTCGGACAGACTTCTGCACAGGCGGTACAGAAACGACAGTCTTCATCTTTCAGTAATTTTCCATGTAAGGTTCCTACATATGTCTCAAGATCTTTTTTGTTGTACTGCAATACGCCTACGCCTCTCAGTTTGTTGCAGGCGCGTACACAGCGTCCGCACAGTACGCAGCGGTTCATATCATGAATAAGCAGCGGATTGCCCTCTTCCATCTTAATGCCTTTGATACGGGTACGCATACGTGCGTTGTTTGCACCGATATACTGGATCAGTGTCTGAAGCTCGCAGTTACCATATTTCGGACACGTGGAACAATCTTCCGGATGTCCGGCAAGCAGCAATTCCAGAGCCAGGGTACGCAGTTTGTTGATCCGCTCACTTGTGGTATGTACTACCATTCCGTCCTGTGCACGCAGGGTACAGGATGTGGTCACGCCTTCCTGACCTTCGACTTCTACAATACACATGCGGCAGGAACCATTCTCCGGCAGATCCGGATGATGGCAGAGGTGCGGAATATAAATTCCGGCTTCCAGCGCACATTCCAATACATTTTTGTTCTCCGGCACTTCCAGACGTGTGCCGTCAATCGTAATGACTGCCATGTTTTTCTCCCTTCTGTTCTTTGTAAAGCGGACATTCGCAATCCGCTTTCGCTACTTGCTCATGAACGCAGTCGCTTTGCGACCTGTCAGTGGGAGCTTTTAACTCCCACTGACATAATCATCCCCCTTATCCACCGCTTAGTGCTCTACGCACTTGAAGCGAGGGGAATGCTTATTCTGCGTTCATTCAACAGTTGTCGTTCTGATTTTCATTCTGTTCTAATCATAGTTTCCAGGAATGCTGCGGCACCCCTGCTGTTTTGATATATTTTTGACGTGCACGGTACTATTATGGTACACTGTCACTATAATCACTGATAAAATTATAACATGCACACTATAAAAAAGCTTCAAACAGCTGTTGAAAATCATTCACCCTTTTGGCTTTATTTTCAACAAATGTCGAATGGAATATCTGTCATTTATGTTCAGGGGGGATACTTTATGATCACGTTAAAAATATTACTTGATCAGTTGCAGGATACTTACTCCTGCCGGGCCAAAAATGAATATGACACGGAGCGGTTTGTCAACCGGATCGATATACTCCGGCCGGATACCGTTTTGTGCGGGGATACCCTATATCTGGGTTCGGATGAAGTTCTGGGAAAGATTGCTGAAAACAAGAACGATCAGGCACCAATACTTCTACTGGATGCGAGCCAAAACATAACTCCGGATAAAAATTTTTCAGTTATTTTAATAGAAAATATGCCGGAAATGACCGAAGCTTTCCTGTTTCTGAATGACCGTCTGGCCTTTGAATTCCACTTGCAGCAGGAGATCAACGACCTGTATCACTTACTTTACAGCGGCCGCGGACTGGATGACCTCATCCTTCGGGCGGAGTCCTTTCTGCATCGCCCCATGTCCGTGCTTGACGCAAGTTACAGCATGATCGCTGTTTCCCCGTTGATGCACAAGCTTCCTTTCGGTATGGAAAAAAGCGCAGAAGGTATTTTCTTAAGCTCCCAGGAAGTGGAAAGTCTGCGCCGTCTGCAAATAGAGCATCAGATTTACAAAAACAATCAGGCCTTTTTTGTTCAGACCGAAGATCACCCGGATACAAACTGGATTTTCTGCGGCATCCGTATTCAGCATGTCATGACCGGCTACGTGGCACTTTGTCTGCCGGAGAAAGCCGAGGCCAGCGAACATGAGCTGCGGCTGATCACTGCCTTTTCCGACATCTGTGCAATCGAGATGCAAAAACATGAATTTTTTGTACAAAAAACAGGACTACAGTATGAGACATTTCTTACAGAACTGTTAGAAGGACGTTTCAACGATGTAAATATCATCGAAGCCCGGTTGAAACTTTTAAACCGCCGCTTTGGCAAGTTTTTCTGCCTGGCCATTTTATACTGCCCGGAACCGCACAACAGTGACCTGTTCAACAAACGTCAGATGGCTTCCCTGCGGCAGGTTTATCCAAATGCCATGTCCGTAGTATACAAAAACAATATCATCCTGCTGATCAATCAGGATACACCCGTGCAGTTAAATGCCGCACTGACAGATCCGCTGGAACTTTTTTCGAAACGCAATCATCTGAAGGTCAGCCTGAGCCAGCCATTTGCGGATATTCTGAAAATCCGAATTTTTTACAATCAGGCGCTGCACACGCTGGAAATTTCTAATCTGCAGAAGCCGGAGCAGAATCTGTTTTACAGTACCGATGCGCTGCCGGAATATCTGTTTTCCAAGTGCGATTATCAAGGTCTGGAAGCGGGTATTCATTATCATATTTTTCAACTGCAGGACTATGACAAAATGTATCACACGGAATTTGTGGAGACGCTGCGGGCGTATCTGGAGCATGATCGAAATGCAGCGAAAACAGCGGAGTTTCTGCATATCCACCGGAGCACCTTCTTTTATCGGGTAAAAAAAATAGAAGAGTTGCTGGAAATTTCCATTTCTGACAGCCATCTTCTATTTCTCTACGAATTATCCTTCAAAATCTGGGATTACCTATGCCAGTGATAAAGGTGTATGAAAAATTCAAACCAAATAAAAATGTGAAACAGACACGAACAATTTTCTGCATACGCTGCGCCGCTTATCTCCTGCGACGAAAATTGCCCTACCGCCTTGTTTCACATTTTTTATTTTTAATCTACGTTGTAATCACCAGCATAATCATCCCACGGTGCCACTGACTCAGCTGGCAATGTTACCACTCCAACAGTTTGGAAAGCCGCAGTAACGTCAGACGATTTCTGACGTATGGGCTGCTCTGCAGCGTCAGTTCTACTTCTTTTTGACTAATTCCAAGGTTGGATATCTCATGTACGCAGCCTGCGTCATGCAGTTTTGCATACATGTCGTCTGCATCCGGGAGATCATCGATGAGATCTTCGATTTCCGGAAGCTGCTCTTCTAATTCTTCCAGATCGATATCTTCCAGTGGATTCGGCGTATTTTCTGTCAGAATTCCTTCCAACAGGCCTTTTTTTCCAAATGTATGTTCCAACAGACTCATTTCAAGTCCTTTGGCTGTTTCCGATTTTACAGTTACGTTTTTGTGTCGGATGGCATATCCGAGCTTTTTGTAATAATCCGTCACAAGCAACAGACCGAGACCCACCTGCTCACCATGCAGTGCCTTGGTCTGCTCATTCAACACGTTTAAGTCCCACAAATGGGATATCATATGCTCTGCTCCGGATACCGGGCGCGGGCTCTCCACCATCTGCATGCACAGACCCGACAGGATCAGGGCATACATCAGTTTTTCAATTGCCTCTTTGTCTCCGAAACGGATATCATCCAGTACTCTGCTGACATCACGGAGTGATTTTTCCAACAGATCACACACTTCCTCACAGATGTATTCTCCTGTGACCAGATGTGCGACTTTCCAATCCAGAATGGAAATATATTTTCCAAGAAAATCGGACACACCGGATGCGGTAAGTCTTGACGGTGCCGCGCCGAAAATATCAGTGTCTGCCAGAATCCAACGCGGAGCCACACCTGCAACGGTTTTCTTTAACCCATCCCAGTTCAGCGCTGCCACATTTGCTGCATATCCATCCACACTGGCTGCTGTCGGCACAGAAACAAACGGAATATCGTACTCAGTTGCTGCATAACGGGTAAGATCATGAATGGTTCCTCCTCCGATTGCAACCAGCACGTCCACAGAGACACTGCTTAAGCCTCTGTCGCAATAATCCAGCTGTTTCATCACTTTGTTCACACCACGGTTGTCTGCCTGAAGTCCTTCCGGATTCAGTTCAATGACCGGATAATCCTTAAATTCTTCCTCTAAAAACGGTTCCGCCGCCGTCCGCGTATTACTGTCACATATAAATACCGGATTCTGAAACTCTTCCAGAATATCTTCCAGTTGGCTCGCTGCTCCGGATTCGATGACGATCTTCTCGACATCAATATTATGTTCCTTTCCGCAGGCGCACGGCTCTCTTAACTGCCCAAGGTCTACGTCCATCTATCTATCTCCTTCACTTTTCTACACCAATCGTCCGTGCTTCGCATATTTCTATTTTGCCAAATAGTCCGGGCGAACTGTGGTTTTTCACAATTATCTCTTATTTTCTCATATCTTGCGTTAGAACACAACATAATTTTTTATTTTTTTCACCAGTTCACTCGTCACATATATTCAGATAACGCTCGTGCTTGCACGAAAAGTTATCTGAATATATTGTGACGTAGGGAGCGCCTTCTTATGAGCAAAATTAATAGCGAGCTTTTGCGATGCTATGGAGAAGCATGTAAATGCGTTTTGCGAATGGCGCGGGTGAACTGGACTTTCTACAAATAAATTTCCTGAAATGGAATGCCCTCTTCCTGCAGCAATCGGATTTCTGTGTCCCGACAGCTAAAAAGAAAAATCTGGTTTTCCTGTTTTGCCAGCCACCGCAGCGTCTGGCGCAGTCTCATTTCATCATAACTTGCAAATGTCTCATCCAGCAAAAACGGCAACGGTTCTTCCTTTGTCAGCAGTTTTCCCGCTGCCATCCGATAAGAAAAATATGCCTGCTGCATGGTTCCCTGACTGTAAGCTTCCGGCGCACGTTTCTTCATCTGTTCAGATAAAACAATGCTCTTGGAATCCGTCATATGCATATGTCCATGGATGTCTCCGGTAACCTGCGCCAGAATTTCGGACATTTCTTTTTCTATTGTGCGCTCCAGTGTTTTTGACATTCCGGACGCAAGACGGGACATGGTTTCTGCTGCTAGTTCCAATGCTTCACAATCAGAGCGAACTTCCTGCTCTTCTCGGGTTTCCAGCTGCAGTTCCACTGTCTGTTCCGATAGATTTTCCAGTTCCACTTCTTTTTCCTGAATCTGATTCTGAAGCTGATCCCCGGAACCTTCCTGACGGGCAGATTGAAGCTGAAGTGATTTTCGTTGATTTTTCAATTCACGCAACTGGTTTTCAAGATCGTTTTTTTCGTCTTGAATTTGGCTCAACTGTTGCTCCAGAATAATCTTTTTTTGTTCCAGTTCCACAGACTGTACTTTCCATTGTTCCAAATCATTCTGTCCATGCTCATATTCACTGCTATTCCGTTCCTTATGATTATCATATGTAAGTTCATCGCCTTTTTTCTTCTTATTCTTGTTATATGCAGATATGAGTCCTGCCAGAATTAAAATGATACAGACCACATTCAAAATCGGTGCTATTCTCTGGAATCCATCAATGGACGCCCGTAAAATCGGTGCCAGGATCAAACCAGCTACGCCAATCAGCAACAACGGTGAAAATCCGGCACTTTCCCCCGTTTTCTGTCTATCCGCTGACTCTGATCGCTCCCATTCCAGCTGTTCTCGTCGTCTTACACATTCTCTCTCTGATTGCTCCCTTGCTAACCCTCGTCTTGCACGCTCCTGCTCTAACTGCTCCCACGCGACCTGTTGCTGCATAACAGCCTTCTGAAACTTCTGTTCCTGCTGACTAACTGACTGATATCTTCCCAACAGCGCTTCCATCGCCTGCTGAGCCTGCATTACCTGCTCCTGCATCGTATCCTGCTGTGTACTCTGACGGCTCTTCTGTGCCTTCAGTTCTGATACATTTTGTTCCAGCACCTGTTGTTTTACTTCCAGCTGATGAATTTTGGACAACCGCTGCTGTTCCAGTTCTTTTCGCTTCTTCTCTTCATTTTTGCGTTTCTGATCCAGTTCCTGCAATGCTTCCGACAACTGAAATGCCCCGCTTCCGGTCTGTGCCAGATTGCTGCGCTCATCCTCCAGCAATACGCCAAGTTCACACCCCGGCAGAAGCTGCTCCTGTCCGATACAGCAGGTATTTTCATACGCCGCCGCACTGACATTGCCAAGCAGCATGTCCAGGTCACCATATTCCACAGAAAGCTCTTCTCCGTCCCGGACATTAACCAGACGCGCCCGCTGTTCCTTATGATAAAAATTTCGTTCCAGCAAAAACTCCTGATTTCCGGTCTCAAAAATCATAGAGCCGTAAAAATACGCCGGCGTGTCCCAGGGTTCATACTTATTATAGGTATCCAATGTTTTCCGCACCCTGGTCTTTTCCAGTCCAAACAACATCGCTTTCAAAAACTGCATCAGTGTACTTTTTCCCGACTCATTTTCTCCGTAGATCACATTGATCTGCGGTGAAAACTGATACTGCACATTTTCCAGTTTGCCAAATTTTCCAATTTTCGCCTCTTTGATAATCATCCTATGTCTCCTGTCCTTCTCCCATGGCATTCAACATTGCCTGCACACCGTAATACAGCGCCTTTTTTCCCTGCACCGGATCCGGATATTGCTCCATAACCTCAATGTATTTCTGTAATAAGGTTCCATCGTATTTCTGTTTTAACTGTTCAAACTGATAATCCGGTTCTGTCTCGTTCTTAACCCGAACCACACGGTTCATCTGACCGATTTCCTGCAACGGAAGTGAAATATCCGCATCCCGATACCCTCGTAATATAACATGAGAAATCTGATAGGATTCCCGCTGTTCCAGCTCCCGATGCACCTGTTCAGCCACAGCATGTGACGACATTTCCGGTGTCACATTCACTTCCTGACAAATATATTCACATTTTTTGATGGGATAAAAAGAAACATGAGTTCCACGCTCTGTCATTTCACCCATCCAGAAACCATGCGGGCCAAAATCATTGCAGTCCGTCGGTTCCAGTGCACCAGCCATCACTACTTTTCCGGGAATCAGCTGTGCTGCTTTGTGAATATGGCCAAAAGCAGCGTAATCAAATCCCGCCGCTGCGATCTCACCTGCCCGAAACGGATGATGTCTGTCATCACCTCCATGACCAAGCAGAATCTGAAAATTCTCCCGTCTCTGATTTGTCTGTTCCAAATCTGATAATCGTCCAACTGTTCCCTGCGCCAGCGACACATCATATTCTGCATCCCGGACATTTCGCACTGCCTTGTTTCGTATCATCTTCCGCAAAATATTGCTGCTATATACAGTTCTGGCATCTTCCTTGTCCCAGAAACTGCATCCCCATACCGTCGTATGAATCCGCTCCAGATGCACCGCCGTCAGATCCCGTTCCAGTATAAAATGCACATTCTCCGGCCACGAAAATGTCCTGTAATAAGACTTTGTATGCAAAAAATCATGATTTCCCGCAATCAGCACTACTTCCGTCTCCGGAATTTCCGCAAACCACGCCGCGATCTCCTTGAGTTCCCGTTTCAACGGCTGCCGGTGAAACAAATCCCCTGCAATCAGAAGCAAGTCCACCTGCTGCGTGCGCGCCTGATCGATCACCAGGCGAAAACTGTTCCAGATGTCACGGCTGCGTGTTTCACTCCAAGGCATTCCTGCATCCGGAATGACGCCCAGATGAACATCTGCGATATGTATAAATCTCATAAATTTCTCCTAAAAACATTCTGTCAGACAATACCAAATATTTGTTCGCATTTATAACATGATTTGGGTGTCAAAACACCCAAATCTTGATTACACGGATTGTTCCGTGCTTTGCACTCCCACAATCCTTCCCGCTATTCGCATATCGTGGGATAAAAATCCCACTTTTATGCTCATATCGGGGCGCGCCCCAAGGTCACTCATCCACCCTTGTGCAAGCACAGGTGGACTCAGACCTTTTGACACTGTAATCATAACATATTAACATAATTTTCTTGTTTGTGCGGTTTTTGACAAAAATTTTATCTCATTAATACGGAAATGCACCCCAACATGCATTCGGCTATTAACTTGTGCGCATGCATGACACGATATAAAGGTAAGCAGTGTGGTTTTATCACAACCTACAGTAAAGGGACTCTGGCTATTTTTTCTCGACCAGCGATTGTTAGCGGGCGAGAAAAAATTGCAGAGTCCCTTTTCATAACCGACATAAAAACCACACAATTACCCGAAACTATACCTACTGTTCCACCTGTTTCGCCAAAAAAAACGCTGCCGCCTGCGCCAGTTTCCCCTGCAATTCACCAATCTGATTTTTGGGTTCCGCACTGCACAATGCCACCGCTCCGATGGCATCACCCTCGCAGATGATCGTCGCCAGTGCCTGTGTCTGATACGACATATTATCATCAAGTGTCAATTTGGGACACTCTTTTTCCTGCGCTCCTGCCACCTGACATCCCCGTGCCTCGATGAACTGCTCCATCTCCCGGCTGACCGGTTTTCCGTCATAATTCTTTTTTCCATTTCCGGCTGCTGCTATAATATGATCCCGATCCGTCACGCAGACCAGGCTTCCGGATGCAGCCGCCATACTTTCTGCGTATTGCATCGCAAACGTACTCAATTCCCCGATGGGGGAATATTTTTTCAACACCACCGCACCATTCTGATCTGTAAAAATCTCCAGAGGATCTCCTTCACGGATCCGCAGCGTCCGACGTATCTCCTTCGGAATCACCACACGCCCCAGATCATCGATTCTGCGCACAATTCCTGTTGCCTTCATATGATAAAAACCTCCTGTTTCTCACATCTGATATACTTTCCATAATTTTGTTGTACATCTAGTATGTGGAAACAGAATCAGATTATACCCAAAAATTATTCCACTTTATAATGCCGACAAATCAACTTCATAAACAAAGCTTTCCGGTTGTTGCACCTTTTCAAGTCGAACGCACGTGAGACTTGGTGCGTGATTCTGGTCAGCGAAAGCTGACATATTCTTCTCAGAATCACTG